>JBGSPP010000067.1:0-20147 GCA_041738515.1 Desulfobulbus sp.
GGCGGGCGGCATGGCCGTCTGGGGCGGTTGGTAGTCCGGCCCGACCGGGGCGCAGGCGGTCAGCGCGGCCAGCATTGGGAGCAGGAGAATGCGGAGCGCGGAGGGTGCTGAAGTCTTCATCACGGCCTTGCAGGGGAGAAAGCATGATCGAGGATTTCCGACAGTGATCTGCCATGCGGAGGGCGCCTGGCCCGCCTCGATCTTCGACACGCCAAAATACACGGAAATGGCCGGGATGGGAATGGTTTTCCAGGTCGGCCTCCTGTCATTCCCTGTGCCTCTTCAGGAGCGGTGCACATTCAATCATAATTTTCATATGACCGCGCTGTCTTGACTTAGCGAGACGAGGACTTTTGAGCCATGGAACCGTGCCAAGGCGCAGTGGTCCGGATGGATGTTGCCGGGTCAGCCAGCGGCGGAACGGAACCTGTTCCACGCAGGCCCTGGCGATGCGCCGCGACGAGCGTAGCCTGCGCACCTGGCTGAAGCAAGGGTGCTGTTTGGATGCAGGCGAGGAGGTGGTTCGCTCTTACGCCCCATACAGAGTGGTACTCATAAATACAAATAGGGATTCCAATTGGAATCCCTATAATACATAGCCAACTATAGTTTTAAAAAATTAATATCCACTGCCTACAATAAGATTGTTGCTTGTCCTTTTTACGTAGGTATTTTTTTCCTTATCTTTCCATATGTATTTAACCCAAGATCCTTGAGGCGTTGCAGCCTTTATGGCCTCATAGATAGGCATGCCTTCGACTTTCAGATCCTTCCCGGCCAAAGTTGGATGCACTATGAGTTTACCTTCTGCTTCCATGATAAAAGCATATGGCGTGTAAGCATCAGGGGCAAAGCTTGCAGCCCCCTTGCCACCATTAATGGCAGCAACAACCTCATTCACATTTTTACTGATAGCCTCTTGGTCCGCACTAAAAGCATGGGTAGCAAAGAGAACAACCGCGACCATCGAAAGCATTACCATTATCCTTTTCATTTGTAATCCTCCACGTTTGTTGAATTATCGAGCCCCTGCCCTATGCAGGTTTTCGAAAGCCATAAAAGTTGATCGACAAAAATCCGCTCTTGTGGGCTCCCAGTATAACTAATAGTCGTAAAAGCAATCTCCGGGCCGATTTTTACGCAGGGTATCTGTTTGTATACTATACTGAATTTTATATATATTTATAAAATAGTTGCATTGCCCATCCCCTTCCTCTCCTCATGTACAAGAGGTCACATTTAGCCATCGGTCAAGTATGACCTCTTTTTGCATGCCGGCAACGAACATCAATGCAAATGCTGGTTAAGAAAATAATATAATAATTTTAATATGATAATCCGTGATGTTTGGGGTGATGACTACTGGCATAGGAATTGGAGAGAAAGAAATGCACACCGTGAAAAGTGCTATTCTTGGCCCACGGATACATAAATTTTGGTCAAGGAGACCTCAAAACCAAGGTGAACAACGGTTTTGGTTATCCTGCGAATTCGCATGATTACCAGTTGGCTAGACCGCAAAAATAGTGAATCGTAGACCTATGGACCGGAAACTTTAAATGGTTACCAGAAACCGGTTTATTACTTTTTTTCGATCTCAAACATAGGAAAGGAGAGAACAATGAAGTGGAAAACAGAAGATGGCGGATGGAGTCCTTATCTGGCAGGAGCGCTGGTAGGAGTGTTGGCTATCGTTTCGGTGTATGCAACTACGCAATTGATGGGGAAGACCAATTATCTTGGCGCATCAACCACCTTTGTGCGTGCTGCGGGGCTGCTTGAACGGACTGTCTTTCCGGATCGAGTCGCTGCCAACGAATACTTCACCAAGGAAAAAGTTCGGGTGGATTGGCAGTTCATGCTCGTTATTGGGATCTTTTTCGGAGCCTTGATCGCATCCACAACCGACAAGAGCTTCAAACTGGAACGTGTCCCCCCGATTTGGGAGGAACGGTTTGGCCCATCGATAGCGAAACGAGGCGCTGCCGCCTTCTTGGGAGGTATTGTTGCCATGATGGGTGCCCGCATGGCCGATGGCTGTCCTAGCGGACACGGTCTCAGCGGCATGATGCAATTATCGGTGAGTTCTTTTATTGCACTCGTCATGTTCTTCGCCGTTGGGGTCGTCGTTGCCGGATTTGTTTACAGGAGGAGGGCGTCATGAGCATCGAGCAGGCACTTGGGTTAATTACCGGGATATTGTTCGGGTTTCTCCTTCAAAAGGGACGGGTGCTGCGCTTTGATAAGCAGGTCGGCGCAATGCTCTTGAAGGACATGACAATCTTCAAATTCATGCTGTCCGCTATACTGGTCGGCATGGTTGGGATTCAGCTTCTTGCCAGTGTTGGAATTATTGCCTTGAGCCACAAGGCTATGAACATTGGCGCTGTCTTGGTTGGAGGCGCCCTTTTCGGCTGCGGCTGGGCGGTGATGGGTTTCTGTCCGGGCACCTCTATAGGAGCTCTTGGCGAGGGGCGCTGGCATGCGGTCTTCGCCATTGCTGGCATGGTTGTGGGGGCAGCCGTCTACGCGGAGCTTTACCCTGTTTTCAAATCCACGGTTTTAGCATGGAAGGACTTGGGGAAAATCGGGTTGGTTGAAATCTTGGGTGTCTCTCCTTGGCTTATCATTCCTGTCTTCTGCGCAGGAACTATAGGGATGTTTGTTTGGTTTGAGCGCAATAACTTATAACAATGATATTTGGCGGACAACCACGGATCGCCGCCATTTCGCAAGAGCCATCAGACCGGCATTACTGAGTAAGGAGATCGATCATGACGAAAGAAAAACTGGTTGTCATCGGTGGAGATGCGGCGGGGATGAGCGCCGCCTCCCAGGCAAAGCGTCGCCGGCCCGATTTGGACATCGTCGTCTTTGAACGGGGGCCACACACTTCCTACTCCGCTTGAGGTATTCCGTATTACGTCGGCCGGGTTGTCGACACGGAAGAACAACTCATTGTTCGCACTCCGGAAACTTTTCGCCAGCGCGATGGCATCGATGTACGGGTGCTGCACGAGGTGGTGGCCATTGATGCCACCGGGAGAAAGGTGCAGGTCCGCGATCTGAACAGTGGCCGATCAATGTGGGCACCCTATGATCAACTCCTGATCGCCACCGGCGCGGTCCCGATCTGTCCGGATCTCCCTGGCGCCGACGCCGTCCACATCTGCGGGGTCAACACCCTTGCAAGTGGACTGGATATTCGCAATCGTCTCGATCAAGCGGGAATGAAAAAAGGGATTGTGGTCGGCGGTGGCTACATTGGTCTGGAAATGGCAGAAGCCCTGGTCATGAATGGCCTGGAGGTTTCCCTGATCAGTCGGTCGCCGCAGGTGATGACCACCCTTGATGAGGACATGGGGGCATTGGTCTCCCAGGCGCTGCGGGAGAACGGCGTCACCCTGTACCTGGAAGAGGCGCTGACCGAGTTCGAGACAATGGCCGGGAAGGTAACCGGAATTGTCACCGACAAGCGAATCCTGCCAGCCGATATCGTGATTCTCGGCCTCGGAGTGCGCCCCAACACGGCACTTGCAGCTGGCGCTGGCATCCCGCTCGGAGAAAAAGGGGCGATTCGCGTCAACGAGCGGATGGAAACCGGCATCGCCGGTATCTGGGCGGCAGGGGATTGCGCCGAATCGTTTCATCTGGTGAGCCGCAAACCCTTCTATATTGCGCTGGGCACAGTGGCGAACCGCCACGGTCGGGTGGCGGGTATCAACCTGGGAGGGGGCTATGCCACCTTCCCCGGAGTGGTGGGGACAGCCGTCACCAAGATATGCCAGGTTGAAGTCGCGCGGACCGGTCTTCAGGAAAAGGAGCTCAATAAGTTGGGGATTGAATGGGAGAGCGCCGTTATCAAGAGTCGAACCAAGGCGGGATACTATCCCGGCGCCGGAGCAATAACCGTCAAGGTGCTGGCCGAAAAAGGGAGCGGCCGCCTGCTGGGAGGCCAGATTGTCGGCATGGAAGGTTCGGCCAAGCGAATAGACACCTTGGCAACAGCTCTTCATGCCGGTTTTACGGTGGAAGAGATAATCAACCTCGACCTTGGTTATGCCCCCCCGTTTTCACCGGTCTGGGACCCGGTCGTGATCGCTGCCCGGGCAGTGGCCAAGAAGCTCTCGCCATAAGCCGGCTAACAACGCGGGGTGCCACCTGTTACCAGTCGGTGGCGAGTGAGCTCAATGAGGCAGGGGTACTTTATGAAGACCGGGAGGTTGTTGTTGACGGCAATCTGATCACCTCCCGGCAACCGGCAGACCTTCCCGCGTTCAGGCGCGAGACCATGAAAATGCTAGGACAGTAGCTTGATGAGATCTGCACTCTCCAAGGCGAAAACCCTGACTATGCATTTAACTCTGCGCCAGTCGGGCGGTGATGATCGGCCAACCGGGAGAAATCGTCACTGTTATTGATCCGATACAATCCACCCCACTACCGAAGCAATCCGCGAACTCCGTACGCTTGGCCTGGAGATCGAGAACCTGTTTTCCGCTCGTTTCCACAATGCGCTCGGAATTCCAATGGCGAGGTACTGTACCTGTTTATCAGTCTGCTGCTCAGCCCGACCAACGCCAGTGCCGCCATGCGCCTGCGTTCCGTCACGGTCATCGGCAACGCTTTGCGGCTGCGGAAAGTCAGGATGCATTTTGTGTACATCAAAACAGTTCATCGCGCTCTCGGCCTTGGCTGAACACAGGAGAATCAAAGCATGAAGACAAAGACACAGGCTCTTTCCCCGGATCGGCTTCATCAGATGGACGCCTACTGGCGGGCCGCCAACTATCTGTCGGTCTGTCAGATTTACATCTACGACAATCCGCTGATGAAGAAACCGCTGGCGCTGGCGCACATTAAACCGCGTCTGCTCGGTCACTGGGGAACGACACCGGGGCTGAACTTCATCTACGTCCACCTCAACCGCATCATCAAGGAATACGACCTCAACGTCATCAATATCACCGGGCCGGGCCATGGCGGGCCGGGGCTGGTGGCGAATGCCTATCTCGAGGGAACCTACAGCGAGGTGTATCCCAACATCTCCCAAGACGAGGACGGGTTGAAGCGGCTGTTTACCCAGTTCTCCTTTCCCGGCGGTATCCCCAGCCATGTTGCACCGGAGACGCCGGGTTCGATTCATGAGGGGGGTGAGCTGGGCTATTCGCTTTCGCATGCTTTTGGCGCGGCCTTTGACAATCCGGACCTGTTGGTCGCCTGCGTCATCGGCGATGGCGAAGCGGAGACCGGCCCGCTTGCCACGAGCTGGCACTCGAACAAATTTCTCAACCCGGTCCACGACGGCGCCGTGCTGCCCATATTACACCTGAACGGCTACAAGATCGCCGGCCCAACGGTGTTGGCGCGCATTTCCCATGACGAACTGGAGGCGCTCTTCCGCGGCTATGGCTACACGCCCTATTTCGTCGAGGGCGATGACCCCATGGCGATGCACGCTCTCATGGCCGCGACGCTTGACACCGTGGTCGGCGAGATCCAGCGGATGCAGCGTGAAGCCCGCAGTCTGGGGTTCAAGGAGCGGCCCCGCTGGCCGATGATCATCCTGCGCTCACCCAAGGGCTGGACCGGTCCGAAGGTTGTGGACGGGAAGCAAACGGAAGGCACCTGGCGCTCGCACCAAGTGCCGATGGGCGATATGAGTCGTCCGGGACATGTGAAGATTCTGGAAACATGGCTGCAGAGCTACCGGCCCCACGAGTTGTTCGACCAGGCCGGAAAGCTTCGCGCCGAACTGTCCGATCTTGCCCCCAAAGGCGAGCGCCGGATGAGCGCCAATCCCCATGCCAACGGCGGTGTATTGCTGCGCGATCTGCGTCTGCCCGATTTCCGCGACTTTGCGGTGAAGGTGCCGAAACCAGGTGGCGTGGACGCCGAAGCCACCCGCATTCAGGGCGAGTTCATTCGCGATGTGATCAAGCTCAATCCCGCCACCTTTCGCATCTTCAGTCCGGACGAAACGTCCTCGAACCGCTGGGGCGCTGTGTTCGAGGTCACCAGTCGCTGCTCGACGGCGGAAATAATCGCCGGCGACGATCACGTCGCCCCCAATGGCCGCGTTATGGAAATGCTGAGCGAGCATCAATGCGAGGGCTGGCTCGAAGGGTATCTGCTGACCGGCCGGCACGGTTTTTTTTCCTGCTACGAAGCTTTCATCCATATCATCGACTCTATGTTCAACCAGCACGCCAAGTGGCTGGACGTCACTGGCGAAATACCGTGGCGCCGGCCGATTGCTTCGCTGAACTATCTGCTGTCGTCGCATGTGTGGCGGCAGGACCATAACGGATTTAGTCACCAGGACCCGGGCTTCATCGATGTCGCGGCCAACAAAAAGTCGGCCGTCATTCGCGTCTACCTGCCCCCCGATGCCAACACCCTGCTTTCGGTGACCGACCACTGTCTGAAGAGCCGCAACTACGTCAATGTGATCGTCGCCGGCAAACAACCCGGACCGCAGTGGCTCGACATGGATGCCGCCGTCAAGCACTGCAGCGCCGGTCTGGGCATCTGGCCGTGGGCCAGCAACGACCTGGGCGGCGAGCCGGATGTGGTCATGGCCTGCTGCGGTGATGTGCCCACGCTTGAGACCCTGGCCGCCGTGCAATCACTGCGCGAGCTTTTTCCGGCCTTGAAGATCCGGGTGGTGAACGTGGTCAATTTGATGAAACTGCAGCCGCAGAGTGAACACCCCCACGGCTTGAGTGACCGTGATTTCGACACCCTGTTCACCGCCGACAAGCCGATCGTCTTCGCCTACCACGGCTATCCCTGGCTGATTCACCGGCTCACCTATCGCCGTACCAACCATAAAAACCTGCACGTGCGCGGCTTCAAAGAGGAAGGGTCCACCACGACGCCGTTCGACATGGTGGTGAAGAACGACCTCGACCGCTTTCACCTCGTGGCCGACGTCATCGATCGGGTCCCCGCCCTCGGCCCCATGGCCGCATACGCCAAGCAGGCCATTCGCGACAAGCTCATCGAGCACAAACAATACATCACCGCGCATGGCGAAGACCTGCCTGAGATCCGGAATTGGAGGTGGAAGAGTGGCCGTGAATAATCACGCGATGATTCTGCTGATTCTGGCGCTGCTTGGATTCTTGATGCCCCGGGCCGGAGGATATTCCGGTGTGGCATTCTATCGGGCGGGTAACCTTCCGGGGCGCACTGAAGATGGAGTTGCAGGCCGGGAAAGGAATCCTGTTTGGAGCGAAGCTTTGCACGGCTTCCAGGATTGACGGTACAAGCAGGAACTCGATCACGGCCAGTCTCCGCCCGGAAATCAGCGGAGCAGGAAATCTTCAATCCGTCACCCGCACGACAGAAACCAAGGCAGCGTGCTTCGAGTCCGGCGGGCACATCACAAAGCCGGCTGGCGAGGGCCAACGGAGAAGCAACGCCTAACTTGTGCCCAAAAAGAGTGTGCCCATGCTTCGATATGTTTGCCGTGGTTGTACAGTGGTTTTGCAAGCCTTTGTGCTAGGTACTGTCTGCAGCCTGCTGACCTTGACGGTCATGGCTCAGGAATCGGTCGGTAAAGCCAGCCATCCCCAGACAGGACTGGCCCCCGATAAAGAAGTGCTTTCGCTGGTGCCCGCTAAAGTCGACGTCAAGCCGGTTGCGCGCGATGAAGAGATCCGCAAGCGACTTCAGAATGTCCTGAAGGCCACGGACTGGTTCATTGACCCGCAAGTCCGGGTCGAGGAAGGAGTCGTTTTTCTCAATGGCCAGGTGGAGTCCGAAGTGCTCAAAAAATGGGCTGGCGATCTGGCGCGCAACACCCAGGACGTCGTTGCCGTGGCCAACCGGATGAACGTATTCGATCCACCGGTATGGGATTTCCGTCCGGCGACAAGCGGACTGCTCATATTATGGCGCGACTTCATCCGTTCGCTCCCCTTGTTCGTCTTTGGCCTGTTCATCATGGTGTTGTCGGTGGGGGCGAGCAGGCTGGCCACACGAGGCGCACTGGCCTTTATTGGCCAGCGGATTCAGGCAAAATTGCTGCGCAACGTGATCGCGCGCGGGGCGAGCGTGTTTGTGTTTCTTTTTGGCTTTTACGTCGTGCTCAAAGTTGCTGGCCTGACGCAACTGGCGCTGACCGTAGTTGGCGGCACCGGACTGATCGGACTGGTGGTGGGCATCGCCTTCCGTGATATCACCGAAAACTTCCTGGCCAGCATCTTTCTCAGCATGCAGCGGCCATACGAAATGGGCGACCTGGTCGAAATTTCCGATGTGACCGGGTACGTGCAGCAATTGAACGTGCGGACGACGATCTTGATGACCCTCGACGGGAACCTCGCGCAAATACCCAACGCCACCGTGTACAAAAGCAACCTCCGCAACTTCACGACCAACGCCAACCGGCGCGAGAATTTCGTTATCCGCATCGGCTACGACGATTCGATCAGCAAAGCTCAGGAGATTGCCCGGAAAGTGCTAACAAGCCACCCCGCAGTGCTCACCGACCCCGAGCCTTCGGTTTTGGTGGAGGCCCTGGGAACGACAACAGTCAACCTCCGGGTCTACTTCTGGCTGAACGGTCGTGAATACAGTTGGATGAAGGTACGGTCCTCAATCATTCGGCTGGTTAAACTGGCCTTGCAGCAGCAGGGCTTCTGGATTCCCCTCGGCGATGCCCAAGAGAGTACCGTCCCCCGAGGCATGCCGATGCCCGGACTCGAGGGAAAACCGGCCGTTCCCCGGGGTGCGGATACCCTGACAGGAGAACAACACCCCGTGCAACCGCCAGAGGAAACCCCCGATGCAGTATCCTCGAAAGCCGAAGCCGGCTTATACAGCGAAGCCGCGGTCATTGAGGAACAGGCACGGCAAGCTCAGCCGTTAAAGGACGGGGAGAATCTCCTGCCGGTTGCTTCTGCCGTTTCTCCCTCAGAGAAACCGCCGGAAGAACCGATGCTCTAAAAGAGAGGGAACCGATAATGCTCAGAAAATTTCACCATTGGTGGCAAATAAATCGCTCCAGCTTCTGGTTCGTCCCTACTGTGGTGGTCCTGGACGCCGTGGTGCTCGCCATCGTCCTGATCACCGTGGACGCGACTGTCGATCTACCTGTCGTCGAGCGATGGCCATTGCTTTTCGGCTCTGGTGCAGCCGGTGCTCGCGGTCTGCTCACTGCCGTTGCCGGCTCGATGATCACCGTGGCCGGCGTGGTCTTCTCCATCACCCTGGTGGCCCTTTCTCTGGCATCCAGTCAGTACACGTCACGGGTCATTCGGACTTTTATGCGCGACCGCGTCACTCAGGTGGTACTCGGAGTGTTCGTCGGCATTTTCGCCTACTGCCTGGTGGTGCTGCGGACCATTCGCGGGGGTGACGAAGGGGCGTTTGTTCCAGCGCTGGCCGTGCTGGCTGGGTTGATAATCGCCTTTATTGGCATCGCCTCTCTGATCTATTTCATCCATCACATCTCGGTATTAATTCAGGCTTCAAGCATTATTGCCGCAACCGCAGAAGAGACCATTGCGGCCGTGGACAACCTGTTTGCCCAGGAACTGGGCGATAACGACCGGGATGGCATCCTCTGGACGTCTCTTGCCGATCAGCATTGGTCGGCGGCGATCCCGGCCCGGAAGACCGGTTACATCGAGGGTGTCGACACGGGAGCACTCCTGGATGTGGCCCGCGAACACGAGACTATCCTGCGGATGGAACACGGCATCGGGGAGTTTCTCATCGAGGGCGCACCGCTGCTCTCGGTGGTGGACCCAAACAGCATGGATGATGAAACAACGGCCAAACTGAATGCGGCCTATAGCGTCAGCCGTCAGCGCACGGTGGAAACCGATGCCGCCTTCGGCATCCGGCAGATCGTGGACATTGCCATGAAAGCGCTGTCGCCCGGCATCAACGACACCACGACCGCAGTGATGTGCATCGATTACCTGGCGGCGATCATGGTCCGGCTTGCGACCCGCAGGTTTGCCCCCTCCCACTGCCTGGATCAGGGAAAACTGCGCCTCATTTCCCGAGGCCCGAGCTTCGAAAGTCTGTTGGCCGAAGCCTTTGACCAGATCCGGCAGAATGGTACAGGCAACATCGCCATTATGGTGCGGATGCTCGACGCCCTGCACACCATCGCCGGTCAGACCACCGATCCAGGCCGACGACGGGCTGTTGGTGAACGAATGCAATGGATCGCTGAGTTGGCCGAACGCACCATCGGATCCCCGTACGACCGGGCAAGATTTGAACGCAAACTGGCACGAGTACTCGAAGCATTTGAAACGGGGGCAATTATATCAACGCACCAACAACCGACAAAGGACTGACAATGAATATGACCCAGAGCAACAATGTACTCACCATCGATTCACTGGCTGAGTTGGCATTGGTTCACCAGCCGCCCTGCCTCTCGCTGTACCAGCCGACCCATCGGCGCTATCCCGAGAATCAGCAGGACCCTATCCGGTTTGGCAATCTTGTCAAGGTGCTGGAGGCATCGCTCCGGCAACAGTATCCGGCTGCACAGACCCGGCTCCTTTTGGAGCCATTCGAAGATCTCGCCGGCGATGAGGACTTCTGGAACCATACCTTGGATGGATTGGCCGTGCTGAGTGGGACGGGCCTGTTTCGAGTGTTCCGGCTTCAGCGGCCGGTCGCTGAAATGGCTGTCGTGGCCGACAGTTTTCACACCAAGCCATTGCGACGTTTTCTTCAATCAGTCGACCGCTACCAGGTCCTGGGATTAAGCATCGGCAAGGTTCAGCTTTTCGAAGGCAACCGTGACACGCTTGACGCAATCGACTCTGCTCCGGAAGTGCCGCGGACGATCAACGAGGCACTGGGAGCGGAGCTGACCGAACCGCACCAGACCGTCGCCTCCTATGGCGGCGTCGGCGGAGGGAGCAGGCCGATGCACCATAGTCAGGGCGGGAAGAAGGACGAGGCCGACATCGACGCGGAGCGATTTTTTCGTGCCGTCGACCGGGCGGTGCTCAAGCACTCTTCCGGGCCTTCGGGCCTGCCGTTGATCCTGGCGGCGTTGCCGGAGCATCACCATCTTTTCCGTCAGGTGAGCCAGAACCCGTTGCTAATGACGGAGGGACTCATGATTAATCCCGATGCCCTGACCGTCAATGAGCTTCGGCAACGTGCCTGGCAGGTCGTCGAGCCGCAGTATCAGGCCCGGCTGGCTGCACTGGCCGACGAGTTTATGGCGGCGAAATCCAATGGGCTTGGCAGTGATGATCTGGCACAGATTGCTCAGGCCGCCGCCGCAGGAAGAGTTTCCACGCTGCTGATCGAGGCTGACCGCCGGATTGCCGGCCGACTGGACGGTTCGACAGGCCGGGTCGAGGTTGCCGATCTGAGCCACCCGCAGGTTGATGACCTGCTTGACGATCTGGGCGAGTTGGTCGGCACGATGGGAGGCCGGGTCATGGTCATACCGGCCGAGCGAATGCCTGGCCAGACAGGCCTGGCCGCCACCTACCGGCATTGAAACAACCACCATAACAAAAGAAGATAGCTGTAAAAGCCACTAAAGAGCTGATGAAGGAGCATCGCGGGATCCAATCGATGCTTTGTGTCCTTGAGGCTGTTTTACCTCGGGCGGACACCGAAGACGCTCGACACAGCCGGGCAGCCGGGCATGCCCGAAACCGCAATAGCCGCCATTTGTATCAAGGGTAATTTCTCACCTGAGGATATCGCTCAAAAATTTGCCCCAATTGCCCGTGCCGGATCAATGGCTGGGTGAAGGAGAACCGCATGATCCCGCCATCGGCCACCAACGACACTTCCAAGGGTACCGCCTGGCACCACCGTTCTGCCGAGGAGGTTTTGGCAGAACTTGGTTCAAAATCGACCGGACTCTCGGCTACCGAGGCCGCACAGCGCCTTGCCGCCAATGGCCTGAACAAATTGCAGGAAGGCAAACGCATCAGCACGCTGCGGATTTTTCTCGGTCAGTTCAAGAGCCTGATCATCTGGATACTTATTGCTGCCGGGGTGATCTCCGCCGTAATGGGTGAAGTTGTCGACGCCGTCGCCATCCTCGCCATTGTTATCCTCAACGCCGCTATCGGTTTCTACCAGGAGTTCAACGCCGAAGAGTCGATTGCAGCGCTGAAGAAGATGACCGCGCCCCGGGCCAAGGTGCGGCGCGATGGGGCCATCATTTCGATCCCAGCCTCGGAAATCGTCGTTGGCGATATCCTGGCGCTGGAGGCCGGTGACCTGGTGGCGGCCGATGCCCGGCTCCTGGAAGCGGCCTCACTCAGGTGCATCGAATCGACCCTGACTGGCGAATCGGCAGCGGTGACCAAACAGCCCCCGACATTGGCTGGGAGCGATGTCCCCCTTGGCGACCGCGCCAACATGGTGTTCATGGCCACCGCGGTCGCAGCGGGCACCGGTCTGGCCGTCGTTGTGGCCACGGCGATGCACACCGAGCTGGGCCGCATCGCCGGACTGCTTGCAAAGGAAGGTGCTGAAGAAAGCACCCCGTTGCAGAAGAAACTCGATTCGGTCGGACGCATCCTCGTCTGGGCGGCGCTTGCCATCGTTGCCCTGCTTTTCGGGCTGGGGATGCTTCGCGGAACCAATCTCTATGAACTGACGATGACTGCGGTCAGCCTTGCGGTGGCCGCTGTCCCGGAAGGATTGCCGGCCATCGTCACGGTCGCGCTTGCACTCGGCGTACTGCGCATGTCCCGCCGTCACGCGCTCGTGCGCAGACTGCCGGCAGTTGAGACCCTCGGCTCGACGACCATCATCTGTACGGATAAAACCGGGACGCTCACGGCCGGCGAAATGACCGTGCGCGGGCTGTATGTCGCCGGCCAAAGCTTTGAGGTGACCGGGGACGGCTACGGACCGGAAGGTGAAGTCCGCTTGGCGGGCAAGAAACCGGAGGCCGAATACACGGCGCCGCTGCTCGAACTGGCAACCGTTCTCCTCGGCTGCAACAATTCGCATCTCGTTGAAGAAGACGGTGACTGGCACACCGTCGGCGATCCCACCGAAGGGGCCTTGCTTTCGGCTGGCGCCAAGGCCGGCGGCAACCGCAAGAAGATCGAGGCGGAACTGCCGAAGCACCATGCAATTCCCTTCGACTCCGACCGCAAACGAAACACGGTGATTCGCAGGATGCCGGACGGCAGGCTGCGCGCCCTGATCAACGGTGCGCCCGACGTGTTGCTGGAACTCTGCACGGTGATTTACACCGGCACCGGAGTCCGGCCCATAACGGACGAGGATCGCCGGAGCATTGAGACGCACAACACCGCAATGGCGCAGCAAGCCTTGCGGGTGCTCGGATCGGCCTATCGCGACCTGGACAACGCTTCGCCCTCCGAGCTTACTGCCGATGCCGTCGAGCGCAACCTGGTGTTCGTCGGTCTGACAGGCATGTACGATCCGCCGCGTCAAGAGGCCAAGGACGCCGTAGCCAAATGTCGCGCCGCCGGCATTCGGGTGGTGATGATTACCGGCGACCATCCGCACACCGCGGCAGCTATTGCCCGGGAAATCGGCCTCGCCACCGGCGACGAATCAGTTATCGCCGGAATCGAGATGGAGAACATATCCGAAGACGAACTCCGGCAGCGGGCGCTGAAAACCGTCGTCTATGCCCGCGTCACCGCCCTGCATAAACTGCGCATTATCCGTGCCTTGAAAACCGATAAAGAAGCCGTGGTGGCCATGACCGGCGACGGTGTCAACGATGCTCCGGCCATCAAAGGCGCTGACATCGGCATCGCCATGGGACAATCGGGCACGGAAGTCACCAAGCAGGCCGCGGACATGATCATCACCGACGACAACTTTGCCACCATTGTCGCGGCCGTCGAAGAAGGTCGCGGCATATACGACAACATCCGCAAAACGCTGCAATACCTGCTGGCGGGCAACACCGGCGAACTGCTGCTGATGACGATCTGCGTCGCCATAGGTTTACCGTCGCCTCTGCTGCCGATTCATCTGCTGTGGATCAATCTGGTCACCGATGGCCTGCCCGCGCTCTGCCTGGCCACCGACCCTATTGACCCCGACGTGATGCAACGCCGCCCGCGCCCCAGAACAGAAAGCATGACGGACCGCAGCTTCCTCCGCTCGATGCTGCTCACCGGCGGTCTCACGGCCGGGATCGCTTTTGCGGTGTACCTCTACATTCTCAAGACGCAACCCCTGGAAACGGCGCGCACCTACGCCTTCACCGTGCTGGTCTTTGCCGAGCTTTTGCGGTCCTTTGGCGCCCGCAGTGAAACCAAGCAGGTTTGGCGCATCTCGTTGTTCACCAACCTCAACCTGATCATCGTGGTAGCCGTTTCTTTTGGTTTCCAGGTCTGGAGCCACCACAGTGCAATCCTGGGCCGTCTACTCAAGACGTCATACATGCCGTTCACCCATAGCTTGCTGCTTCTGGCCCTGAGCACCATCCCGCTGCTTATTCTGGAAGGGGTGAAGATGGTGCGGAGAGCAAGGCGGTGAAAAGGAAGCGCCACAACATGCGTCCTGCAGCATTGGTACGATGGCAAGGCAGACTTTGGCAAAAAATTCAACGGACTTGGACTGTCATTGGTCTTGCTGCTAAAAAGTTTGCGGAAATTGACGGAGTGCAGTTGGCAGGAGCCTTTGCCTTCAATGCATTTTTCTCCCTGTTTCCTTTGATGATTATCTTGGTCACGGTTGTTTCGACATTTGTCGATAGAAATATTGCCAGCAAAGAAGTTATCGCCGCTATGGAGGGCTACGTCCCGATTAGCGGCGAGATGCAGCAGTATATTTCCACTGCCATCGCTGGTGTCATCAATGCACGCGACAAGGCAAGCATGGTCGCCTCTCTCGCCCTGGCCTGGACCGCCCTTCAATGTTTCGCTACCCTGATCGTGGCAAGCAATCGCGCCTGGGGCAGCGCAGTGTACAATTGGTGGCGGCTGCCGCTGAAAAGTCTGACGTTACTCGGCAGCACGGCCTCTGCGGTCCTCCTGGGCATGGCGGTGCCGGTGCTGATGCGGATAGCCAAGAGTTGGCTGTTCCCCCTGTATGAGTACCGTTCCTGGGTCTATGCCCTGGTCAGCTTTTTCATCCCTTCTGTAGTGGTGTTTATCGGCCTGATCCTGTTCTACCGGTTTGCTCCGAGCCGGCCTACGCGATTTGTCGAAGTCTGGGCAGCTGCTTTATGCGCAACGGTTTTATTACGAGCGGGTGAAAACCTGTTCATTATCTACCTGAAAGACTTCGCCACATTGAACGCGGTCTACGGAACGTTTGGTGGGATCATGGCCTTGCTGCTCTGGATCTATGTTTCCGGAGCCGTTTTCATTTTTGGCGCCTGCCTGTGCGCAGGTCAGGCCCAACTGCCTATGCCGGAGGTAAATACAACTGAGGAGCAAGCGGCATAAAGGGTACGGTAACGCGCTCCAAACGGTCGGCAGCAGCCATCTTCCATTAGGCTGATACCATCTCCCATGGCCCATGGTTTCCGGCCAATGCACCCAGGGCGAATGGACAAATCGCAATGTTTTGTCGCCAAGTGACGCGCCTGTTCGCGTTCTGGTTGAACATCCTGCTCACCCTGCTCGGCTCTATCCCGTGTCTCGTCCATGCCGTGTGGATCATCGCGAACCTCTGCGTCCGGGCAATGAATCGCGAGATCGGCGATCAGTGGGAGATGGTCGGAGGCGACCGTGGCAAGTTCCGAGCGCGGCACCGTGATGCCGGTCACCTGGATGCTGGGATGGATGAACACATGGTCTATTCGGAACCTCGGCAAGCGGCTGTAGAACGTGCAGGCTGGCCGATGCCCTTTCAGTTGCGCCTGCGCGTCGCGGAATCTGCTGCACAGCAGCCTGTAGCCCTTCGATGACGGAACGCTGTTGAAGTCGCCGCACAGAACCACCGGCTGGTCACCGTTCAGTCGGCCCAGCCATTCGTCGCCCAGCAAGGCCTCGATCTGGGCCATGCGTTCACGCGATGTCAGTCCTAGATGCGTGTTGACAATATTTACCTCAGTGCCGTGCAGATCGATCGCCACCCAGAGTGCGCCGCGCGGTTCCAGCTTGTCACCCGGCAGATGTCCAGGCAATGGCCCGGTCTTGATGATGCGCATCGGCAGATGCGTGAGGATCGCATCGCCGTACTTTTCATCCTCGATATGAATGTGGGGATAAAAGTGATACTGCATCTCCAGAGAGTGCGCGATCCGTTCCGCCTGATTCTCGCCGCCCGTACGCGCACGGCCTGCATCGAGCTCCTGCAGGGCCACCACATCCGGATTCGCACGGGCAATCACACGAGCAATGCGTTCCGTCGCAAGCTTGCCGTCGACGCCGACGCAGCTATGCACGTTGTACGTCATCACGCGCAATTGTTTCGACTGGGGGGCCGGACTGCACCCGTCCCTGGCCCGCGCCCGTCTCGCGAGGTTCGACGGTGTCGGGCGGCCGAGGTGGTACAGGGCCGCTTCACGCAGATCGGATGGCCGGTAATAACCATGCTTGCTGTCCGGCAGCAGCGCATCGCTGGGCAACAGGATGAAGGCCTGTGTTTCCGCAGGTGTCAGCCCCGCATGCGAGCCGTTTTCGGTGGCGAAAGTGATCGGCGCAGTGCCCTTGCGCCAGCCGAGCAGAGTCAGATCTCCCGCATGCTGATGCCGGCACAGTCTTTCCAGATCTTCACCGATGACATCGATGAACGGATGATCCTCGCCAAACAGCTCAGCGGCCTGTTGCGGCAGCAGGAACTCCCCGTCTGCGGTCCAGACCCGTAATTGCTCTGCCCCGCGGCTGATGACGACCGCGGGCACTTTGTGCCTCGTGGCGAGGGATTGCGCTGCACGGGCCAGTTCGGCCGGCTCCAGCGGTTCGGGAAAATAGACAAAGCCTACCGGACCAAGCCCCGCGACCTGCACCTTGACATTGCTCTTGTCGCCGCCATTGGGCACCACCGAGAACTGATGTCTGGCCTTGCTGCCGCCGAGCAACCTGGCTCGTTGTGCTTCAACACTGGGCGCGGGTTTCCTGCCTGCGACAATCGGCACGCTTTTATCAAGGCCAGCATACACCGCATTGGCCGCCTCCAGAATATCGCAGCCCTGCAGCTTGAAATAGGATGTGGCCCGGCTCTGGCCGTGATCGGAATAGACCCACACTTCATAATTCCGTGTGTGCGCATGGGCCGCCTCGTGCCACAGCCGTTTGACGGCGTTGTCGATGCCCTTGAGGGTCCAGTGGGCAAACAACGAGTCGGGCCCACGGCGGTGGGACTGTTCGTCATAGCCCAGGAAATTGATGTGCACGATCGGCAGGCCGCGCTGGATGTCCATCTTGCCGCCGATCACGCATAGCTCGCGCAGCAGGATGCAGATCGCAACCCGGGCCGGGATGAATTTCAGTTCCCTGATGAAATTGCGGCCGTGGTACAGGCCGCGAACCAAATCGACCGGCGCTATCACCAGTTCCACGATTAGCAGAATAAGGATCCGGATCACACTATTGATGTTGGTGATAAGCATGAACAGCAGCGCGAAGGGGTTGGCAGCCCGCAGAGCCGAACCCCAGCCGAGCGACGAAGCACAGAAGTGCGCTTCATCCAGGTCCACACCGCCACCGAAAATATTCGAGTACGAACTGCCGCCCGTGCAAAGCGAATCGACGCCGTCCCTGGCCAGCTGTTCGCGCAGTTCTACTTCCACCCGTTGCGCCGTCACCGGATCCAACATGCTGACGATTTTGCCCTTCTCCCGGTCCAGGAACGAAAAGGCCGGCACGACAGTTTTTATCCCGTAGAAAATTTCCCCTTGCACGGCGGGTGTCGAAGACGGCAAGCCTGAATACTGGGGGTGCACCTGGTAGTGTTCACGCTCGATCAGGCGCTTCAGGAAAGGTAGCTTTCCTTTGTCCAGGGCATGGTTGAACTGGTCGAGAGACAGGCCATCGATCTGCAGCATCACCAGGCCGGGCCGATTCGCAGGCCCCTCGGAAATCGACAGATGCAGGAAGCGCAGCAGCCAATGCGTACGGCTGAACTTACGGCGCAGCAGGCGCAGACGCGCCTCGATCCTGCCGATCATGCAGAGCCTCTCTTGCCGGCACAGATGCCAGGCCCTGAAAAGGCAGTGCTACGCTCATCAGGCCTCATTATTGCTCGATCTCCTGGTCGGAGACGTTCAGGGCTTCGTCTCCGGCCTGGGCAACTGTCTTCAAAATATCCCACTCGGCCTTGATACGGGCCCTGACCTGGTCCCAGCCGAGTTCGTATTCAGGATGCCGGATGGCGGGATCGGGCCGCAGGTTTTCATACGCCGCAAGCGCCTTGCGCGCGGAAGCGGCCATCGAAAAGGCTTCGGCCGTGGCGCGTGCGGCAGTGATCAGCGTGCGCATCTCGTCGGGCGAGCGCGCATATACCCACTGTAGTGCTGCGGCGAAGGCCTCCTCCGTTTCCACACTGATCACCCGCCCGTTGCTCGCGTCCACGACGACTTCCCTGACGCCTGGCGCATCGAGCGCAACCACCGGCAGGCCGGCAGCCATCGCTTCGGTCAGGACCATGCCCTGGGTCTCGCTTTTCGATGCAAACGCGAACACGCTCATCGCATTGAGTGCATCGGCGAGGTCGTCCTTTTCCAGCACACCGCATAGGTAGAGCCGACCGCTCATGCCTACATCGGCAAAGATCTGCTCGATCGCCTCCTGCGACGGTCCGGCGCCGACCAGCAGAAAAACCGCCTGGCCATGCTCCTTCATGAAGGCCACAACCGATCTTGCCAGAAATTCCAGGTTCTTTTCAGGGGCCAGGCGTCCCATATGCCCCACCACGAACGAATCTTGGGGGATATGCTTTTTCATCTTGAAGTCGCGGCCTTTGCCATATGCAAAGCCTTCCACGATGACGCCTGTCGGTACCACCAGCACCGGCGAGGTGACGCCACGCTCAATCAGCAAATCGAGAATACTCTCGCTGGGCGCAAACACCTGGTCGGCGAGATTCGCATAGCGGGTGGACAGCTCGATGATAAAACGCTTCATCGCCGGCGAATCGCCCGGTACATAGTGCGTGTACTGCTCGTACAGCGTGTGATGGGTGAACACCAGCGGCAGATCGAGCGTGCGCGCAATCCGTACCGCTGTCCAGCCAAGCAGGAAGGGATGCTGGGAGTGGATGATGTCGGGTTTGAATTCTTCCATGTGGTCGGACAGTTCGCTCGGTACCGTCAGCACCACCGAAAAGTCACTGCCGTTGAAATGCTGGATCGCGGGAATGCGGACGACATCGGTTTCGTACTCCGGCGCATCATCGAATTCCGGCGCCACGACCAGTACATGATGACCGAGCTCACGGTACGCCTTCGCGAACGCTTCCACTGAGCGCGCCACGCCGCCCACGTGCGGCGTGAAGGTATTGGTGAGTAACGCGATGTTCATGTCGTGACCTCCTCTCTTGTCAGGATGACGCTGGTGGCATTGCGTTCCAGCGTGACAGGCTCATGGCCGGGAAGACGTACGTTGATGACGGGTTCCTGGTCGTGCCATGCCGTCTGCAGGACGAGTTCAATGCTGGCATTCGAGAGCGGTCTCAGAGTAATCGACACCGGACCGAAGCGGGTGGGAGCCGGCCCGAACAGCACGGGACTGCCCTCCTGCAGCCAGCGCTCACCAATACCCGCGCATAGAATCAGACGGTCCCCCTCTTCGCGGACAAAACAGTTGCGCACCATCAAGACCCATTCGGCCGCTGCCCATACATGGTGGCCATCGCCCATGCACCCCCCCCGGGTATGCGGATGAATCGCTTCAGGCCACTGGCCAGTCGGCGTCGCGAGGCTGGCCACCGCGTCCATCAGCTCCTGGTACCGGGGATCGCCCGCACGCAGCAACACCTGCGCCACATGCAAGGTCAGGTACGCATTAAGACCGGAATGGATCATGTCCTGAAAAAAAGCGCCATCGATGAAACAGGCTTTCAGTAGATAATTCGCGCAGTCGAGCAGCCGTGGATCATCGGCGGCATGCTGCTGCAGGGGGTAGCCGGACACCAGCGAACCGATGGCTCCGGAATCGAGCCGCCGGTAAGGCGAAGCCGGCATGCCCGGACGTCCCAGCCGCTGCGCGCAGGTAGCCAGGCTGCGGTCCACCGCTGCGGTGAAATCG
>JBGSPP010000130.1:0-6766 GCA_041738515.1 Desulfobulbus sp.
GGTGACCGAGGCGGCGCACAAGGGGACGCTGGGTGTGGTGCCGCAGTGGAACCGGGCCATGCCAACCGGTCCGTCTGCCCTCAAGGTCGAGGTCGTCGACCAGGCCAACCCGCTCAAGGTGGTCTATTTCCCCAGCTGCGCCAGCCGGGCCATGGGCGGGCCGGCGCATGACGAGTCCGGACGGCAGGCCCTGCCGCAGCAGACCCTGTCTCTCCTGAAAAAAGCAGGCTATGCGGTCATCCTGCCGGAGGCGGTCGACAGCCTGTGCTGCGGCCAGGCCTTTGAGAGCAAGGGCTTCGTGGAACAGGCCGACCGCAAATCGGCCGAGTTGAGCCAGGCCCTGCTCAAGGCCTCGCAGGTCGGCACCATTCCGATCCTTTGCGACACCAGCCCCTGCCTGATGCGAATGCGCAACACCTTGGACAAGCGGCTGCAGCTCTTTGAGCCCATCGAGTTTGTCCTCCATTTCCTCAAGGACCGACTCAGGTTCCAGCAAAAACAGGCCAGGATCGCCATCCATCCGACCTGCAGCACCCGCAAGATGGGCCTGGACGGCAAGCTCAAGGAGCTGGCAGCGTTGTGCGTGACCGAGGTGGTCCTGCCGGAAAACATCTTCTGCTGCGGCTTTGCCGGCGACCGGGGCTTCAATTTCCCCGAGCTCAACGAATCGGCCTTGGACGGCCTGGCCGAGCAGGTGCACGATTGCGAGGCCGGCTACTCCACCAGCAAGACCTGCGAGATCGGCCTGGCCCTGCACGGCAACATCCCCTACCGCTCCATCCTCGACCTGGTCGATGAGGTCACCTCGCCGCTGAGCTGATCACCCGACCACAGGGCAATAAAAAAGGCGGTCCATGACGGACCGCCTTTTTTTGTCGGCGCTCTTGCCGACCGCACATCGGGACGCGAATCAGACCAGCAGCTCCAGGCCGGAGAAGAAGTAGCCGATCTCGAAGGCCGCGGTCTCCGGCGCATCGGAGCCGTGGGTGGCGTTGGCCTCCAGGCTGTCGCCGAATTCACGGCGCAGGGTGCCCTCGGCGGCATTGGCCGGGTTGGTGGCGCCCATCAGATCGCGCCACTTCTTGATCGCCCCCTCGGCCTCCAGCACCATGACAATGCAGGGCCCGCTGGACATGAAATCGGTCAACTCGCCGAAAAAAGGCCGTTCCTTGTGAACATAATAAAAACCTTCAGCTTCGCGCTTGCTCAGATACAGCTTTTTCATGCCGACGATCCTGAATCCTTCGGCGTAGATGCGAGCGATGATCTTGCCGGCGTTAGCGGCATTGAAGGCGTTGGGCTTGATGATGGCAAACGTTTGTTCCATGATGCGGTGTTCTCCTGGTGCATGTGGTTGAAGGCATGCCGTTTGCCGGACAGGAGGCTTTACTCCCCTTGCCCCTGGGCCGGCGCTGCGGCGGATGCGGATGGACGAACCGCCTGAGCGACGGCGGCCGGTTAAACAGGTTGATTCCCAACAGGGCTCTGAACTTGCCCAAGACTCGAGCAGCCCAGTGCCTGCGAGGGCGTTATTCCTACTTCTTCGCCTTGCCGGTAATGGCGTGGACCGAAATTTTGAACACCCGGGTCTTGGCGTTCAGTTTCTCGATGTATTGCCAGCCTTCGGCAATATAGTCCTGCGAATATTTTGCAATGAGCCCTTCGAGCGCCGCTCGCTTCTCCTCGGCAAAGGATTCGGAGGCAATTCCCTGAACGATACAGCTCTCGTATCTGGTGCCGAATTCCGCCGGCAAAACCTCGGTGGCGCCGACAACGCAGAAATTGACCCGGGGGTTGCTGCGGATATTGTCCAGTTTCTTTCCCTCCATGGCGCAGTGGAAAAAGATGCTGCCATCGAGGCAGCAGTAATTGACCGGCACGCCGTAGGGCTGCCCATCGGCAGAAACGGTGCCGAGCACCCCGTATTCGCCCTGCTTGAGCAGGGAAAACGCTTCCGCCTCGGTGACCTGCCTGTCTTTTCTTCGCATCGTACCACCTTCAGGGCCCTCGGCATGCGCCGGGGCAAGCAACAACGACAGAACGGCGCCGGACAGATCGCCCGACGCCGCTCACCTGATAGACTGCGCAGACTACGAAATCAGTACGCCTATTGCTCCAGCGGGACGAACTTGCCCTCCTTGACGGTGAGCATGGCAAAGGCATCCAGACCCAGTCCGCCGTGGTCGGTCTCGGAGAAGTTGAAGGTACCGGCGGTGCCGATCAGCCCCTTGATCTGCTCGATGGCAGCCCGCACCTTCTCCCGGTCCGTGCCGCCCACCTTGATCGCCTGCGCCAGGATGGTCATGGCGTCGTAGGTGTGGCCGCCGAAGGTCGAAACCTTTTCGTTGAACTTGGACTCGTAGGAATCCCGGTATTTGAGGAGGAAGTTCTTTTGCGGTCCGGCCGGCAGGCTGTCGGCGATGAGGAGACGGCTGGCCGGGAAGATGATGCCTTCGGCGGCAGCGCCGGCAGCCTCGGCGTATTTGATGTTGGCAAAGCCGTGGCTCTGGTAGATCGGCACCTGCCAACCGGCCTGGCGGATATTCTTGGCCAGGATCGACTGGGCCGGAACGATGGACCAGTTGACCACCGCCTGGATCTCGGTGTTGGCCTTGAGTTTGGCGACAATGGCCGAGAGATCGGTGGCGGCCTTGTCATAGACCTCTTCGGCCACGATGGTGATGCCGAAATCCGGGGCGTTCTTGGCCAACTGCTCCTTGCCTGCCTTGCCGAAGCCGTCGTTGCCGGCGAGTACGGCGATTTTGGTGATGCCTCGCTTCTTCATGGTCGCGAAGATCTGCTGGGCGGCGAAGGAGTCACTGGGCGCGGTTTTGAAAATGTGCGGCGACACCGGCACAACGATAGATTCGGCCGCCGAACAGGAAATCATGATGGTCTTGCCGTCCTCACTGATCTTCTTGATGTTCAGACTTTCACCGCTGGTGGAGGGTCCGATGATGGCAAAGACCTTGTCCTCCTCGATCAGCTGCTTGGCAAAGGAGACGGCTTTCTCCGGGCTGCCCCCGGAATCCTTGACGATCAGTTCAATGGTGTTGCCGCCAATGCCTCCGGCGGCGTTGATCTCATCAACTAGCATGTGCAGCGACCGGACCTCCGGGCCGCCCAGGAACGCGGCCGGGCCGGTTTCAGCCAGGATGGCTCCGATCTTGATCGATCCCGCCTGGGCAGAGGGGATTAACAGCAACAGTCCCAGGATTGCCAAACAGACGGAACGCAACAATCCGATCGCAAATCTCACCTTGTTCATTCCTTTCCTCCTCTGAGAGTGACAGTGATTCAAATCCCGGCGGTGTTATGACAAATCCGCATCATCAAGTCAATACATACCATGCCCCATTCATTTTTCCTCCGCATCCGGCGGGGAGATCAGGGAAAGAACCGATATGGACATTCAATTTCACTGACTTTGGCGAAAAATGAATTGTGTTTGCCGCCGACTACGCTAGAGTAGAAAGCAGATTCTTTCCCTGGTCTGACGAATCACGTCCGGACGCGCAGTTGTGTCAGTCCGTCGCAAAGGCATTGCTGCCGGTCAATGACTTGGGGATCGAGTTTGACCTCGTATCAATGAGTGTTCTCTTCGTGTTCTCCAGGCAGCACCAACGTTTTCCAGCGTGAACGATTTGAGGCCATATCTCCAGCATTGGTCATTCGGACGTAAGATTCTGGTGGGGAGCCTGGCCTTCCTCATCCTCCCTCTCCTGCTTATTTTTTCGATATTCCTGCATTATTCCACCATTAAATCTGATAAATCAACGGAAGAGGGGCTCATTGCCGCCGGCGCAGCGCTCGCCCGCGAGGCGGGGTACGACCTCGCCACCGCTGTTTCGCAGCACCTCAGAGAAATAGCTGAGCGCAATGAACTGCTGGTAAGAGAACAGCACCAGAAACAGTTGGCCGGCCTGGTGACGGAAAACGGGGCCAAACTGGAGTTGGTTAAACTGTTTGCCACCCAGCGCATCGGCACGGACGGTGCGGTGTTCGTACTCAACGGCCAGGGCACCCTGCTGCTGCATCCCGACCCGGGTCTGGTGGGAAAAGGCTTGCAGCAGATCGAGGAGTTCAGCCAGGCCCCGGCCCTGACCAGCGCCCTGAACGACAAGAAGTGGGGATATCACGAATATGAGCGCCCAGCGTCGCAGGGCGGCCCAGCCCAGCCTATGGCGATGTACCTCCTCACATTCCAACCCTGGGACTGGCTCATCGCCGTCTCCTGCGCCCGCGATGAAATCGGCCGTGCGGTCGGCCTGCAGGCGATCACGGACAAAATCGAAACCTTCCGCTATGGCGTTTCCGGTTTTGCCGTGCTTCTCGACAGCCAGGGCAAGATGCTGACCCGTCCCTTCGCCAACGACGCCGACAACAGCGCCTTCAACGGTGCCCTGAACACCGCCCTGCAGGATGGTAACGCCACCCGGGATCGGATTGCTGCCTTTGCCTGGAAAAAACCGGGGGAAACCTCCGAAATTAGGAAACTGGCCTCTGTCCGGCCTGTCCCTCCCTTCGGGCTGACGATCGGCGTGATCACGGACAGGAGAGACACTGTCAAGGGTCTGGCCACCATGCCCACCTTTGCCGCCCTGATCATAGCTGGCGGGGCGGTCCTGGCCCTGTGCCTCGCCCTGATGTTCAGCCGGCTGGTCACCGCCCCGCTCCGTCGACTGACCAGCGATATGGATCTACCCGACAATGCCCGCCTCGCCTACACCGGCGGTTGCGAGATTGCCTTTCTCCGGGAGCGGCTTGAGCACGCGCTGAACTCCCTGCACAGGATCAACGAAAAGTTGAGCACAGAGGCGCTTGCGCGCAAGAGTGCTGAGAATTTTCTCAAAATTTACAAGCAGGTGTTCGACAGCGCCACCGAGGGGCTGGTGATCACCGATATGACCGGGAAAATCCTCGGAGTCAATAACGCCTTCACCACCATCACCGGGTACACCCACCAGGAGGCGATGGGCAACAATCCCCGCATCTTGAAGTCCGATCGGCACGACGCCGAATTCTACCAGGACATGTGGCGGCAGCTGACCGAGAACGGGGGGTGGGAGGGTGAAATCTGGAACAAACGAAAAGATGGCTCCGTCTACCCGGAATGGCTGGCCATCAACTCCATCCTGAACGACCAGGGCGAGATCATCTACTACTTCGCCTCGTTTTACGAGATCGGCGAATTGAAAAAGAAAGACAAGCAGATCGCCTTCATGGCCTACCATGACATGCTGACCATGCTGCCGAACCGGACCTTTCTGGAACAGAAACTGGCCAAGGCCATCGCCAGGATCCAGGCCGAGGGCGGCAAGCTGTCCCTGTTTTTCATTGATCTGGACAACTTCAAGAACGTCAACGATGTCTTTGGCCACAAATTCGGCGACGATCTGCTGGTTCAGGTGACCAAGCGCTTCGCCTCGACCCTGGGCGACAACGACTCGCTCTACCGACTGAGCAGCGACGAATTTGTGCTGTTGATGGACGCCGTGGAGAACGAATCCGTGGTCTACCTGATGGCCAACCGGCTGCTCACCATTCTAAAGAAGCCCTTCCTGCTTGATTTCAAGAAGATCTACGTCAATGCCAGCATCGGCATCTCCATCTTTCCAGGCGACGGTGAAAACGGGCTGGAAATGATCCGCAGCGCCGACATGGCCATGCACCGGGCCAAACGGGAGGGTAAAAACCGGTTTCTGCTCTTCACCAAAGGCATGCACGCTGAACTCTACGAACGGTTCCGCATCGAGAACAGCATCCGCTACGGCCTGGTGAACAGGGAGTTCGTCGTCTTTTACCAGCCCAAGGTCAATATCGCCACCCGCACCACTGCCTCGCTTGAAGCCCTCATTCGCTGGCAGAAAGGCGGCAAGTTGATCAGCCCCGGTGTGTTCATCCCCATTGCCGAGGAGTCGAGCCTGATCGACGAACTCTGCACCTACGTCCTGGAAGAAAGTTGTGCCTTCCATCGCCTGATGGACGAAACCGGCCTGGCCGTACCGATCAGCATCAACATCTCGCCGCGCCAGTTCCACAACGCCGATTTCATCGACATCGTCGAAGACCTGCTCCTTCGCTACAGCGTCGATCCCACGTATGTCGAGTTCGAGATCACGGAAACGACGGCCATGAGCGATGTCGAGCATACTCTGCGCATCATGCACCGCATCCGGGAGATGGGGATCCGCTTCTCCATCGACGATTTCGGCACCGGCTATTCCTCGCTGGGATACCTCAGCCGGATGCCGGTCAGCACCCTGAAGATCGACAAACAGTTCGTCCAGGACATGGAGCAGAACAGCGGCCTGGTCGCCACCATCATCGCCATTGGCCAGCAGATGCATCTCAATGTCGTGGCCGAGGGCGTGGAGACCGAGGAACAACTGCTGGCGCTGGCCGCCATGGGTTGCCACGAGATTCAGGGCTACTACTTCTCCCGCCCCATCGACGCCAACCAGACCCTGCAGTACCTGGAGGCCGAGCGTTCAGCCTTTGCCGTGCAGTGAACCCCAATCGATTCGGTGGCGGTGTAAGCGCCTAACAAAAAAAGGGGACAGATCTATTTGTGAACCATCTCTTGCTTGCAGGTCACGCTTGGGTGGCGTGCCAATCTTTACAAAAAATAGGTCTGTTTGAATGCATAAGTGGCTGAGAAATGGAGAAGCCTCCAAGTGGGTATATAATGCCTAAGGCAAGGCTGGGTCGAGGCAGGCTCGCCCAGAATTACACCACAAGGAGGCTTCAATGGATGCATATTACT
>JBGSPP010000147.1:0-7480 GCA_041738515.1 Desulfobulbus sp.
GGCCGGGAATGATTTCGAAGGTTTTGAAATACTGCTGCCAGCTGGTGGCCCAGTCCTCGTCGGCCAGGATGGCGATCACCGGCGGATCCGGGATGCAATCGTAGAGCGAGAACAACTCGGCCATCCGCGCCTCGACCTCGGCCAGGATGGCCGTGGCGTCGGGATGGGCGGCATCGTCGCTGCCTGCCGGCAGTTGGAAGAAGCCGCTGACAAAGGCGCCGGTCTCGGTGTCCGGGCTCTGCTCCACGCCGGCGCCGCTGAGCACGCCCAGCAGATCGGCCGCCGGTTCGAGCAGACGGGAGGGGCAGAAGAAGGTGAGTTTCAGCCACTGGCCGGCGGGAGCGGTGGGTGCGGATCCAGGTGTCATGGAAGGCCTCGTCAGGGGAAGGAGGGGGCGGGACGCCGCGCGCTGTCTCCGTGCGGGCTGTTTTGGCGCGCAATGCCGACAGCATACCCAAAAACCAGGAGGCGGGCCAGATGTTCCTTGGCCGTCGTCCGGTCGGCAGCCCAACCGGCGGCCTGGAACCGCGGGTCCGGGCCGGATCGCCGCACTTGGTGATTGACAAACGCCGGCCGATGCATTTACCTAGTCGGCCACCGTCCGTAGCGGCCATTGCCTGCAAATCGACATTGACGGAGCGTCGAGGAGTTGGGCATGGTGTCGGCCGCTTTGGGTCAGCGGCGTTGCCGCCTTCGTTTCGGCCGTTTCCCCTTGTTTTCCCCAGGGTTGTCCCATGATCGATACCTCGGGCCATCACCTCGTCTATGGCGAGCTGCAGGATTATCTTACCGGTGAGATTCTGCCCGACACCGATGACGAGCGGACCCGCCAGGATCTGGCCCGCCTGCTGGTGGAGCGGCTCGGCTATGGCAAGGACGAACTGGAACCGCGACTGACCATCGACACCTGCTACAATAACGGCCAGACGCGGACCCTGATCGAACTGACGGCGCGGATCGAGGGGAAGCGGCTGTTCATCCTCCGCTACGGCCCGGGGTCGCTGGTGACCCGGGAACGGGCGGCGGTCGCTGCGGCCCGGGTGCTCGACCCCGACTACCGCATTCCGCTGGCAATCGTCACCAACGGCCGCGACGCGGAGCTGTTGGAAACCGGCCAGGGGCGGGTTTTGGCCACGGGCATGGACTGCATCCCCACCCGGGAGCAGGCCGGGGCCTTGCGGCGCCAGTACGCATTCGAACCGTATGCCGATCCGGGGCGTCGCGACAAGGCCCTGCGCATTCTCAACGTCTACGATCAGGAGGTCTGCTGCGCCGGCGGCTCCTGCACGACGGATTCGGCGCACGAGTAACCAGGCCGCAAGCCCGATACGGATCGGGGACGGCCACCACACGATGAACCTGGAAGGAACGCGATGAAGACCATGGAGAACAAAGACGCCTGGAGCAAGACCAGCTGGCAACGGTATCCCGCCCTGCAGCAGCCCAATTGGCCGGACAAGGAACACTACGACGAGATTGTCAAAACCCTGTCCCTGCTGCCGCCGCTGGTCTTCGCCGGTGAGATCCGCGACCTCAAGGCCATGCTGGCCAAGGCGGTCCGGGGCGAGGCTTTTCTCCTCCAGGGCGGCGACTGCTCGGAAGAGTTCTCCCGCTGCACCGCCCCCAATATCCGCGAGAGCCTCAAGGTACTCCTGCAGATGGCGGTCATCCTCACCTATGCCGGCAACAAGCCGGTGGTCAAGGTCGGCCGCATCGCCGGCCAGTACGCCAAGCCGCGCTCCAGCGACACCGAGATGGTCAACGGCGTCGAGATCCCCAGCTACCGGGGCGACATGGCCAACTCCGCCGAACCGGTGCTGGAGGCGAGGATTCCCAATCCGGAACGGCTGCTCAAGGGATATCACCTCTCGACCGCGACCATGAACCTGCTGCGGGCCTTCACCCGGGGCGGATTCGGCTCCCTGCACCGGGTCCAGGCCTGGAACCAGGAGTTTGTCAAGCAGTCGCCCATGGGCCGCTCCTATGAACGCATGGCCAAGCAGATCAGCAGCGCCCTCAAGTTCATGGAGACCATCGGCATCCCCACCGACACGCCGCAGTTGAAGGAGGCCCAGTTCTTCACCTCGCACGAGGCCCTGTTCCTTGGCTACGAGCAGGCCCTGACCCGCGAGGATTCCATTGCCGGCGGCTGGTACGACTGCTCGGCCCACATGCTCTGGATCGGCGACCGCACCCGCCAGATCGACGGCGCCCACATCGAGTTCCTCCGCGGCGTGTGCAACCCGCTGGGCATGAAGGTGGGGCCGAATTACCGGATTGACGACATTCTGGCCATCATCGAGCGGCTCAACCCGGAAAACGAGCCCGGCCGCATCACCCTGATCACCCGCTTCGGGGCCAACAAAATCGACAAGATGCTGCCGCCGCTGCTGCGGGCCGTGCGCAAGGCCGGTCTGCAGGTGCTGTGGACCTGCGACCCCATGCACGCCAATACCTTCAGTGCGCCCTCCGGTCACAAGACCAGGGACTTCGAGCACATCTTGTCCGAGTTGCGGTGTTTCTTCGAGCTGAACTGGGTGGAGGGCACGATCCCGGGCGGGGTGCATTTCGAGCTGACCGGCGACGACGTCACCGAGTGCATCGGCGGGGCGCGGGAACTGTCTGGCGACCAGCTGGGGCTGCGGTACCTGACCAACTGCGACCCCCGCCTCAATGCCGAGCAGTCGCTGGAGATGGCCTTCCAGATCGCCGAGATGATCCGGACGACCTGAGCGGTCGGGTTTTCGGGGAGATCAGCGGGCCTCGGGTTCGCCGGCGAACAGGGCCTGGATCTCCTCTTTGGAGTTGCTGTCGAGGAGCCGCTCGCGGTTGCCGTTGTGCTTGAGCATGCGGCTGATCCCGGCCAGTTCGCGCAGGTATTCCGTGGCCTTGGCGGCCGGGGAGAGCAGCAGCACGAACAGGTGCACCGGGCGGTTGTCGATGGCGTCGAAGTCAATGCCTTCCCGGCTGCGGCCGAAGCAGATCAGGATGCTGTCCAGGCCGGCGATCTTGCCGTGCGGGATGGCCACGCCGTTGCCCACCCCGGTGGAACCCACCGCCTCCCTTTCCAACAGGACGTTGTACAAGGTTTCCTCGGTGAACCGGCCGCATGCTGTCGCGGCCGCCCCGGCCAGTTCGCGCAGGGCGCTTTCCTTGCTGGCGGCCTTCATCTCCAGGATGATCGCTTCTTTGCTCAGGGGTTGCATGGGGCTTATGCGGACTTGTTCTGGCGGCGGTGCTTGACCGGGAGAATCTTCAGCTGTTCCCGGTACTTGGCCACGGTTCTCCGGGCCACGACGATATTCTCCCCAGCCAGCATCTCGGAGATGGTGTTGTCGCTGAGCGGCTTGGCCGGGTTCTCGGCATGCACCATTTGCCGGATGCGGGTCTTGATCGCCTCCGCAGCCACCGAGTCCCCGTCCGAGGTCGCAACCGCCGTGCTGAAGAAGTACTTCAGTTCATAGATGCCCTGGGGGCAGTGCACGTACTTGTTCGAGGTCACCCGGCTGACGGTCGACTCGTGCATGCCGATATCCTCGGCCACGTCCCGGAGGATGAGCGGCCGCATGGAACCGGACCCCTTCTCGAAGAATTCCCGCTGGAACTTGAGCAGGCTGTCCATCACCTTGTAGATGGTCCGCTGCCGCTGCTCGATGGATTTGATGAACCATTCGGCGTTGCGCTTGCTTTCGCGAAGGTAGCCGCGCGATTCAGGCGACAGCCCCTTCTTCAGCTTCAGCATCTGCTGGTATTCAGGAGAAACCTGCAGCTGGGGCAGTCCCTCGTCGTTGAGCTGGATGATGAATTCGCCGTCGATATTGTAGACGTAGACATCCGGCACCACGTAGTTGATCTGCTCGTTGCTGAACTCGTTGCCCGGATAGGGGGTGAGTTCCTGGATGATGGCCACCGCCTCGTTGACTTTTTTCAGCGGCGCGCCGGTGTCCCGGGCCAGTTGGGCGTAGTTTCGCGCCTCGAGCAGGGACATGTGCTTCTCAACGATGCGGTAGGGCAGGGTGTCATAGTAGTCCAGGCGGTCGAGCTGCAGGAGCAGGGATTCGCGGATGTCCCGCGCCGCAACGCCGGCCGGATCCAGGCTCTGCACCAGGCGCAGGGCACCTTCGGCATCTTCCTCGGAACAGTTGCAGAAGCTGCAGATATCCGCGATGTCCGCCTCGAGAAACCCGTGGGCGTTGAGGTTGCCGATAATGAAGTGGGTCAGTTCGATGTCCTGCTCGGTCAGTTCCAGATGAGTCAGCTGCCACTGCAGGTAGGATTCCAGTCCTGGGGTGGCGGAAATGAAATCGAACTGGGAGGGCGCGTCCGCCGCCGGGGTTTCGTGGGCAAAGGAAAAGTCGGAGTCGAAGTTGTTGGCGTAATCCTCCCAGTTGACCTCGGCCACGGTGGCCGGATCGTCGCCCTTGACCCGGTCGGTGACCAGAGCCTCGGCCCGGTAGGTCTCCTCCTCGGCGGACAGGGACTCGGGGTTGACCGGAGGCTCCAGCTGGGGCAGGGCCTCCTCGAGCATGGGGTTCTGCTCGATCTCCGCCTGCAGGGCCTCGGTCAGCTCCAGACGGCTGAGCTGCAGCAGCTTGATGGCCTGACGCAATTGCGGCGTCATCACCAGCTTCTGGGCGAGCTTCAAGTTCTGTCTGAGTTCAAGCGCCATGAGGGTTCAAGAGGTTCCGGTTTGCGGGTTGGAGTCGATGTCTGTCACATGTGGAAATTTTCGCCGAGGTACATCTTGCGGGCCACCGCGCTCTCGATGATGTCCTTGGCCACGCCGCTGGTCAGAATCTGACCGTTGTTCATGATATAGGCAAAATCGCAGACCTGCAGGGTCTCGCGGACGTTGTGGTCGGAGATGAGCACGCCCAGCCCTTTTTGTTTCAGGTCGCGAATGATCTGCTGCAGGTCGGCCACGGAGAGGGGGTCGACGCCGGCAAAGGGTTCGTCCAGGAGGATGAACCGGGGCCGGGTGGCCAAGGCGCGGATGATCTCCACCCGCCGCCGTTCGCCACCGGAGAGGGCATGGCCCTTGTTGCCGGCCAGGTGCTCGATCTTGAGTTCGGCCAGGAGCTCGTGGATGCGGTTGTTGATCTCGTTTCTGGGCAGGCCGAGCGGCTCAAGGACGATGCGGATGTTCTCCTCCACGGTCAGCTTCTTGAAGACCGATGGCTCCTGCGCCAGGTAGGTGATGCCGCGGGTGGCCCGTTTGTGGATTGGCAGCGAGGTGATGTCCTCCTCGTCGAGGAAGATGGCGCCGCTGGTCGGACGGATGAAACCGACGATCGAATAGAAGGTGGTGGTCTTGCCGGCGCCGTTGGGGCCGAGCAGGCCGACCACCGAGGAACTCATCACCTGCAGGCTGACCTGATCGACCACCCGCCGGTTGCGGTACTCCTTGACGATCTCCCTGGTTTCGAGAAACGACTGTTCCATCGTTACTTTTTGGCGTCGGGATGGATCACGGCCTTGACCCGGCCCTTGGCGCCTTCCTCGGGCTCGACGATGGACCGCTTGTCATTGAGGTAGTAGATGATGGTCTTGCCGGAAACCATGTTCTGCCCCTGCCAGGCCTTGGCGTTGCCGGAGAGCACGACCTTGCGCTCCTTGGCGAAGTAGTCCATGCGGTCGCCGGTGCCCAGCCAGTCGCCCTGGACGATCTTGACGTTATTCTTGCAGATCAGCTTCTCCATCTGGGAGGAGGCCTGCTTGCCCTTGCCCGCTGTCGGGGCCTCGGTGTAGAAGACGGTCATCTCGTCGGAGCGGATGTTGAGATTGCCCTGCTTGGCATCGACGTTGCCAGTGAAGACCACCGAGTTGTCGTTCTCCTGGGAGATCATCCGGTTGGCCTCGATGTTGATCGGCTCGGAGGAGTCTCCAACGGCAGGGGCTGCGGCGGAAGCGATGCCGGGCAGGAGTGCGACGGCGACAAGCAGGGTGAGGTGGCAGGCGTTCAGGAGGCGGCTCATGGCTATGTCCTCGAAAGTGTATGGGAAAAGAATTGCGAATGGTTCAGGTTTGCTTTTTGCAAGACGGCGGCATACTACTTGGTTCTCGGGCAAATGTAAAGGGTGAGCGCATGCTCGTGACCGCCTTTTCCACCGGCGGGAAACAGAGGGTTTACACCGGCGGCGAGCGGGGGTAGAATAACCGGTCATTTCGTGAACACAATGGCCGCGTGACCGTGCGGCTGGCAAGGAGGGTCGGGCACATGCAGAACCAGAATAACATGCGCGAGGAGATCGCCAGGGCCAAGGTGCTGGTGGAATCGCTGCCGTATATCCGCGAGTTCAACGCCAAGACGGTGGTGATCAAGTACGGCGGCCACGCCATGGTCGACGAGGAGTTGAAGCGGAACTTCGCCCTGGACGTCATCCTGATGAAGTATATCGGCATCAACCCGGTCATCGTCCACGGTGGCGGGCCGCAGATCAACCGCTTCCTCGAGAAGATGCAGGTCATTCCCAGCTATGTCCAGGGGATGCGGGTCACCGACGGCGAGACCATGGACGTGGTCGAGATGGTCTTGGTCGGCAAGGTCAACAAGGAGATCGTCGGCCTGATCAACCACTGCGGCGGCAAGGCGGTTGGCCTGTCCGGCCGTGACGGCGACCTGGTCCAGGCGCGCAAGCTGACCATCCAGGCCAGGGCGGCAGGCGAGGACCGGCCACCGGAGCTGATCGACATCGGCCGGGTCGGCGAGGTCACCCGGGTCAATCCCGAAATCCTCGAGGCCATCGACCAGCGGGACTTCATCCCGGTGATCGCGCCGGTGGGCGTGGGCGAGGACGGCCAGGCGTTCAACATCAACGCCGACCTGGTGGCCGGGGCCATCGCCGCCGAACTGAAGGCGGTCAAGCTGATCCTGCTCACCGACGTCGAGGGGGTCAAGAACGCAAGCGGCGAACTGATCTCCACCATCTACCGCGACCAGATCGACGACCTGATCGCGGCCGGGGTGATCAAGGGCGGCATGATCCCCAAGGTCAACTGCTGCAAGTCGGCCCTGGACGGCGGGGTCACCAAGGCGCACATCATTGACGGCCGGCAGGAACACGCGATCCTGCTGGAAATGTTTACCCGGGCAGGCATCGGAACGGAGCTGGTGGCATGAGCAACACGAATTGGGCGAAGCGGAGCGACAAGGTGTTTATCGGAACCTACAGCCGATTTCCGGCGGCCATGGTCAAGGGCAGCGGCTGCCGCCTCTGGGATGCGGACGGCCGCGAGTATCTCGATTTCCTCGCCGGCATCGCCGTCTGCTCGCTTGGCCACTGCCATCCGCGGGTGACCGAGGCGATCTGCCGGCAGGCAGCGGAGTTGGTGCATGTCTCCAACCTTTTTCACACCCGGCCGCAGATCGAGCTGGCCGAGCTGCTGGTCGCCAACAGCTTCGCTGACCGCGTCTTCATGGCCAACTCCGGCGCCGAGGCCAACGAGGCGGCCATCAAGCTGGCCCGCATCCACAGCGGCC
>JBGSPP010000018.1:0-2105 GCA_041738515.1 Desulfobulbus sp.
ACGGTCAGGGGCATGCCCCGGTCAAACCCGAGCCGCTGCGGCACATAGCCGATGCGCGGCCCGCCCGCGCCATTGCCGGCCTTGATCCGACCCTCGTAGCTCACCTCGCCCAGCAGCGCCAGCAGGAGGGTGGTCTTGCCGGCGCCGTTGGGACCGATGATGGCGGTGCAACTGCCCTTGGGCACGGTGGCCGTGACATGGTCGAGGATGGATACACCGCCGCGGGTTACGGTCACGCCCTCGAAGCGGACAGCGTCCTCCCCCGGCTGGTAGCACGGCAGATCAACGGCTGCCAAGGACCTGCTCCAGCACTCTCATGTTGGCGCGCATGACCTGCTCGTAGTACTCCAGCGGGGCATGTTCGGGGCCGTTGGCCGCCGGGTCGAGGGTGGCGGCAACGATGCCCGCCTCACGGGCAATGGTCTGGCCGATGGCCTGGGGATACTGGGGTTCGGTGAAGATCGCGCCGACCTGCTTGGCCCGGATGGTCTTGACCAGGCCAAGGATCTCGGCAGCCGACGGGTCCTGGCCGGCATGTGCCTGGACCACGGCCACCACCGCAAGCCCCATGTCGCGGGCCAGATAGTCGAAGACCCCGTGCTGGGTGACGATGCGGTTGTTGGCAAGCCGCTTGCCCAGAGCGGACAAATCGTCGGCCAGTCGCTGCATCCGCTCGACGTAGGCCTTGGCGTTGGCTGCGAGCAGCGCCGCCTCGGCCGGATGTCGATCCGCCAGGGCCTGGGCAATGCTGCCGGCCATCAGCGCGGCCATCCGCGGACTGGCAAACAGATGCGGATTGACCTGCCCCTCGCCAAGACCGTGGTCATCATGCTGGTGACGGGGGTGATCCGCCGCCGCCCCATGGCCCTCCGCATCGTCGTAGTGCAGCACCTCTTCAATGCCCCGGCTGCTGTCGATGACCACAAGCCCCGGGTTGGCCTTTTTCACAGGCGCGCCGAGAAACTCCTCCAGCCCGAGCCCGTTCACCACCAGCACGTCAGCTGCGGCCAGCTTGCGCATGTCCTGCGGGGTCAGGGCATAATCGTGGGGGCAGCCCAGACTCGCCGGGATCATCAGCTCCACCTCGATGGCGGCAGCCCCTCGGGTGATATTGCGGGTGATCTGAAAGATGGGGAAGGTGCTGGCCAGTACCTTGAGCCGGGCCTCGGCAGCATGGCCGCTTGCGCCGCCGGCCAACAGGGCAAGGCAGGCGAAAATGACCGGCAGCAGCCGGACAGAACGGGACATTCCCATGGATGGCGTCTCCTTGAAGGTGTTGATTTCATAGACAGGCGGTTCACCTTACACAGGCGGCCAAGACGGCGTCAATCGGTAATCCACCATCAACCTGGCAGGGCGCGGGCGCAGGCCGGGCCACCATCAACAGGAGCCGCTGCCTATCCACTTGACAGGCGGCCGAAAATCTTGTCTGTATGAAATTGCTATCGGTGCTCGGCGACGAGCATAAGAGGGAACCTCGTGCAAACCGAGGACGGGCCCGCCGCTGTAACCGGGGACGAATTCCGCACAGGCCACTGCCGTCATTGGCGGGAAGGCGCGGAAGGAGGATGATCCGGGAGTCAGAAGACCTGCCGACAGCCATGAGCGGATTTCCCCGTGGACAAGGGAGGTTCCATCGAGACGAGGACGCAGGGAATCCCCGGATCATTCATCTGATCCGGGGATTTTTTTTTCTCCGGACGCTGCCCAGCAAGGAGAAAACCATGTCTCGACCACGCCTGTTGTTTGTCCTCGGCCTCGCCGCATCCCTGCCCGCCTCGCCCACCCTGGCCGCCGCGGCCGATTCACCGCCGACCATGGAGGAAATCGTGGTCACCGCCGGCCGGATCGCCGAAGACAGGAAAACCGTCAGCGCCCACGTCAGCCTGATCGACCGGGAGGAGATTGAACAGTCCAGCGCTGCCACCGTGGCCGACCTGCTGGCCGAGCGCGGCATCGGCCACATCCAGAAATACCCGGGCGCCATGACCGCCATCGGCCTGCGCGGCTTTCGCAGCGACACCCACGGCAACGACCTCCAGGGCCATGTGCTCATCCTCCTCGACGGCCGCCGCGCCGGCACTGGCAACGCCGCCAAGCTGCTG
>JBGSPP010000205.1:0-2092 GCA_041738515.1 Desulfobulbus sp.
GCGCAAGGAACTGTGCTGCGCCCGGCTGGACCGCCTGCGCCAGTTCTTCAGCTACGTGGAGCCGCAAGGGGCCTTCTACGTCCTGGCCCGGTATCTGTTTTCAGACGAACCCTCTCAGGCCGTGGCGACGCTACTCTTGCACGGCGCGCGGGTGATCACCATTCCGGGAGGCGCCTTCGGAATGGGCGGCGAGGGCCACCTGCGCCTGTCCTTCGGCACCGAGGAGGCCGAGATTAACGAGGCCTTTGACCGCATCGAGCGCTGGCTGCACAGGCGGGTGGTGTAGGAAGGGGGAGAAGGGAGGGGCCGCATCGTTGCCCGAACGGTCCTGGCTGAGCATGTCAGGCAACCCTTGGCAGGAAAGGGGAATTTTTCTTCGTGTAGAAGCCTTGTGTGGGGCTGCCTCACCCGCCGATGCGCGACATGCGGCCGTGACAGTCGGAGCCCGATTGCCGCATCCGTTCGGCCAGTTTGTGTCCCAGCGGCTTGTTGCGGATGGCGGCGGCCAGGGCCGCGGCGATGGCGGCGTCCGAGCCCTCGCGGCGGAGCACGTCACGCAGATCGATCTCTTCGTCGTGCAGCAGGCAGGAACGGAGCGCTCCGGCCGAGGTCAGACGCAGCCGGTTGCAGCGGTCGCAGAAATGATGGCTGAGCGGGCTGATGAATCCGAGCGAGCCGGGTGCGTCCGCGCCCAGGCGAAACACCTTGGCCGGGCCGTCGGCCCGGCCCTGTTGCAGCGGCAGCAATTCACCCAGGGTGGCGATGCGAGCCATGATCTCGTCGGTGGAGATGTAGGTGTCCTGGTTCCAGCGGCTGGAGGCGCCGATGGGCATGAACTCGATGAATCGCACCTGGACCGGCAGCCGTTCGGACAATCGGGCGAAATCGAGGATTTCGTCGTCGTTGATGCCACGCATGGCGACCATGTTCAGCTTGACCGCGGTAAAGCCCAGGCCGAGCACGGCCTCGATGCCCTGCCAGACCCGGTCGAAACAGTCGACCCCGCTGATCTCGGCCACCCGGTCGCGGCGCAGCGAATCAAGGCTGATGTTGACCTTGCTCACCCCGGCCGCCTGCAATTCGCCGGCATAGTCAGCCAGCAGCACGCCGTTGGTGGTGATGCGGACGTCATGCAGCCCCTCGATGCGCATCAGATCGTGGATGAAGCCGATAACCCCGCGTCGGACCAGTGGTTCGCCGCCGGTCAGCCGCACCTTGGAAATCCCCATGGCCACCGCCACCCGCACTACCCGCAGCAGTTCCTCGAAGGTGAGCAGGTCGTCGTGTTGCAGCTTGACCAGGCTGCCGTTGAGTTCCGCCTCGGTGACGCAGTAGAGGCAGCGCAGGTTGCAGCGGTCGGTCAGGCTGAGCCGGAGATAGGATATGGGGCGGGAAAAGAGGTCGGTCAGGCCGTCGCCGACCGGGGCGGAACTGGTAATTTCTGGTTTCATCGTGTATGGTGCCGGCAACTGGAAAAGCGTACTGCCAAAAAGGGTTTTGGCGTACCACGGATTGGAAAGTGATACCACCGAATGGGACTGATTGCAACTGGCGACCACAGGCTGATCCTGGCAATTGAAAGCTCCTGCGACGACACCGCCGCGGCCGTGCTGACCACAGATCGCCAGGTGCTCTCGTCGGTGGTCGCAAGCCAGAACGAGGTGCATGAACGCTTCGGCGGCATTGTTCCCGAACTGGCCTCGCGCCGCCATGTCGAAATGATCAGGCCGGTAGTCGAGGCGGCCCTGGCCCAGGCGGAAGTCGGCCTGGCAGACATCGGCCTGATTGCCGCCACCCGGGGGCCCGGCCTGGTCGGATCGCTCCTGGTCGGCTTCACCTTTGCCAAGGCCCTGGCCCTGGTGCGCGACCTGCCCTGCGTCGGGGTCGATCACATGGCCGGGCATCTCCTGTCCTGCCTGCTGGAGTTGAAGCCGCCGGCCTTTCCCTATACCGCGCTGATCGTCTCCGGCGGCAACACCTCGCTCTACAGCGTCGAGGATCCGGTGACCTTCTCCCGGCTCGGCCGCACCCGCGACGACGCCGCCGGCGAGGCTTTTGACAAGGTGGCCAAGCTGCTTGGCCTGGGCTACCC
>JBGSPP010000006.1:0-5096 GCA_041738515.1 Desulfobulbus sp.
GTTGAATCTCTCGCCCACCTCCTTCATCGCCCTCGGAGGGAGCGGAGGCGGGGGACGTTCCGAGAATGGGCCATTCTCTTGCTCGTCGGAGGAACGTCCCCCGCTGGAGCGGATTGCACCCTTAGCTCAATATCTGGCGATTTGTACCCACCCTGCCGCAACTCGATCTTTTTCTTCTTGTTCAATGGGTCGGCGTTGATCTCGCGACCAGACATCCATTTGCCGCATTCGAGGCCGGATACGGTTCACGGCGCCCCGTATCTTGACTGACCTCGGCGGAAGATTGAGTGTGGGCCAACCCGCCGGCCTCGAAACAGATCTTGGCTGCATCGCAACAACCGCGTGCAGAGTCCCCTTTTCGGCGAGGACCAGCGGGAAGATCATGGTTCCGGTAGAGTGTATGCTGTGTCTATTCTATGCTGCTTTGGCTTCCTCCCGGGCAGCGAAGTCCTCTTGGCCTTTGTCAACCGCCATCATATAAGCCACCAGTCTTCTGGCTACGGCGAGCGTTGCCCGATTCCTGTTGCCTTTTTTCAGTTCTTTTTGGTGCACGCCGGCCAGTTGCGCATTCCAGTGCGGCGCTATCTTGGCGGCCTCGACAAGGATGGTCTGGAGATGCTTGTTGCGCTTCTTGGAGATCGGTCCGCGCCGCTCCTTGCCGGCCGATTCACGCTGGGCGCTGCACAGGCCGCAGTAGCTGATCGCCTGACGAATTGAGCCGAATCTCGCCGGAGAACCAATTTCAAGCACCCAGGTCAGCGCGGTAATCTCGCCGACGCCGGGAATGGTCATGAGCCGGCAGACCCGTTCCTGGATCAACCCATTCGTGCGCAAGGTCTGGATCAGCCGTTTCTGGACCGAATGGAACATCTCGTAACCGGCCCGGCTCAGCAGCAGGAGTTTCTTGACCGATGGCGGTATCTCGTCCACCCTCGCCAATAGCTCGTGGAAGTATTTCTTGCCGCGAAGACGCCTCTTGTTGTACCCAGCCCCCACTTCCATGAGCAGACCAGACATCTTGTTCTGCATCTTCACCGCCGTTTGGACGACGTGATTGCGATACCGCAGGATTCGCCGCAACTCCCGGATTTCTCCAGGGAGCATGGTACATTCAGGCAACAAGTTGACCCGCAGGAGATCGGCAATCTTCTCCGCATCGGCACGGTCATTTTTCTTCTTGGCGGCAGTGATGGATTTGAGCATCTCGGGATGGGCCACTTTCAAGTCAACCGCATACGGGGCGAGAAAATCGTAGACCCAGCCGGTGAAGATGGTCGCCTCCATCGCCCCCACCCAAGGGCCTGGTAAACTCTCGGCCCATTTACCAAGCGATTCCCGGTCGGCGCCGACCATGCCCTGGGAGACAAGACGCCCATCAACGGCTTTGACGCAGTAAGCAATCAATTTCTTGTGGATGTCCAATCCGACAGAGTAATATGCATCCATTGAAGCCTCCTTGTGGTGTAATTCTGGGCGAGCCTGCCTCGACCCAGCCTTGCCTTAGGCATTATATACCCACTTGGAGGCTTCTCCATTTCTCAGCCACTTATGCATTCAAACAGTCCTCTTTATAATGCCGGTTCCGACTGTTACGGGGTCGGTTCGGAACCTGGCGTCGGGGCGAGTTGCTGAACGTGAAACAGATTGATTTCACGTTATTGCTGAATAACGGTGCTGACGGCCTCCAGCGGCAGGAACTGCAATAAGGGCGCTCCCAGAATTCCCTGCACATAGTTAATGGCGCTGCGGCGATATTTTTCGTCATTCATCTGCGCCAGCAATTCCAGGCGGCCAAGCATACGGCCAAATTCGCGCTCAAAGGAAAGGTTGCGTCCGTTAGCACTGATTTCATTAGACAAGAGCAGCGGTTGGCCGTGGACATCGGTGCGGCTTGACAACAGCCACATGGCCACTTCAATATTCCATGCGGCATTCGCCAGTTTCTGTGCGTCAAGGCCGTGAATCAGATAGAGTTGCGTCCGCCCGCCATAGACCTCGGTCAGCATGGTGCCGATGCCGTATACCAAAGCGCCCGCGCGGTCTCCTTGAAAGTTCTGGTCAAAGGCCAGCGGCAGCGCATCAACCGATTTTTTGTCGTTCAGACCCGGCAGCGGTTCGTCATTGCTTATGGTTTCAATGACTTTTTGCCGGGCTTCCTCCAACGAGCGGAAGCCGGTTTTTTTCCATTGCGCCAGGTTTCGTTTGTAGAGCTTTTCCAGCAGGAGCGACAAGCTTTCAAGGTTATCGCGCATGGCCAGGTTCGCTGCGCGGTTGGAGTCGCTTTGCACCACTTGATTGGCATCAAGGTCGCTGCCATGGATCTCTTTTTTAACGGGAACAGCGCTGCAGGCTGCCAGGGAGAGCAGGCAGAGCAGGCTACCTAGTCGATGCAATACAAGATGGGTCATGAGTACGGAGTATGTGGCTTTGCTTTCAATAGTATTTGAAATATCATCCCAGCTCCACGCTCGCCGTGGAACTGGTTAGCCTTCAGTCGTTGATCTCTTCGAGACGGCGTGAACGCCAGTCGAGCACGGCTGTGCGTTTTCTCATCTTTGTGGCGAGTGCGCTGAAATCGGTTCGTAACACCTCGGCGGCGAAGTTGGAAAGAAAGCGCGACTTCAATTCAGCCCTGGCCCGGTCGACGCCGATCTCATCGTACGGCACCGAGGCCAGCAGCAGGAAGCCATCATCAGGTATGCGCCCTGCCTGCATATTGCTCTCGATGATCGCCGCCGCTTTCCGCAGCGGATCGGCGAGGTCGGGGCTGTAGGGGCCAATGATCAGGGCCAGGTTGGGGGTATGGAGAAAATCGAATCCGCGCCCGAGGCAGATCATCCACTCGCGGTGTTCGATATCAAGCGTGCGCTCGTGCCGCCGCGCCTGCTCGCGCACCTGGGCAATGTGCTCGAGATTGCCGTGCAGCAAGGGCAGGAGGTCGGCGCGCATCTGCGCCGACATGTCGGGCAACAGCGCTGCCAGGCGATGGGGCAGGGTGGCGGCGTCACCTGCTGAGATGCTTGCAAGATCAAGGACTGCGTCTCCTGTGCCATGGATCACCAGGGCGTCCTCGTCGGTCTCGAAGCCGCAGACCAGGGGATAGACCGTGCCGTGACCGAGACCGAAAATGTGTTCGACCTGGCGACGGATCTGGCGGGTGTGGGCAATCGCGGCCATGGTATCGTGATGAAATCCGGCACAACCGCGCCTGGGGTCGCCCTTGGACCAGTGATAGGTGATGAGGATGAGCACGCGCCTGCCCGAGCCCGTCATGCGCAGGACGTGATGGGCCAGCACTTCGCCGAGGTGGGGCCAGCCGAGATCGAACATGCCGCCCAGGTTGCGGAACGGCATGAGAATGCCGGTGGGGGTGTTGGTCGCCACGGGAATGTTGATACGGCCGTCCATGCACTTCAAGACCGCAATCGCGGTGGGGTGCTCGGCAAGATACCGCTCCCGCGCCAACCACGCTTCGGGACTGCTGTAGTTTTCCCCATGCCGGCTGGCAAGTTCGAAGAGCCAGTCGATTCGTGCCGCAATAGGCTTGCTTTGAATATCGCTCATGGTCTGGCTCCTCATGGAAAGGCTGCGCCGTGGATCCGGGGGTATGTTGAAGAAATGAGAATAATGCTCTTTCTATAAACTGATATATTGTTGGCCTGGCTGCAAGAAAATAGCAGTTCAATAACCAGGGAAAGCCCCAAAACAGGGGATATCCGGGACAGCTTCCGCTCTTTCCTCCCTTGCATCACCTGCCGCACCCTGGGGCGGATCGTCTCCATTGGTGGTCCGCGCACCGATGCCATCGACGTCCCCACCGGGGCCTGGAGTCTCCATACCCCTGCCGAAGACGCCAGGCAGAAACGCCACTGTTTCAATCAGGTTAAGAAAATCGACCCGGGTCGATTTTGTCTTGCAGGGTGGCCATGCGGCGGGTAAAAACGACCGCAGGCATTGCAAAGGAAACAGGGAACCATGGCGGGAAAACGAGAACGGCACAAGGAACGGACCAGGCAGGCCATCCTCGACGCGGCCCTGCGGCTGTTCGGCCAACGGGGTTACGAGCGGACCAGTATCACCGACCTGGCCCAGGCCGCCGGCATCGGCAAGGCCACGGTCTACTCCTATTTCCGCACCAAGGGCGAGATATTCCTCGCCTTCTGCGAGGCCCAGCTGGAGACGGTCAGGGCGGCCATCGTCGAGACCGACGTGCCGACCATGCCGATCCTGGACCGGTTGTTGTCTGTCTATGGCCGCGACCTCGATTTTCTGCTCGATAACCCCGAGATCGGCCGGATGTTGACGCGGGAAACCTTTTTCCCCGGTGATCCCGATCCCCGGACGCCCTCACGCCGCCTCGGCGAGCGGTATATTGCCCTGCTGGCGCCACTGCTGCTCCAGGCTCAGGCGCGCGGCCAACTGCGGCGCGATGTTGAGCTGACCCTGATGCTCGGCCATTTTTACGGACTGTACTGCATGGTGGTCTCGGCCTGGTTCACCGGCCGCCTGATCACCCGCGACGATGTGTTCATGGCCCTGGAGGCGCTGTTCGAGCAAGCGCTCCAAGGCCTGGCCCCGAGGGCCGGCACTGATAACTCCATCCTACCCCAAATCCCATGAAATCAACCGAATCGACCCCTCCGCCGCTCAAGATCCGTCTGCTGCGCCTTGTCTGGAACAACCTGCCCCGGGTCGCCTTGGCTGGGCTGGTAGTGCTGATAGTTCTGCTGATGGGCGTGGTCGGAGGCAAGAAGGATCGGCTGCTCAAGGAAAAAATGGCGGCCCAGGTCGAGCACAAGGGCGTGGTCAACGCGGTGCTGCTCGAGATCAAGCCCCGGCCCATGGAAGACGCCATCAACCTGCCGGGCACGGTCGAGCCCTGGACCCGGCTGGAGCTGATGGCCAAGATCAGCGGCACCATTGACGCGGTCAAGGTGGAGGAGGGCGACCTGGTCAAGACCGGACAGGTGCTGGCCCTGATGGAGGCCGACGACTACCGCGTCGCCGTGGACGCGGCCCGGGCGGCTCACACCCTGGCCAAGGCCGATTTCGAGCGCGGTCGGAGCATGCACCAGACCAAGGTCATCCCTACCGCC
>JBGSPP010000235.1:0-4281 GCA_041738515.1 Desulfobulbus sp.
GTGATGATTTCAGCCTCGGACGCCTGCCAGGGTCTCTGCCAATCCTCGAGGCGCAGGCTGGCCTCGGCGGCCAAGCCCTCCTGATGAAGCACCAGGCGCCGCAGATCCAGGCTGCGTCGCTGCCAATCGGCTGTCAACAGCGCTCGATCCGGCTCGTTGGCCAGCGCCTGCCAGTCGGCAGCCACCACCAGGTCGCGGACCGCGATGGCCGCGTCCCGGGCAAGTCCCCCGTTCTCCAAAGCAAAGGCCAGCTTTGGTGACTGAAATTTTGTCTCCCCTCTATGCAGGCGCAGCTTTTCCACCTGCCCATCCAAGCGCGACAGAGCCAGCCGTGGAGCCTGCCACTGTCCCTCGCCGACGAAGGTCAACGCACCCGCGAGTCCTTCGGGGATCGAAGCGATGTTCAGCCCGCGCATCAGGGCGACTGATCGCTCCAGATCGAGCTCGCCCCTGGCGACGAAAGCACCGGGGTCCGGGTTTGCCTGCGCCTCAGCCTCGCCGAGGCTGATCGCGAGCTTGCCCGGCCAAGCGGTGGCCTCAGCGCGCAAGGCCCCAAATCTGCCGTCGCGATACAGCGTCGCCGGCCCTCTGGCCTCGCCGGTCAGGGAAAAATCATGGGCCGGCAGCAGCGGATCCCTGCCCTTGAACAGGGTCAGTCCGCCGACATCGATGCGGGTGTCAAGACGAAAGCCCCCGCCCTCCTCCCGCCTGGAGGCGCCCGTAAACACGAGCTTGCCCTTGCCGCTGTACCCGAGGGCGAACAGCTTGGCCAGGTGGCTTGACATCTGCTCCAGATCGGCCGTGGCCTTGAAGGTAAAATCGTCGGCGCCGCCTTTGCCGGAGACCTCGAGAAAGGGGGTCTTCAGCTGCAGGTCGCGCACGGTGAGGCCGCTCTGGCGGTAGTCGGCTTCGGCAATCAGCACCAGGGGCGCATCCCAGGCAAAGGCCTGGTCGTTGTGCACGGCCTCCAGGTTGGCGACCCGGCAATCGGCCTTGGCCTGCAGGTCATCGGGTGCCCCCGCGGCCCGGAGGGAAAAGTTGACGATCCCCTGCCCGATCCGGGTCTGCTCCTGCAGACGCAGCAGGTGCGGCAATTGCGCCGCCACTGCCGGCAGGTTGATCGCACCTTCAGCCTCGAGTGCGACCGTGTTGCTGTCCAGCTGCCCCTGGGCTTGCAGCCTTATCGGGTCGGAATCGATCTTCAGGTTGGTAAATTGCCACCCCTCCTTCCTGCCGCGGCTGCCGGCGAACCGCACCTTCAGCCCGGCCAGCGACGGCTCGTCCTGGCCGAGGAATCCGCCTGCGAGCTTGAGTTGCTCCAGGGTTGCCTCGCCGTTCATCTTCACCTCGTCCAGGCCCGCGGTCACCAACTGCACGCCGGCGTCGAGGCGGCCCGAGCCTTTGGGAGCATTCCAGCGAGAGGCGGCCAGGTCGAGAAAGGGGGCGAGTTCGACCCCGCTGATGGTCAGGTCTGCCTTGGAGATCAGGGCCTCAAGCATGGACAACCGGGCCGTGGGCAGATTGACGAAGCCCTCGGCTCGAAGACGTCCCAGTTCCATCCCGGACTCGAAATCAAGGACATAGTTGACCGTGCCGCCGGCCAGACTTCCGTGCAGGTTCAGTGCATGGGCCAGTTCCCGCCGTTCCTCTTGGCCGCGATCCAATGAGACCGTGCCCTGATCCACCCGCAGGCGGAGGCTGTATCGTTCCCACCAGGGTTGTGGCCCGCTGGCCGTGAGTTCGGCCGGGACCGGTTCGGTCCTGGAGACGGGGGAGGCTGCTTCGGCAGACTGACTCGCCCCCGGGTCTGCCACCACGCTGAACACCGGCTGGCGAAGCGTGATCTCGCCCAGATACCCCGGGGCCAGCAGCAGCGCCAGCAGCCCCTTGTCGGTGGCCAGAGTTGGGGCCTCCATGCGGATGCCCTGATCGGGGTACTCGTAATAAACGTCGGTGCATTCCAAGCCCCGGAACCACCCCAGCGAACAGGACCGCACCCGGACTTCGCCCGGCAGGGCGCCGTTGACCCTATTCAGGACATGGTCCGTAAGCGGTGGCAGGCTCAGCACCGCCGGCAGAAGGAAAAACAGCACTGCCGACCCCGCCAGGGTCGCCAGGAATATGGTCCATCGTTTCTTGTTCACACGCGTCCTGAAGTGTTTGCAAATGCGGCCTTGCCGAGCGATCCGGGTCGGCGGCAACGGCCTTCACCATGCCGCGCCGGCCCCCGGTTGTCAATATCGATGTCGGCCGCGGGCTGGCCGGCACAAGGTCAGCCGTCGGCAGCCAAATCGCCCGTCAGTGTTCGAATTCATACTTGATGTCGCCTCCGCTCTGGGAAGGCCCGGTTTCCGTTTTAATCGAAAACCCTTTGCCCAGGAGGTAGCGGGTGTTGAAGCTGCCCGATTCGTTGAGCAGGTTCTTGCCGTAGCTGACATAGAAATCAGGCGTCAACCAGCTGCCCAGCACCAGCGAAAGGGCGTCGTCGCCCTGGCCGGTCTCCAGCCTGATGTCGTCGATGCGGGTCAGCTCCTTGACTCCCTGAAGATACGGTACGACCCCGCCCAATCCCACCATCGAGGCCGCCTCGCCGAGAAAGCCGGTTTCCTTGCGGGTCGACCCGCCAAGCGAAGTGCTCTCCATCAACCGGGTGAGGATGGCCGACTGCGCCATGTGGGGCTGGGAGTACAGACTGATCTCCGGCCGGGCAAGACTGCCATCGACCACCATCCCGGCGGTGACGCCGTCTTTCTTCTTCTCGCTGCGCAGCTCGATGCCGGGATTGGTCAGTGGCCCGCCGGCAAAGAGCAGGCGGCCGACATCGAAGGTCAGCCGACGGCCGTAGATGGTGAACGAACCCTCGCGCACGTTCAGGACGCCCTTGCCGACCTGGGGCCGGTTGGGCGCGACCGTCACCTCCAGCACACCGGTGATCTGGCCACGCAGTCCGCGGACATCGACGCGAACGTCGTCACCGGCCTGCACCTTAACTACGGCGTGCAGGGGCAAGCCAGCGGTGACAGGGCGGCTGCCCGTTTCGTCATCGACGACGACCATGTCGCCCGAGGGTGCAATGCCCTCCTCCAGATCGATGGTGGCGATGCGGGCTCGGGGAATCACGACCGTCCCGGCCACTTCGGCCCGGTCCTTCACCATGGCAACGCGGAGATCCGGTGACAGGGTCAGCTCCAGTCCAGGCAGGTTTGCAGCCTGGAAATTCGTGCCGGTCACAGTGAAGGCGGTGGCCCGCCAGTGTTCGGGCTGGGTCAGATCAAGGGTGCTCTCTGCCCGGAGTTCGCCCTCTCCGGAACGGGCGTTGGCCAAGAGTCGCAGGCGGCCGGCATCCCCTTTCATGGTCAGTTGCAGCGGCGAGAGGGTGATGCCGAGCAGGGGGATTTCGGCCTGGCCCTTTTCCAGTTCAAGGGCGCCGGCAATGATTGGCGCCGCGGCCGAGCCGCGCACCGAAACCGTACCCAGGAGCGATCCGGAAAACAACGCCATCCGGTCGGTCAGGGCGGTCAGGGGCGCGAGGTTGTTCCATTGCAGGTTGGCGCTGCCGGTCAGGGGATGGGTCAGCAGGTCGGTTCCAGGCAGGTGCACCCCCTCCTGGGCCAGTTCAAGATGGAGTCTGCTACCGTCCAGGAGTTCACTCGCAAGCGTGGCCCGGAGGCGGCCGGCGCCAAACTCTCCCCGGAGCTGATTGGTCCGCCACTGCACGTTCTGAGGTGCGCCGCCGCCGCTCTCGACACGCATCCGCATGTCACGGGTCGATGCCTCGAGGCGGCCGCCAAGCAGACGCGCCTGCTGACCGCTGCACTCAAGGGTGGCGGCCAGCTGCCCTTCCAGCTGCCACTGATCGCTGCTCCCCTTGGCCAGCAAGGCGAGCGGCAGATCTGCGGCTGTACCCCGTCCCTGCCAGGCCTGGGTCGCTTTGATCCAGGAACCTTCAACGCAGAGGCTGCCGGCGGGGGTGGTGGACAGGCAGAGCGGTTGCATGGCGGCCCGGTCACCGTTGAGGCTGATCGCTGCCGGCCGCTCCTGGCGCCAGTCGCCGAACCGGGGCGAGGAAAGAGCCATCCCGTCCAGAACACCCTGCCAGCCCTGGTCGGTCACTCCCCCCTGGAGGCGCATGGATGCGGCCATGTCGCTGCCGCCACCCTGCAGGGTGATGGCATGGTTGCGCCCAGTTCCCTGGACATCGACCTGACCGCTGTCCAGAATCAGGCCGGCAAGCGCCACTCCTTCGGCCTTGAGCGTCGCCTCGACCGGGCCGTCCATGGA
>JBGSPP010000257.1:0-9271 GCA_041738515.1 Desulfobulbus sp.
TGCCGACCGCGCCCGGTCCGGCCGCGGTGCCCGGCAGCTGGGTGGTGGGGTCGAAGTTGGGGTCCTGCTCCAGCGCCGCCTGGACATCCTCGGTCTGGGCGATGGAATCGCTGACGCCCTCCGGGCCGGCGCCCCCATAGATGTCCTGGTCGACGAGCACATCGGACATCCGCCCCAGATCCAGGTGGCCCTTGCTGTCGGCAAAGGCGATGGAGACGCTGCCGTCCGGGCCGGTGACGATCCGCTCGCCGGTGTAAATTGGGCTGTTCGGAACCAGGATGCGTTCGGTGCCGTCGGCGGCGATGGCCTTGACAGTGCCGTAGACGATGAAGGCCTTGCCGATGGGATGGGTTGTTGCCATGGTGTTCCTCCAAAAAAAGCGAAAAGAGAAATCTTGTTGCCTGCACAATACGCCAAGAGAGAATACCCGTCTATTGGACCAAGGTACTATTGCGGTTTTTTCGTTGAAACGTAAGATAGAGACAAAGAGCAGTCGTGTTTCGGGGAAATTCCTGAAATCTGGAATAGTGACGGTCCAGTCAAGAAACCGATCCGGTGAAGCAGAAGAAAATTGTTACAACCCACAGATTTTTATAAACAAAATAAAAAAAATTCAATCTGGTTTATTTATTGCTAGATACTAATCACATACCCAGAGGAGGGACGGATATGAAAAAGATGCTACTGACAGTCGCCCTGAGCGGCATGGTCCTTGGATGTGCTGGGATGGCACCGGCTTTAACCCTTGATGATTGGAAGGGTGCAGACTTTAGCTCTGCTACTGTTGCCGCTATTCAGGCAAGTTCTCCAAGCTCAGGATTTATTAATCCATGGGATTCTTATGGGTACAATGCTGCCGGTACGAAAGTAACAGGGCTAACCAATGGAGAAGATAATCGGTTTGACATCTACGGCTACACGGTGACCGCCAATAGCACCAGTAATGTTGTTATCACCTTGTACGCCAAGCAAAACACCTACTTCGATAAGGGAATTTACGAATGGGGTTTGGGCGATCTCTTCATCAGCGTGGAGGGTGGAGAGGCATACGATGCCAAAGGTGTTGATTGGGAGAAGGTGGTTTATTTGGGGTATCCTCTAGCAACTAATTCCCTTACTTCTATCGGAGATTCAACGCTTTATAGTGCAGAAAGCGGTCGGATTATTAATGGAGCGTATAGAGACATTGCTGCCTACAATTCCACAGGTCAAACTGGTGGGGTTGATATAGGAGGATGGGTAATTGACCCCTCTGGCAACCCATATGATACACTTACATTCACCCTCAATCTGAGTTCGTTCTGGAACGGTTCTACCAGCCTGCTCATGCAGTTCGCCGCCACCTGCGGCAATGACATCGTTCGAATGGAGGTCAACGCCGTGCCCGAACCCACCACCCTGCTACTGTTCGGTACCGGTCTGGTGTCGCTTGCAGCAATTGGTCGGCGGCGCCGTCAGGCATAGGCCCATGCGAATTCCGTTAATCCGGACAATTATTTCAGAATTCTGAATTATAAGGGCCGCCTCCCTCCGGGAAGGCGTCTTGCTTTTCAGCTCTTTCCAACAACAAAAGGGGCGCCCCGTCGGGACGCCCCTTTTGTTTGTCAAAAAACCGACAGCCCAATCAATACCGGCTCAAGTAGTTCTCATGCTCCCAATCCGTGACCGCGATGCGGAACCGGTCCCACTCCTGCTCCTTGCCCTCGACGTACTTCTCAAGGATGTGTTCGCCCAGGGCCTCCCTGGCGATCGGGTTGGCCCGGAGTTCCTGCACCGCCTCGTAGAGGTTGGCGGGCAGGCTGGGGATGCCGGCGGCAACCTTCTCCTCGGCGGTCATCTCGAAGATGTCCACGTTGGTGGGCGGCGGGACCGGCAGGTCGTTCTTGATGCCGTCCAGGCCTGAGTTGAGCATCAGGGCAAAGGCCAGGTAGGGGTTGCAGGTCGGATCCGGGCAGCGCACCTCGGTGCGGGTGCCCATGCCGCGGGAGGCGGGGATGCGGATCAGGGCCGAACGGTTGGAAGCGGACCAGGCGATATACACCGGGGCTTCGTAGCCGGCGACCAGGCGCTTGTAGGAGTTGACCAGCGGGTTGGTGACGGCGCTGAAGCCGCGGGCGTGCTTCATGATGCCGGCAATGTACTTGTAGGCGATCGGGCTCAGCTGCAGCGCATCCTTCTCGTCAAAGAAGGCGTTGGTGCCGTCCAGGTTGAACAGCGACTGGTTGGTGTGCATGCCGGAACCGTTGATGCCAAACACCGGTTTGGGCATGAAGGTGGCGTGCAGGCCGAACTCGGCGGCAATGGAGCGAACCACCCACTTGAAGGTGACGGTGTTGTCGGCGGCGGTGAGGGCGTCGGCATACTTGAAGTTGATCTCGTGCTGGCCCTCGGCCACCTCGTGGTGGGAGGCCTCGATCTCAAAGCCCATGGCCTCCAGGGTCTGGATGATCTTGCGGCGGCAGTCGATGCCGGCGTCGTCGGGCTCGACGTCGAAATAGCCGGTGACATCGTCGGTGACGGTGGTCGGGCGGCCGTTGGCATCCCGCTTGAAGAGGAAGAACTCGCACTCGGTGCCGACGTTCATGGTATAGCCCATCTTTTTGGCGTCAGCCAGCACCCGCTTGAGGTTGTTGCGGGGGCAGCCGACAAAGGGGGTGCCGTCGGGCTTGTAGACGTCGCAGATGATGCGGGCGGCGTTGGAGCCGTCCTTCTCGCGCCAGGGCATGACCACAAAGGTGGCGTAATCCGGTTTGAGGTACATGTCGGACTCGTTGATGCGGACAAAGCCCTCGATGGAGGAGCCGTCGAACATGATTTTGCCGTCCAGGGCCTTTTCGATCTGGCTCAGGGGTAGGGCGATATTCTTCAGGAACCCGAAGATATCGACGAACTGCAGCCGGAAGAAGTTCACGTTCTTTTCCTTGATGATACGCATGATTTGGTCGCGGGTCATAGCTGTGCTCCTTGTTTTGTGTGGGTTCTGAATACCAGCGAACTGCGGCCTGGGTCAGCAGCGCTGGGCTATCGGCTGGGGGTGCGGGACTCTGTTGGCCAACCGGTCAACCATGGCACAGAGCCGCAACCGGCATTGGAAACGAGAGAAAATTCCGACGGGATATGGTGATGGCGTCCATCCGCTTGCGACATGATGGCAGCCAGAGGTCAATTTCCCCCCTCGCTTGTGTATAATCTTCACCAATAAAAAGATCAATGCGCCATCACCTTGCTCGGCAGACAGGGTCCGGGTGCCCTCCCTGTCACGCCCTGCCGGCGGCAGCCGTCGTGCCCTGGCAGTCGATGGTTGTATGACCGCACCGCGATCCTGCGATAAAAAAGGCCGCCCCCTGACGGGAGCGGCCTTTTCTACCTTTTGGCAATACAGCCAGGATCAACGGATGAACAGCATCTCCTGGTACGAAGGCAGCGGCCACAGATCGTCAGCCACCACGGACTCCAAGGCATCGGCATAGCCGCGCACAGCCTGCATGGCAGGCAGGATCTTGCCGCACATGTACTTGGCATGGGCCAGGGTGTCGCCGCCCTCGTGGGCGGCAAGCTTCTCCAGTTTATCCACTTCGGCCTGCATGGCGCGCAGCTTGACGGTCACGTCCTCCAGGGTTGCCATCTTGAAGTCGTGCCCAATGGCCTTCATGCTGGCGCAGGTCTCAGCCAGCTGACCCTGATAGCGCATGGCGGCCGGGAAGATAACGGTGCGGGCCATGCGGATCACCAGGTTGGCCTCGGTGGCCACGGTCTTGACGTACTGTTCCAGGTAGATTTCCTGGCGGCTCTTCAGCTCGGCCTCGGAGAGCACGTTGTACTTGGTGAAGAGGGCCACCACGTCCTTGCTGGTGAGCACGGGCAGAGCCTCGGGGGTGGTCTTGAGGTTGGGCAGGCCGCGTTTGGCCGCTTCCTTGTGCCAGGCCTCGGAATAGCCGTCGCCATTGAAGATCACGGCGTCGTGCTCCTTCATGATCTTCTGCAGCAGTTTCTGCACGCCCTCGTTGAACTGGGTCTTGTTCACCTTGCCCAGATTCTCGAGTTCGGTTGCCACGTAATCAAGTGATTCCGCCATCATCGTGTTCAGGGCCACCTGAGCGCCGGCGATGGAGTGGGAGGAACCCACGGCGCGGAACTCGAAGCGGTTGCCGGTGAAGGCAAACGGGCTGGTCCGGTTGCGATCGCCCGGATCCATGGGCAGCGGCGGCAGGGTGTCGACGCCGATGTTCATGACGCCCTTGGTTTTGGAGCCCTTGACTTCGCCCTTCTTGATCTGCTCGAACACGTCGGTGAGCTGCTCGCCCAGGTAGGCGCTTATGATGGCCGGCGGGGCCTCGTTGGCGCCCAGGCGGTGGTCGTTGGAGGCGGAAGCAACGGTGGCGCGCAACAGGGCGCCGTTCTTGTGCAAGGCGCGGAGGGCGGCGGCGCAGAACACCAGGAATTGGGCGTTGGAATGGGGGGTGTCGCCCGGATCAAACAGGCTGCCCAACTCCGCGTTGCCCAGGGAGTAGTTGAGGTGCTTGCCCGAGCCGTTGATGCCGGCAAAGGGCTTCTCGTGCAGCAGGCAGATCATGCCGTAGCGCTTGGCCACGGAACGCAGGGTGGTCATGACCAGCTGGTTGTGGTCGGTGGCCAGGTTGCCCTGCTCGTAGATGGGGGCGATTTCGAACTGGGCGGGGGCGACTTCGTTGTGGCGGGTCTTGACCGGTACGCCCAGCTTGAAGAGCTCACGCTCGACTTCCATCATGAAGGAGAGCACCCGGCGGTTGATCACGCCAAAATACTGGTCCTCGAACTCCTGACCTTTGGCGGAGGGCGCACCGAACAGGGTGCGGCCGGCGATGAGCAGATCGGGACGGGAGAACACGAAGTTGCGGTCGACCAGAAAGTATTCCTGCTCAGGGCCGGCGAAGGAGCTCACGGGCAGCTTGGTGTCCACGCCGAAGAGCTTGAGCACACGCTTGGCCTGCTTGTTCAGGGCCTGCTGGGAGCGCAGCAGCGGCGTCTTCTTGTCCAGGGCCTCTCCGGTCCAGGAGACAAACGCGGTGGGGATGCAGAGGAAGGTGCCGTTGGGATTCTCAAGGATGTAGGCCGGGCTGGTGACGTCCCAGGCGGTGTAGCCGCGGGCCTCAAAGGTGGCGCGCAGACCGCCGGAAGGGAAGCTGGAGGCGTCGGGCTCGCCCTGGATGAGCAACTTGCCGGAGAACTCGGCCAGGGCTCCGCCGTCGCCGTCGGGAACCAGGAAGGCGTCGTGCTTTTCGGCGGTGAGGCCGGTCAGGGGGTAAAACACATGGGTAAAGTGGGTAGCGCCTTTCTCGATGGCCCAGTCCTTCATGGCATTGGCGACCACATCGGCAACCGAGGCGTCAAGTTTCTGGCCGAAGGCGATGGTGTTCTTCAACGACTTGTACACATGCTTGGGCAGACGTTCCTTCATGACCTTGTCATTGAAGACGTTGGATCCAAACACGTCGGTGGGTTTTGTTTCGCTGAAATTCAGGGGGGCATGGGACGGCTGGTAGTTGATGATTGCCGATATGGCGTTCAAACGGGCCTGGATTCCACTCATAGTGCACGCTCCTTACAAGGTTGAAGATAATGTTGACTACAGCTCGGTAGCTCGCCTTTGGATTGATGTAAAAACCCGGTTGGTGCCGGATACGGTTGCTTCTACGAATTGTGCGGCGCGCCGGCGGTTGCGGGTTCCGCCTCGGCCGCGCCAATGATCCGCATCAGGGTCATATGCACCTGCTCCACCGCGGCCGGTTCGGTCAGTTTGCCGTCCGCGGTGGTCTTGACATAAAAGACGTCGATCAGCTGTTCCACCTCGGTGGCGATGCGGGCCCGGTGAATGGTCAGGCCGAAATCGGCCAGGGTCTGGGTCAGCTGATAGAGGACCACCCGGTCATCGCCGCCATAGACTTCGATGACGGTGAACTGACTGGAGACCGCGTTGTCGATGACCACCTTCCGCTCCAGCTGCTGCACCGTGCGCGCCTGGCCGTACCCCTGATTCAGCACCCGCCGGTGCAACTGGTAGCCGACATCGAGGCGGTAGTTGATCGCCATGTTCAGATCCCGCTCCACCTCCTGCCAATCCAACTCGCCGAAATCCCGGGCCACCGCCGGCACGACCTGGAGCACGTCCACCACCGTGGCATCGGGCCAGGTGAAAATCTGCGCCGACCGCACCATCAGGTTGTGCAGGGCGAGCACGCCGCAGAATTTGGCAAGCAGCCCCACCCGGTCGCAGCCCATGATCAGCAGCGACCAGGCGCTCTCGCCCTCTTCGGCGGTGAGCAGCACCTGCTGCCTGAGTCGGGCCTGCTGATCCCGGTGGATGCGAAGGTGGTTGAGGACCGAATCCAGGCTGAAGCTCATCAGATAATCGGCCGGCAGGAGATCGAGGTCGATCCGGGCCGGCTGGCCGTTCAGCTGGGTGGCCAATTGTTCCCGCAGCCAGCTTACGCCCTGGGTTTCGCCGGCGACGGCTTCGTCCTCGCGGTGACACTCGCCAACGAGGCAGGCCTTCAGGCTGAGATACAGCTCGGCCAGCAGGCTCGATTTCCAGCCCGACCAGGCCGAGGGCCCGGTGGCCCGCGAATCGGCGATGGTCAGCAGGTAGAGCATGGTCAGCCGCTGCGCGTCGCCGATCAGTTCCGCCGCCTGGCGGATGAACTCCTGATCGCTGAAGTCGCGGCGCAGGGCGTTTTCCGGCAGATAGAGATGATGGCGGACGAGAAAGGCCAGAGTGTCGCAGGCCTCAGCCGAAAGCCGCAGCCGCCGGCCGATGTTCTGCACCATCTCGGCGCCAAGCGCCGAATGATCCTGCCGCCGGCCCTTGCCGATGTCGTGCAGCAAGGCGGCCAGGTAGAGCAGTTCGGGCTCGTCCAACTCGGCGAACAGTTCAGGCGACTCACGACGCAGCGCGGCCAGTTCGGCCACGGCCTGCATCTGGTGCCGGTCCACGGTGTACAGATGGTACAAGTCGTGCTGCGCCAGCGACTCCACATCACCGAACTCGGGCAGGTACCGGGTCAGCAGACCGGTGGCGAGCATGGATTCCAGCACTGGAAAGATCTCGCCGGTTTCGGTCAGCAACTCGAGAAAGATCTTCGCCACCCGCCTGGACGACTGGAACTGTTCGTCCACCAGATGCAGGTGGGCCGCAATCGTCTGCCGGGTGCGGTGATGCAGGGGCAATCCGGTGCGGCCGGCCTGGAGAAAGAGCCGCATCAGCAGATAGGGCCGCTCGATCAGCTCCTCGATCGAGGCCAGCCGGACCCAGCCGGCCCGGCTGACGATGGCCCGTTCGAGCTGCTGCTCCCGGGCAGCGCCGCCGGTGAGCCCGAGGATCTCCTGCACATGTTCGAAAAAGAGGTCGGTCACCAGAGATACGGTCTGGAGATGGCCATACATGTCGCGCATGAACCGCTCCACGCCAAGCAGGCCGCCGTCATCCCTGTAGCCAAGAGCAGCAGCCATCTCGGTCTGATACTCGAAGATGAGGTGATCGCCCTTCCTCCGGCTCATCTGGTGCAGGCCGAGCCTGACCCGGGCCAGCATGGACCAGCTTTGCTCCAGGCTGCGCCGGTCGGCCTCGGCGAGCATCCCCGAGGCCTGGATGGCATCCAGATCCGGCAGGCTGAACACTCCCTTGGCCACCCAGAGCATGGCCTGGATGTCGCGCAGGCCGCCCTTTCCTTCCTTGACATGGGGCTCCAGCAGAAAGGAGTGGCTGCCGTATTTCTGCCGCCGTTCCAGCCGGAACTCGTCCATGGTGCGGACAAAGGCGTCGCGGCGGCCCTCAAGGATCTTTTTGGTGTACACGGCCTGCAACTCGGCAAACAACTTCTCCGAACCGGCGAGCAGACGGGCATCCAGGAGCGCCACCTGGAAATGGAAATCCTCGCCCGCAAAGGCCACCGCATCCTTGATGCCGCGGACGCTGTGCCCGACCTCGAAGCCGGCGTCCCAAAGCGGGTAGAGCACCGCCTCCGACAGCGCCTGCATCGATTTGCCAGCCCACCAGTCGTGCAGGAGCAGCAGGTCGATATCGGAAGAAGGGTACAACTCCCTGCGCCCGTATCCGCCCAGGGCAATCACCGCCACCTGGCCGCGGGCGCCCTTGGCTTGCCGCGCCTCCTCGAACCGCCTGACGATGAACTCGTCCGCCAGGGTCGCGTACCGGGCAAGAATCTCCCGGCCGCTCACCCCTTGCCGCCAGAGACCGGCCAGCGCTTCCTGCTGCGAGCGGAGCGAGTCGGTCATCAGATCGCCTCGCTGCCCGTCTCCCCTGTTCTGACGCGGACAATGTGCTCCACGGGCAGGACGAAAATTTTGCCGTCGCCGATCTTGCCGGTGCGCGCTACCTTGGTGATGGTGTCGATCACCTGCTCGACCTGTTCATCCAGAACAACCAGCTCGATTCTGATCTTGGGTATGAAATCAACCACATACTCAGCGCCCCGGTAGATCTCGGTGTGTCCCTTCTGGCGGCCGTAGCCCTTGACCTCGGTCACGGTCATGCCCTTGATGCCCAAACCGTTGAGGGCATCCTTGACTTCGTCGAGCTTGAACGGCTTGATGATCGCTTCAATTTTTTTCATGGTGTGCTCCTCGTGCAGACTGACCTGATCCAGGTTGGAGACGCTTCACTGTGAGTCGACGGACCGCCACGATCAGTTGTAGGCCGTCTCCGAATGCTCGGTGTAATCAAGCCCCTGATGCTCGGCCTCTTCCGTGATCCGCAGGCCCAGGAGCGCATCGACCGCCTTGAGGATCACCCAGCTGACCACAAAGGCATAGACGCATACCACGACCACTCCGAGGCATTGCGAGGCCAGCAGGGCGACGCTGCCGGCGAGCAGGCCGTCCGGCCCGGCGGGATTCACCGCCTTGGAGGCGAACACGCCCAGCAACAGGGTCCCGGTTACGCCGCCGACGCCGTGGATGCCGACCACATCGAGGGAATCATCAAACCTGAATCTGCTTTTCATGTTGACTGCGAGATAGCAGACAACCCCTGCCACCAACCCTATCCCAATGGCCGCATTGGGTCCAACAAAACCGGAGGCCGGGGTGATGGTGGCCAAACCCGCGATGGCGCCGGAAGCCGCGCCCAAGGTGGTCGGTTTGCCCAGCTTGATCCACTCCATCAGGGTCCACATGGCCATGCCGGACATGCCCGCCAGGTGGGTGGCGACGAAGGCCGTGGCCGCCACCTCGTTGGCCGCGAGCGCACTGCCGCCGTTAAAGCCGAACCAGCCGA
>JBGSPP010000332.1:0-26595 GCA_041738515.1 Desulfobulbus sp.
GGCCGGCGGCGACGTCCGCCTTCAGGGTCGCGATCTCGGCCAGCGACAGGTCGCTGAGCAGCTCGTAATAGCGGAACATCAACTCGTCGCTGACCGACATAACCTTGCCGAAGATGGCGTCCGGTGGTTCGGAGATGCCGATGTAGTTGCCCAACGACTTGCTCATCTTGTTGACGCCGTCCAGCCCTTCCAATAGTGGCGTGGTCAGCACCACCTGCGGCTCCTGGCCACGGCTGCGCTGCAGGTCCCGTCCCATGAGCAGATTGAACAGCTGATCGGTGCCGCCCAGCTCGACATCAGCGCGCATGGCCACCGAGTCGTAGCCCTGGATCAGGGGATAGAGAAACTCGTGTATGGAGATCGGCCGGTTGGCCTCAAACCGCTTCTTGAAGTCGTCCCGCTCGAGCATTCTGGCCACGGTGAGTTCCGAGGCCAGACGGATCATCTCAAAGGAGGTGAGCTTGCCCAGCCAGGTGGAGTTGAAAACCACCCTGGTCTTGTCCGGATCGAGAATCTTGAACACCTGTTCCTTGTAGGTCTCGGCATTGCGCCGCACATCCTCGGGCGTCAACGGCGGCCGGGTGTCCGACTTGCCGGTGGGATCGCCGATCAGGCCGGTGAAATCGCCGATGAGAAAGTTCACCTCATGACCCAGGGACTGGAAATGCTTGAGTTTCTGGATGAGCACGGTGTGCCCCAGATGCAGATCCGGCGCGGTCGGATCGAAGCCCGCCTTGATGGTCAAGGGCTTGCCGGTTTCCAGCGATCTGGTCAACTTCTTGACCATCTCTTCCCGGGAATGAAAATCCACCGCGCCCCGTTCGATCAGGGCCAACTGCTCTGCAACCGACTTCATCGTTCCCCCTGTTATTTGGCGTATTCAACGGCCCGCGTCTCGCGGATGACCGTGACCCGGATCTGCCCGGGATAGGTCAGTTGCTCCTCGATCGCCTTGGCGATGTCGCGGCTCAACAGCGTCGTCTCCTCGTCCCGCACCTTCTGGCTGTCGACAATGATGCGCAGGTCGCGGCCGGCCTGGATGGCGTAGGACTTATCGACCCCTTTGAACCCGTTGGCGATCTTCTCCAGATCCTCCAACCGCTTGACGTAGCTCTGCAGCATCTCCTTGCGGGCGCCCGGCCGCGCGCCGGAGAGGGCGTCGGCGGACTGCACCAGCACATCGAGCACGCTCTTGGGTGGCTGGTCCTCGTGGTGGGCGCCGATGGCATAGACGATATCCTCGGCCTCACCGTATTTTTTGGCCAGATCCCGGCCGATGATGGCGTGGGATCCTTCCACCTCATGGTCCACCGCCTTGCCGATATCGTGCAGCAGGCCCGCGCGCTTGGCCTTCTTCACATCCAGATTCAGCTCCGCCGCCATGATGCCGCAGAGGAAGGCCACCTCAAGCGAGTGCTGGAGAATGTTCTGGCCGTAGCTGGTCCGGTACTTGAGCCGGCCTATGAGGTTGATCAGATCTACGTGCATGCCGTGAGCGCCGACGTCGAAGGTCGCCTGCTCGCCCGATTCGCGGATGCCGACCTCAAGCTCCTCGGACACCTTCTGCACCACCTCCTCGATCCGGGCCGGATGGATGCGACCGTCGGAGATGAGTTGTTCCAGCGCCCGTCGGGCTACCTCGCGGCGGATGGGGTTGAAGCCGGAGAGGATGACCGCCTCGGGCGTATCGTCGATGATGATGTCGATCCCGGTGGCAGCTTCGATGGCCCTGATGTTTCGCCCTTCCCGGCCAATAATCCGGCCCTTCATCTCGTCGTTGGGCAACGGCACCATGGACACGGTCTTGTCGGCTACATAATCGCCGGCGTATCGGGCAATGGCCAGGGCGAGGATGTTCTTGCCCTTGCGGTCGGCCTCCATCTTCATCTCGTTTTCGATCCGCGCAAGCCGCTTTGCGCAATCCATGCGCGCTTCGCTCTCGATGGACTGCATCAACTGCACCTTGGCCTCTTCACGGTCGATGCCGGCGATCTGCTCAAGCTTGTAGCGCTGTTCGTCGATCAGGCCGTCGAGTTGCTGCTTCCTGCCGACCACCTCCTTCTCGTCGGTATCAAGTCGTTCCTCGCGATACTTCAGGCTGGCCTGTTTTTCTTCCAGGATCTGGAACTCGCGCTGGATCTCGTCGAATTTCCGGTTCAGGCGGCGCTGCTCATCCTTCAGCTCCTGCCGGCTGGCCTTGACCTCCCGGTCGGCATCCTGCTTGATGGCCAGGGCCTCTTCCTTGGCCTGCAGGACCGCCTCCTTCTTGATCTGCTCCGCCTCGTTGATGGCGTTCTCAATGATCTGTCGCCCCTGCAGGGCGATGTTCTTCTGGTTGCCTTCAACCAGCCGTTTGCGCAAAAAAACGCCCAAGGCAACGCCGGCGACCAGATTCACCAGGGCCAGGAGCAGCATCATGACATTCATTTCCATGGTCGTACACCTGCAAGTTTCTATGTGGAGGAGCCTCGCCCGGTTGATCGCGCAACGGGACGAAACGAAGGGGGAGGGAAGGAAGGCGGGAGCGGACGGCGGCGTTCAGCTCAGCCGGAACGCCGTGGTGATCAGCTCAGGACAGGCTGCCGGAGTAGATGACCCGGTCCGGGCTATTTCGGCGCGCCGTGTGGCGGGAGACAGAAAATACATCCGGTGAAGTGTCCAGACGGACTGGCGATGACGCGAAAACAGCCTGTGGGAAGGTTTCTCATCTATATACACCTGATGGCATCAGGATTGCCGTTCATTCACTGGACCCGCGGTGTCCATACTGCTTGCACAACCAACCCTCTCAACACCGTTGCCGGTGTTGCATATATTAAACGGGCGCAGGCCCGTACTGCCAGGAAAGGCCCCCACGCTGCCGTGTCAACAGAATGATTAAACCTAATGAAATTAGGTGGGCAGTGCCCATGTCGACGTCTGGGAATCAATCCAGAGTCCCATGGTTCGACAGTAAGGCTGCCCTTATCATGCGAGTTGGCTCAATACTCTGCTGATCACCAACAGAGCAGGGGTTTCCAAAGCTGTGAACAACTATAGCAGAACGTCCGGGCAAACAAAACGATTATCTGTAACCAGCTCACTCCAACCCGGCGGAAATCCGGTCGATCAACCGGTCAATCATCTGCAGCTGCGCCTGCCGGTACTCCGTGCATTCCCTGTTGAGCTGGACATACTTTGCGGTCATCCGCAGGCAGCCCAGAACCAGCATCTTGCTGGACGGCATCGCGCTCCGGCTCAACTTCTCGCCGGAATCGAGTTCCTCCCGCAACAGGGTGATGATGGACTCGACTTCATCCTCGGGGGCGTCACTGAAAAAGGTGTACTCCTGCCCGAAGAGATGAAAGCGTACCAGACGGTCCTGCATCGGAATCGATGATGGTCAGGGATGCTTTGTTACCGGTCAGCGTCATCGCCGAAGAGGGTACCCTGGACACCGCCATGCTGAGCGCGTTCGCTGGCGCCAGCGGCATGTTCGTGCTCCCACTGCTCGATGCGGTCGAGCAGGCCGGCCACCCGCGATCCCACCTCGGTCCGCTCGCTGCTCAGGCCGGCAACGGCACTCTTCAGGTCGGAGCATTCGGCATCCCGCTCGCGCAGGGTTTCCTGCAGGGCCAGATAGTCGGATTTCAGCTGATTGTATTTGGTCAGGAGCTTATCAACAAATCCCTCAAGGCGAACCAGTTCCGCATTGTTATCCATGACACGTCCCATTGGTTTAAAGTATCGGAAAAATTAAAAAATTTGAACCGTTCGAGGTGTTTCGACGATCGAACAGCGCCCCACTATACAGAGCGCTCCCGGTGAACGCAAGGACTTTGCAAACGGGAATCGACCAGCCTGGGAGGAGGCTTCAGAGGCTGTCAGAGACGGTGATACTCCCAGCCCAGCGGTCGGCCGCCGGCATAGGGCATGTAGCCGTGAAACGGGCGCGGGTCGCCATCAAAAACCAGCGGGAGGAAGTGCCTGTCGCCCTCCCACATGGGCAACCGGTCGAGCTCGGCCAGCGGGTGCCAGGCCAGCGTCCCCTCGTCGTTGCGTGCCAACGGCAAGCCTTGAAAGGCGGTGATCAGAAAGATGAAGCCCAGCCAGTTCTCCCCGTCTGGACCGAACCCGGTCCAGTTGATGGTCCCGCGCAGTTGCATACTGGCGCACTCCAGGCCCGACTCCTCGCGAATCTCCCGGTGCATGCAGCCGACCACGTCCTCGTCCGGTCGCATCTTGCCGCCCAGTCCGTTGTATTTGCCCAGATGCTGGTCTTCGGCACGGGCGTTGCGGTGGACGAGCAGGGTCTGCTGGCCATCCGGGGACAGAATATAACCAAGTGTGCCGATGATGGGCATATACATGCGCCGTACCCCTTGTCTCGCCGAACGTTCCCCCTGCCCTGCCTGCCTGGGCCGGTGCGACTTTTATCGCCGGACCGGCCGCAATGTGCTACATTACCAGGATGGTGCAGGCTACACAACCATTCATCCCTTTCCCCAGGAACCACCCTTGGTCACAACGATGCTCCCGCGGCCTGTCAGGACGCGACAATTCACTGCCACAATCCTCTTGCTGACGGCCGCCCTGCTGCTCTGCCTGCCTGGCGCCCGGCCATCGAGGGCTGCGGAACCCTTCCCCCTCTACCCCTGCATCCGGACCAATGTCAAGTTCTGGGAAGACATCTACAGCCGCTACACCACCACCCAGGGCGTGATCCACGACATGGACGATCTCAGCCGCATCTATGGGGTGGTCGACCTGGTCAGCTGGGAAGAAAGCGACTCGGCCCGGATCAACAAGGATCGGATCAAGGAGGCCAAGGACCGGGTGATCGACATCCTCACCGAACTGGGGGACGGCAAGCGCCCGGCCACTGCTGAAGAACAGCGCATCACCGCCCTGTTCCCCTCCCAGCGGCACACCACCTTTCACAAAGCGCGCGAGAATCTGAGGGTGCAGGTCGGCCAGAAGGATCGGTATTACCAGGGCCTGCTCCGTTCGGGCAGGTACCTGGCCCACTTCAAGCAGTACTTCGCCTCACAGGGCCTGCCAAGGGATCTTGCCTACCTGCCGCATGTCGAATCGTCCTTCAACCCCAAGGCCTACAGCAAGGTCGGCGCCGCCGGTCTGTGGCAGTTCACCCGAGCCACCGGCAAGGAATACATGCGGGTGGATGACCAGATTGACGAACGGCTCGATCCCTATCTGGCTACCCGGGCCGCGACCCGACTGCTCAAGCAAAATTACGACCAGCTCGGTTCCTGGCCGCTGGCGCTCACCGCCTACAACCACGGCAGGACCGGCGTACAGCGGGCGTTGAACGAGATGGGCAGCTACGAGAATATCTTCAAGTCCTACAATCAGGGCTCCTTTCAATTTGCCTCGCGCAACTTTTATTCCGAATTCCTTGCCGCCATGCGGGTGGCCAAACGGATGGAGGGAAATCCCAAGGTTCCTTTTGAACGGCCGGAGGCTACCATTACCTTCCAACTCAAGGAATCCGCACCCGCGGCGAAATTGACCGCCAACTTCCGCCTTGCCCCGGCGGAGTTCGCCCGCCTCAATCCGGCCCTGCAGGACCCGATTCTCTCGGGAAAGCGGCCCGTTCCCAAGGGTTACCTGCTCCGCCTGCCGCCGCGCGGCAAACAGGTCGCTGGCGACGGGAAGCAGACCGCTCCAAAGGTCGCGGCTGCCTCGATCAGACAGCAGTCCCTCCGGGTCTCGCCGGTTCGACTGCCAGGCGCAAGCCCGGGGACCGCCCTCCGCTACAAGGTGCACAAGGGCGACACCTCCTACAGCATCGCCCGCCAGCATGGCATCACCCACCAGGAACTGATGGCGGCCAATGGCAGGAGCGCCCAGGCGGCAATCCGAATCGGCGAGACCCTGATCATCCCGACCCGGGGCAACGATCCACTGGACAAAAAACCGATGTTGAGCAAACAACCCAACTCCTGACGGCTGATACCATGGACATTTCGAAGACCATCGCAGAGCTGAAGAAACGCCCCGATTTCACGGAAAAAGTCGGCATGATCCTGATCCACAACGGCACTGTCCGCGCCTGGTCCCGCCAGGATCGGCAGGCGGTCAGCGCCCTGGAAACCGTGGTGGACGCGGAAAAGGTGGAGCGATTGCGGCGGGAATATCTTGAACGACCGGGAATTTATGAGATAATAGTAGAGGCGCACTCGGGCCGTTTTCAACCGGGTGACGATCTCCTGTTCATTATCGTGGCCGGCGACCTGCGGGAACACATCAAGCCGGTCCTCTCCGAACTGCTCGACCGGATCAAGGCGGAAGCGGTCAGCAAACGGGAAATAGCCGGGTAACCGGCCCGACCGGCCTCTTTCAAGGAACCGCTTGCCATGCACGCAGCCCAAGCCCTCATTGAGCAGTTCAAGAAAATCAGAACCTTGCCCCACATAGTCGCCAAGCTGATTCAACTCGTCAATGACGAGGAATCGACGCTGCAGGATTTCGAGGCGGTGATCCGACTCGATCCAGCCCTGGTGGCCCGGTTGCTGACCCTGGTGAACAGCTCCTACTTCGGCCTGACCCGCAAGGTAGACTCGATCTCGCGGGCCGTGGCCCTGCTGGGCATGAAAAACCTGCACAACATAGCGGTGACGGACGCAGTGCAGGGCATGCTGCGCAGCGACACCGGCTCCTCTGAATTTTCCCCCTCCACCCTGTGGCTGCACAGCGCCGCCTCGGGCATCTGCTGCAAAATGATCGCCGAGCGGATCTTCACCATCAACGGCGACGACGCCTATCTCTGCGGCATCCTGCACGACATCGGCCTGATTGTCGAGCTGGAGGCCAGGCAGGAGACATTTTTACAACTCATCGAACGCCTCAGCCCTGAAGGGCCGGACATCATCGCGCTTGAGCAGGAACTGTTCGGCGCCGATCACTGCCAGATCGGCGCCATCCTGGCAGGGGAGTGGCGCATGTCCGACTCACTCGCCGCGGCCATCCGCGATCACCACCAGGACGATCAACCCATTGCGCCCCAGTCCCCCACCGGCATTCTGCAGATGAGCGAGTACATCATCAATCGGCTCGGCTTTGCCATCAAGCCGGGGCTGCCGACTGCCCTGGCTCCCAACCTGGCGGCCCATATCCAGGCCAATCTCGAGGAATACGGGGTGCTGGCCGAAGATCTCCCCGAAGAACTGGAAAAAACCAAGAACCTGTACGGCAGCTGAGGTCGCCCCGCCATGACGCTGACACCGCTGTTCGCCGACCTCGTCGATCCCGCCGGCGAGTTGAACGCCCTTTTCGCCCACCTGTGCCAAGAGACGGAAAGGGTGCTCTTCTTCTGCCTCAACCACGCCGGCCACCACGCCGCCTCGGAACGGTTTCCGCTCGACCCGGAACCAGCCCGACGCCACATCGAGGAACAGGAGAAAAAATCCTCCGAGGTCACCTTCGCGGTGGCCGGCAGAACCTTCTCGCTCCTGGCTGTTCCCGATCTCCACTGCTATATCCTGGCCACAGCCGAGGACGACGGGCAGGCCGAGGCTGGCCGCTGGATTCCCGGCGTCATCCGCCTGGCGGTGCGGCTCTTTCTCGCCCACCGGGAAACCGTGGAGACGGTCAACCGGCTGCGCATCCAAAAAAAGCAGTTTGATCGCAAGTCAGCGGTCCTGGAAAAGAAATTCCAGGACATCATGGCTGAAAACGAACAGAATTACCGAAAAATACAGGACCAGCAACGCAATTATTCCAACACCCTGCAGGCGGAGATCAGGCAGCAGACGGCGGAACTGCGCACCGCCAAGAAAGCGGCCGAGGCGGCCAACATCGCCAAGAGCGAGTTTCTCGCCGCCATGAGCCATGAGATCCGCACGCCGATGAACGGCATCATCGGGTTCACCGACATGCTGCTCGACACCGGCCTGGACGAGGAACAGGCCGAATTTGCCCGCACCATCAAGCGCAGCTCGGACGCCCTGCTCTCGCTGATCAACGACATCCTCGACTTTTCCAAGGTCGAATCGGGAATGATGGACCTGGAGTGCATCAACTTCGATCCAGAGATCACCGCCCAGGACGTCTGCGACCTGATTCGGCCCAAGGTCGTCTCCCGCCCCATCGAGGTACTGTGCCGCATCGACGACGCCCTGCCGGCCAACGTCATGGGCGACCCCGGGCGCTTCCGCCAGGTGCTGGTCAATCTGATGGGCAATTCGGCCAAGTTTACCAAGAAGGGCGAACTGGAGCTGGCCATCCTGGTCGACGAGGAGACCGAAGACGATATCCTCCTCCACGCCTGCATCCGCGACACCGGCATCGGCATCCCGGACGACAAGCTGGAGGCGGTCTTCGAGGCCTTTCGCCAAGCCGACGGCTCGACTACCAGAGAGTACGGCGGCACCGGCCTGGGCCTTACCATCTGCCGCAAGATCGCCGGCCTCATGGGGGGCCATGTCTGGGCCGAGAGCCGACTGGGTGAGGGCAGCACCTTCCACTTCACCGCCCGGCTGAAGAAGGCGCAGCAGCAGCAGGTCAAGCAGTTCAGCAAGGTCAGCCTGAGCGGCAAGCGGGTGCTGGTGGTCGACGACAACATCACCAATCTCAGCATCCTCCAGCACATCCTCAGCGCGGCCGGACTCGACGTCGTCACCCTGCGGGACAGCAGCGAGGCGGCCGCCCTGTTGCAGCGGAGCGTGACCGAGCAGCGACTGTTCGACCTGGCCATCCTCGATATCCAGATGCCCGCGCCGGACGGCTACACCCTGGCGCGGATGATCCGCCACGAGATCCCTGGCCTTGGCCCGGTGCCGCTCCTGGCCTACACCTCATCAACAGACAGAAACGCTCAGCGCTGCAAGGAGGCCGGCTTCGACGCCTTTCTCACCAAGCCGACCCGGCGGGAGATCCTGTTCAAGACCATCGAAAAGCTGCTGGGTCCGGAGGAAACCCCGGGCGCTGCCGGTCCGAGCAAGGAGATCTTCATTACCCAGTACAGCGTCCGCGAGGAGATCAAGCAGTCGGTCCGTATCCTCCTGGCCGAGGACAACCCGGTCAACCAGAAACTGGCGGTGCTGATCCTCACCAAAGCCGGGTACAACATCGAGGTGGTCGGCAACGGCAAGCAGGCCGTGGACGCCTTCAGCGCCAAGCCCGACCAGTTCGACCTCATCCTCATGGACGTGCAGATGCCGGAGATGGACGGCCTGGCCGCTACCAGGGTCTTGCGTGACAAGGGGTTCTCCGGGGTTCCCATCATCGCCATGACTGCCAACGCAATGAAGGGCGACCGCGAAATCTGCCTCGAGGCGGGCATGAACGACTACATCTCCAAGCCGATCAAACGCGAGGTTGTGTTCGAGATCATTGAAAAATGGCTGCATCATGAACTCGGCCGATGACCCCCCTGCCCCGCACAACCGCCAGCGGTTCGCTCTCCCCGGACGCGGCGGAACCGCCTGAGCGACCCACCCTTTCCCGGCGCCTCCATCACTGGGCCTTTCACCAGCCCTCGGCCAGGGGCCGGATCGGCATAGCCCTGCGCACGGTAGCACGGGTCCTGTTGATCATGTATGCGGAATTTTTCCGCACCCACATCACCATCCGGGCCTCGGCACTGACCTTTTCCATCATCCTCTCGCTGGTGCCCATGCTGGCGCTGAGCACCTCGATCCTCAAGGGGCTGGGCAACGACGATCGGCTGCGCCAGGCGGCAATCCGGCTCATCGACCAGCTCGAACCGGCGGCAGGCATCCCGTCCCAGCAACCGGCCACCGAAACAGACGCAGTCGCCAACCCGGGGGAGGCGTCCATCCCCTCCGATTCCCCTGCACGCCGACCGGCCAACTCCCTCACCGCCCATCTGCATCAGGCGGTCGACGTCATCTTTGATTACGTCGCCCGCACCAACTTCGCCGCTCTCGGCCTGGTGGGCGTCCTTGGCCTGATCGTGGTGGTGCTTCTGGTGCTCTCCTCAATCGAGGATGCCATGAACGCCATCTGGCACACCCGCAAGGGGCGGTCGATCCTGCGCAAGCTCATGGATTATCTGGCGCTGCTGATCTTGCTGCCGATCTCAATCAATATCGCCCTGGCCGCCGAGGCTGTGCTGGCCAGCGAGCGGATCATGGAGCGCATCAGCCTGATTGTGCCGACCGCCTGGATTGCAGCCCTGCTGATCAAGGTCGTGCCCTTTCTCTTTGTCGTCCTCACCCTGATGTTTCTCTACCTCTTCTTCCCCCATGTCCGGGTGAAGACCGGCGTGGCGTTCATTGGCGCCGTCTTCGCCGCGGTCTGCTGGTTCATTATGCAGAAATTCTATATCGTCCTGCAGGTGGGCGTGGCCAACTACAACGCCATCTACGGCTCGTTCGCCACCGTGCCCCTGTTCCTCGTCTGGCTGCAGATCGGCTGGACCTTCATCCTCCTGGGCGCCCTGCTCGCCTATGCGATCCAGCACCACAGCCAGTATGATTTTCTCGGTACTCCCCAGTCGCCGCAACGCAGGCTGCAGACCGCCTTCGACATCCTGAAGCTGGTGTATGCCGATTTCGCCGCACGTTCGCCAACCACCACCGCCCTGCTGCAGGAACGCATTCCTCAAACCAGGCTGGCCGACATCGAGACCGTGGTCAGGATTTTGATCAGGGGCCAGATCCTCGGCATTCGCTATGAAAGCGACGATGACCTGCTGCTGCCGCTGACGCCGGCGGAAAATCTGAAAGGCCGGGAGATTGTGGAACTGATCCTCGGCTGCGAGCAACTGCCGACCGAGGGCGGCCGTTTGGCGGGGCATGCCGTTGCCGCCGCCGGCAGAGCCATGACCGATCAACCCGTTTTCGCCCCTCCTTCCCCCCAGGAGCGCCATGAACAAGGGATCGAACCAGACCATTCATAAACGGCTCGGCAGCAACAACCTGCTCATCGTCGTCGCCGACGGATACACCTCGCCCCAGGATACAACCACCCCGAACAGCCATTGCCTGGCCGCTCTCGCCCTGACGCTCGCTGACCGGCTCAATGCCTACGCCGTCGTCAACACCAAATACAAGAAAGAAATCATGGACCTGGCCGATATCCGCGCGGTGCGGAGCCGACCGCGGGTGCTCGACGCCTTCCTTGGGCAGATCAGGCAATTCAAGGACGAGATCGCCGGCAATGGCCTGCTGCCGCTGATGCTGGTTCTGCAGGTCCTGCCGCCAAGCGAGCACCCGGAGGAGACACTCCTGCTGGGCTACGGCCAGGGCGAACGCGGTGTCGCCGATCAACCCCACCGCCCCACCCTGTCACCGTCGCTCCTTTCCAAGATACGCATGGCCATCGAGGATCAGCACCTGCGCACCGGGATCGCCCCGACCGACTCAACGTTCTGCGGCCGGGAGAGTCATCATATCAACCAACTGTTCCGGCAGAAGGAATACCTTCAAGGCTTTCTTGATCCGGAGGTGCTGTCGCTGCTGCTTTCGCTCCGGCACGATCTGGTGCGGGAACCCCAGACAACAGAGTCCATCGCCCTGATGCTGAGCGCCGCCCTGAGCGGGTTCTGCCAGGCCATGTCGCTGGTCCGCTCCATCGCCATCACCAATATCGACGCGGCCAGCGAGGAGGATCGGCAGTTCATTTTCCGTCTCCAGGGTGATGCGCGCTACGCCGATCTGCTGCGGGAGTCCTACATCGATGAACTGGCCGAGTCGATCGACCGCAACGGCCTGCTCCACCCCCTTATCCTGCTGAAGAAAAACGATGGCAGGTACCGGATTCTCTGCGGGTTCAGGCGGTTGCAGGCTATGAAACGGCTGGGAAGGGAACGGGTCGAGGCCAAGGTCTACCAGGAGAGTGATTTCTCGGCCGAGGATTTCTTTCATATCTCGCTGGCGGAAAATACCAAACGGCGAAACCTCAACCCGCTTGAGATAGGTAACTTTCTCGAATCGGCCAGTACGACCCTGGGGTTGAACAACGCCGAACTGGCAGATCGGTTTGGCGGCACCCTTGGCATTGGCAAACCGGGGCAGAAGGTGTCCCAATCCACCATCCACAAATATCGGAAGGTCAATCAGATTCGCATGCGCGGGGAATCGGAGGAGATCGTTTCCGATGTGATCAATGAAAAGCTGCAATTCTCGGTGGCCGCCGAGATCCTGGCCCCAATCCGCGACGCCGGGGATCGCGACAGTTTGTATCTCCAGATCATCCAACCCCTGGCGCCGACCCGACCACAGCTGGCCAAAATAGTGGCGGCCCTGGGCGAATGGTCCGGATCGCTGCACGAGGCCATCGCCCAGCCTGCGGTGCAACGGGCCATTGCCAAGGCAGGCGCCTCGCCCCAGCCGGCGGCTGCCCTGCTCCAGCACTTGACCCGAACCAGCGAGCGGAAACGCTCACCGCAACTGGCCCTCTTCACCACCAGGGTTGAGGATTTTCGGCGCAGTTGTTTTGGCGCCGGGAGCAGCACGCGCGACTTCAACATTACCCCGGCGTCACCTGCGGGGGATGAGTTCCTCGTCAATCTGCGCCTGAAGAGGGGAGAAGAACGCGCAACCCTTCGCAAGGTGATCGAGGCCCTGGAGCAACAGGATCTCTTTGCCCGGCTGTGGACTGATGAAGCACCATGAGCATCGATATGTATTTACTTATCAGAATGTTCAATGCGCCTCCGGCAAGATTTCGCATGCGAAAAAAGGCCGGCCGAGGCTGCCGGGTCAGCCGCCCTGCAGCCGCTGATGGGCCAAGCACAGCCGCCGGACCAGATCCTCCGGCGCCACCTCCGCCGCCCGGGCAATTTCGCCAAGATCGCACCGGTCCACCCCGGCCGCATTGTTGCCCGGAACCCATTCCGTCTCCCGACCGAGCAGAGCGTAACGCTCGCAGGCGTACTCCAGAAGCCCCCAGCCCTCCACCAGATGTTGCAGCCAGAGAATGAAACGTATGTTGATATACCCTGGAACCTCTTCCCAGGAAGGATACCTGGACCAGTGGGCATCGGGCCGTCTCTCGCCGGTGACCACCTCCATGGCGGCTTGCCAGCGCCCGGCGATGACGTTGATCAGGCCATGATCGCCCAAGTGGGCCAGGGCCTCGATGTGCTCGGCAAAATCGGACGGCCGGGCGGCGCCGATGCTGATGGTATGGATCTCGGCCCGGGTCAGGCAAAACAGGTCGTTGAACTGCATCGGCGTCAGGGGGGCGCTCAGATGCCGCAACTGCTCCGGCGGCTGATACAGCCTGCCGCCCTTGTCCGAGGGGCTGATGATGAACACCCCCATGTCCCTGACCTGGGCCTCCAGCAAGGCTGAGGTGTGCTGCTGGAAGATGGCGTACCAGTGCAGGTTGACATAATCAAAGCCCCCCTCCTGCTCGTGGCAGATGGCCTCCATGATCACCTCGGTCGGCCCGTGACCGGAGAAGCCAACCCACCCCACCCTGCCCTGCCGCTGCAGCCGTCTGGCCGCTGCGAGACAGCCCCCTGGCCGACAGGCATGCCAAAGATCCCGATACGAGTTGATGCCGTGGACCGCCAGCAGATCCACCCTGTCCACCTGCAGGCGTTGGAGGGAATCGAGGACGGCCGCAATACAGGCCTCCGGGTCGTGCTGGGGCGCGACCTTGGTTTGCAGGATGAAGCTGTCACGGGCAAAGCTTGATAGGATGCGACCCAGCTGGCGCTCGGAGGACCCGTAGCCCCGGGCGGTCTCGAAGTGGTTGATGCCCAACCGCAGCGCTTCTCGCGCCACGGCCTCCAGGTTGTGCTGGGAGTGTCGCTCGATGGCCTCGGCTTCGACATCCTGCCATGATTGCATGGTGCGCATGAAGCCGGCGGAAAACACCGGCATCCGCAATCCGGTTCTGCCGAAACGGGTGTACTGCATGGTGACGAAACCTCTCTCTGGGACAGGGAGCGCCCGCCAGGGCGGCAGCCACTATCCGTCTGACTTTACATCGGGAAGGGGGCACGGTATAAGAGCCCCCATGGACCTGCCCTGTCGGCATGCCCCTGTTCCGCCTCCGTTTCCCCCTTGCCCGAGGATTCCAATGAAGGCTTGGAAAATACTGTGGTTCCTGAGCGTTGCCGCCATGTTTTTCGTGCCAGCGGCACGGGCTGAATCGATCAGACTGCCCCTGACACTGGACATGCAGATGCTGCGCTCCCTGATCGTGCGGCAGGCCTATCCCCTTGCCGGGGAAAAGGCCAGCCTGGTGAACCAGCAGCAGGGGTGCAATCAGATCACCCTGTTTGCCCCCCAGGTGAGCACCGACCGGGGCTATCTCCGCTTTCAAAGCAAGGTGCTGATCAACTGGGGCTCCGCCGTCATGGGCTCCTGCGTGACCCCGCTGCACTGGGAAGGCTCGATCGTCCTCTGGCAGCGCCCCCGGGTCAACACGCAGTGGCAGCTTTCCTTTGAAACCGTCAACTCCATCGTCCTCGACAAGCAGAACAAGCAAACCACGGTGGTGGATCTGGTCTGGAGTCTGCTCAAGGACCATGTCCACGGCTACCTCAACCGCCTCGCCATCGATCTGGCGCCGCCGGTCAACGATATGAAGGCCTGCCTTCTGCCCATGTTCGGCCCCGAACACCAGCAGAAGGGGCAGCGATTTCTCGCCTCCATGCGGCCGGAGCCGCCGATGGTGCATCCTGACGGGGTGCAGGTCAACATTCTGGCGGAGATCGAAACCAGCGGACAGAAGGCGAAACCAGCGCCGTTGCCGAGCCAGCAGGGCTATGCCCGGATCATCGAACTCTGGCACGCCTGGGACGCCTTTCTCCTCTTCCAGCTCAAGCAGTTCACAGATGCCCCGCTGACCGACGAGGATCGGCGGACCCTGCTCGATGCCATGTTGACGGCCCGCTACGAATTCACCGACGCCATCGCCGAGGAGCGACTGTCCAACGAGTTCATCCGGGGGCAGTTCCTCAACGGTTGGAACCAGTTGGCCCCGATGTTCCGCAATCATCTCTACAATCGCAAGAGAAACAACCTGCTCGGCTACCTGGCCTATTTCACCGCCAACGACGCCCTGCGTATTCTCGACCAGTTGGGTCCGTCCATCGGTATCGAGATCAGCGAGGACGGGTTCCGCCGCCTGGCCGCGCTGATCAGCCCCGAGCCCTTCGACCAGGACAGGCCCTCCTCGGAGGTGGACCCGAAACTGCGCAAGGTCCTCGGCCTGGACCCGCTGCCCGAGTCACCGCTGCCCGCAGACTCTCCCATCCCCATTCCCGCCCAGGACGACAATGAACCGACCTCCTGCCTGCCGCCGAATCTGTGGCGCGGGTTGGCCGCATTCCTCAGTCCTAACCAGGCCTTGGCAGCGGTGGAACCGGGAGGCCAGTCCGCAGACGAAATCCGGCGCTGGACGGCGGAACTGACACCTGCCGACACCCTCCTGCCCAAGGTGCGCGAGGTGCTGCGAACGGCCGCGGCCAGACAGTTCGATCGCCTCTCCCAACCGGCCAACAAGGAGGACTGGTTCACCCGGATGACCATGGCCTCGGCCTGGCAGGAGAGCTGTTTCCGCCAGTTTTACATCAACAACAAGACCATCACCTTTCTGCTCTCCTCCAACAACAGCTCGGTAGGGATCATGCAGGTCAACGAACTGGTGTGGCGCGGGGTGTACAACACCAAGCAGCTTCGCTGGAATATTGCCTACAACAGCCAGGCCGGCTGCGAGATTCTGTCGCTCTATCTCCGCGACTATCTGCTCAAGACCAAGTCGCCCGTGGATCTGAACTCGCTCAAGGGCCAGCGTTTTCTCGCCGCCTGGCTCTACGCCCTCTATAACGGCGGCCCCGGCCAACGCAACAGCTTTCTCGCCCGATACAACGGCGGCAAACTTCTGCGCGCCGAGCAGCTCTTTCTGGACAAGTTCGATGCCATGGGCGACAGCGAGTGGATAAACCGGGTCCATTGTCTGCCCTGACTCTGGGAGGCCGTGGTATTCCGAAGGGGGGAGACTGGCCGGCGAGGAACAGCAGGCCCCTCCCCAGGCTGGCAACGGCCATCCTGGCGGGTTTGCGCCCAGACCTTTACGGCCGCAGGTGGCAGAACAATGCTTCTTCCTCCGCCTCCTTCCCCAGGCGTCGCGAAATATCCTCAAGAGCCTGATCCTCGGTGGCAAAGATGTTCTCCTCACCGACATAACCAAACATTCCGGTAGCCCGGAGCACGTCCAGCACCTGCTTTTTCAGCCCGGAAAAAATGATCTCCATGCCCGCCTGATGCACGCGCTCCACCAGGGCGTGAAGCATCTCCTCGCCAGAGGAGTCGATGGAATTGATGGCGTCACCGACCACGAGCAGGAATTTGGCCTCACGGTGATCCGCCATGGCGTTCAGGACTGCATCCTCAAAGTGGGCAACGTTGGCGAAATAGAGCGAACCGTCGAAACGGATGGCCACCACCCGGCTTGAGGTGACCAGATCCGGGTGATACTTGGTGTCCCGCAGGGTACCGTCGCAATGCCGGCCCAGAATGGCGACCCTCGGCGCCATGGTGCGGTAGAGGTGGTGGCCGATGGCCAGAGCCGCCCCGATCATGATGCCCTTGTCCAGATGGGGCGCGGCCAGCATGGTGACCGCGAAGGTGGCCAGGGCGACGAAGCCGTCGGCCCGGCTCGCCCGCCAGGTGTGTTTGAAGGCCCTGGGCGTGATCAGGCCGGCCACGGCCATGAGGATGATCACCGCCAGCACGGCCTTGGGCAATTGGGCGAGATAGGGCGTGAGAAACAGCAGGGTAACGGCCACAAACAGGCCATTGAAGACCATGGCCAGCCCGGTCGTGGCTCCAGCCTGGGCATTGATGGCCGAGCCGGTGAACGAGCCGCAGGCCGGATAGGACTGGAAGAAGGAGCCGCCGATGTTGGCCAGTCCCTGGCCGATCAGCTCCTGGTTGGGATCGACGCGCTGTTTGGCCTTGCCGGCCAGGGCCTTGGCCATGGAGATGGACTCCATGAAGGCCACCAGGGCGATGACCAGAGCGGCGCTGAACAATTGCAGGATGCCATCAAGACTGATGGCGGGCAGGCGGAAGGCGGGTAGACCGGGGGGAATGCTTCCGACCACATCACCGCCGCCCATCAGCTTCATTTCACCCTTGGCAATGGCTTTGATGTGCCAGCGGCGGCCATCGGTTTCCACTCCGGCCGGTGCCGTGCCCAATTGATAGAGTTGGGCGTCCTTGCCGTCCTCGTCCTTGCTCCTGACGAAGTACAGCTTGCGGATGGCCCGAAGCCGCTGGCGATTTTCCGCCTCGAACGCCTTGATGTCCAGGTCGAGCAGATCGAGGCGATAGCGCAGATCAGCAGCCTCGCGGCCGCCTCCAGAGCGCTCCGCCTGGCGCAGCTGACCTGAAAGGATGGGGAGTTGGGCGCTCATCTCCTCGATGCGCTGGCCCGCGCCATGGTAACTGTCGATCATTTCCCGGGCCTGCGGGGTGGCGATTGCCTCGATTTTTGCCTTGGCATTGTGTTCAAAGCCAATCAGGCTGCTCAGGACGATGGTGATGGCGACCACTACCAGGACGCCGGGCTTGGCCAGGATTCTCACCTTCTTCACCGCCAGCATCAGAGCCAGGCTGAAGACGGACATGGCCAGGGTGGGCAGGTGGGTCAGGGGCAGATACCCAAGCATCTCCCACACATCCTTGAGAAAAAAATCGCTGCGTCCCTTGGGTATGCCCAACAGCATATCCAGCTGCGACAGCCCGATGATGATGGCCGCCGCGTTCATGAAGCCGAGGATGACCGGATGGGCCACGAAATTGACCGCGCTGCCCAGCCTGACGAGGCCAAGCACCAGTTGGACGACGCCCACCATCAGGGTCAGCAGGAGGGCCAGGCCGATATAGTCTTCGGAACCTGGAATGGCCAGGGGCGTGACCGCAGCCGCGGTCATCAGGGAGAGAATGGCCACCGGTCCGGTGGCCAGCTGCCGCGACGAACCCCACAGGGCGCCGATCACGGCGGGGATGAAGGCGGTGTAAAGACCAAACTGCAGGGGCAGGCCGGAAAGCTGGGCATAGGCCATGGCCTTGGGCACCAGCACCAGGGCGCCGGTGATGCCGGCGATCAGGTCGCCGCGAACGATCAGCCCGGAAACCGGAAACCAGGAAAGAAAAGGAAAGAGGCGCAGTACCAGTCTGTTTGTCATCGACCTTACCTACGAAAAGAGAATGCTACGCGGAAGTGCAGTCAGTCGAAGCGAACCGCTGCCGGCCCCTGTTTTGCCCTTCGCCGTCTGACCAGCGGGCACAACGACCATGGCGGACCTGATCCCCTGGCCGCCGCCAAGTTGCGCGGGCATTGTCTGCCCTCAGGCGGTGACCACCAGAACTGCGCAGTGGGCCTGGCCAATGACATGCTCGGTGACATGGCCCTTGAGCAGTTTGGCCACCCCGGGCCGCCCCAGACCACCCACAACGATCATGTCCACGCCCAGTTCGCGTGCGGCAGCGACAATGCTGGCTGATGGTTCGCCCACCCGGACCATGCCGTCGCAGCCTATCGGCAATCCGTCCCGGCGGCCCTGATCGACGACCTGCTCGACCAGATGCTCGGCCTGGGCCCGGTCCTCCTCCCCCTTGGCCACGGAGAGCACGGTGATGCGCTGCAACGTGGCGCAGCTGCGGCCCAGACTCAGGGCTTCCTGCGCCGCCCGCTGGCTGTTGGCGGAATCGTTGACCGCAAGGAGAATACTCGTCCCGGAGATAATGAAGTCCTTGGGCGCCACCAGCACACGGGGAAAGCGCAGGGCGATCACCTTGGCGGTCATCTTGCCCACCAGCAGGGACAGCCTGCCGCTCTTGCCGTGCCGACCCATGAGGATGACATCGGCCTGGCGCAACCGGGCCTGGTCGACAATGGTCTGTTCGGGCTTCTCCGAGCCAACCAGCACCACCTCGATGGTCACTCCGCTGTCCCGGGCCATGGCGCGGATTTGGTCGAGGTGGGGGGCCAGTTCCTGGCGCCCCTGCCTGACCGCGAAGTTGGCGGCGCCGATCGATTCGGCCTGGGTGTTGACCACGTGCAGGACAATCACTCTGGCCTGACAGGCCTGCCCGAAAAAAATGGCCTCCTGGATGGCGCCCTCACTGAAACGGGAGCCATCGGTGGCCAGCAGCAGCGTCTTGGCCTCGCCAAGCAGGCTGGTTGAAAAACGTTCCATAAACACACCCTCGCTCTCAAAACACCGGGTTATCCTTACTCGCCGTACCACAGCTCGCAAAGGAATGGACAACTGGCGGAATCGTACACACATCGGCTTCACCCCGCAAGCTCCGGAGATCCGACCCAGCGCCTGGCATTGATTTTCAGGAGTAATCAGCCGGGCGGGGCAACCCGCGACCATGGATTGCAATAAAAAAAGCCGGACGGCGACTTAGCGCGCGTCCGGCTGGAAAAACGATACAGGGACAAGTGACAAGGGTTATTTCTTGTCCTTTTGTTTTTCTTTCTTTTTGTCTTTCTTTTTTTCCTTCTTCTTGTCTTTCTCCTTCTTTTTCGACTTCAATTCGTCTCGAAGGGGACAGCTGCCGCACATTTTGCCTTTCTTCTTGTAGCTCTCACAGCATTTTTTCTTATCCTTGCCCATGGTGAGTCTCCTCCGGCAACAGCGTAGCGAAAGACTGCAATCCAGGCCGCGAGCAAGAAGGCATCGCTCCGCTCACCCTCGGCCCGGCTGAAACATCACTCCTTCTTGGCGGCGTCCTTGGCCTTTTCAGGCTCGGTTGCCTTGACCGCCTCTTTGGCCTTTTCCGGTTCCTTTGCCGCAGCCTGAATCTCCATCAGTTCGACCTCGAACTTCAGCATGGAGCCTGGCTCGATAACCGGGGGCGCACCGCGATCGCCATAGGCCAGATCCGGCGGAATGAACAACTCGTAGGTCGATCCGACCTGCATCAACGGCAGGGCTTCCTGCCAGCCGGGGATCACCTGGTTGACCTGAAAGACGGCCGGTTCGTTGCGCTTGTATGAGCTGTCGAATTCCTTGCCATCGATCAGCGAGCCCTTGTACTGGACCTTGACCGTATCCGTCGGCACTGGCTTGGCGGCATCGGCCGGGCCTTTCTTCACCACCTTGTACTGGAGTCCGGACTTGGTCTCGACAACCCCTTCCTTAGCCTTGTTCTCCTTGAAGAACTCCTCGGAGGCCTTGCGATTCTTCTGCACCATGACCACGGTCTTCTGCACCTGCTTTTCCTGCTGACGCTTGGCAAAAGCCTGCTGGATCGCAGTGGCCTCGGCCTCGGGCAGCGCCGTCTTGGCACCGGTATAGCCATCGCTGATCGCCTGCTTCAGCACGTTAAGATCGAGGTTTTCCTCCAGGCTTTTGAAATACTCGCCCAGGTCACGCCCCATGGCGTAACTCAACTTCTGCTCGTCGGTTTTCAGCTCCACCGGCTGATCGGCCGCAAAGGCCGGTCCGGCGGCGAGCAGAAGAGTCAGCAGGCAAGACACTGTCAATTTCATACAATTCTCCTTACGTGGTAAATGGTTGGAATCTGCCGTACATCTTTCCCGGCGAGGGATATCCCCGCCGGTTGATCATAGCGCAGGCGAAAACAGCAAGACCTTGCCGCAGACAAGGTCCAAGCCGATGCGCCAGAATAATTGGGTAAGATAAGCACCCTTTCCCTGCGGGTGTCCAATAAATTAACGACCAGCGGCACTTTTTACAATTTTCTCTTGTCGATCACCCGTTTGGCTTTGCCTTCGGACCGCTCTATCGTCTTTTCCTCCACCAGCTTGACATCGACATTGACCCCCAGTTCGGAGGAGAGCCGGCTCTTCACCCGGTCGATGACCATGCGCTGCTTCTTCATTTCATCAAAGAAGATCGACTCCATGACCTCCACCAGCACCGTGATCTTGTCGGCATGGTTTTCCCGCTCGACAATGATCTGATAATGCGGCTCAGTGCCTTCCACTTCGAAGAGCACCTTCTCGATCTGGATGGGAAAGACATTGACCCCCTTGATGATCAGCATGTCGTCGGTCCGGCCCATCACCCGCTGCATCCGCCTGGTGGTTCGACCGCAAGGGCACGGCCCGGGGATGAACCGGGTCAGGTCGCGGGTGCGGTACCGGACCATGGGGAAGGCCTCCTTGGTCAGGGTGGTGATCACCAGCTCGCCAATTTCCCCCTCGGGCACCGGCTCCAGGGTAACGGGATCGAGAATCTCAAGCAGGAAATGATCCTCGTTGATGTGCAAGCCGTTGCACTGCTGACACTCGCCGCTGACGCCCGGACCCATGATCTCGGAGAGGCCGTAGTTGTCGGTGGCGATGATGCCCAGCTTCTGGTGGATCTCCTGGCGCATGGCCTCGGACCAGGGTTCCCCGCCGAAGAGGCCGTAGCGCAGCGACAGGCCATTGGGGTTGATGCCCATCTCCATCATGGCGTCGGCCAGGACCAGGGCGTAGGAGGGGGTGCAGACCAGGGCCGTGGTCTTGAAATCCTGCATAATCTGGATCTGCCGCTTGGTGTTGCCGGCGGAGATGGGAATGACCGAGGTCCCGATCAGTTCGGCGCCGTAATGGAGGCCAAAGCCGCCGGTGAAGAGGCCGTAGCCGAAGGCGATCTGGATGACGTCGTTCTTGGTGACGCCGGCGGCGGTGATGATCCGGGCCACCAGGTTGGACCAGGTGCGGATGTCGTTGCGGGTGTAGCCGACCACCGTGGCCTGACCGGAGGTACCGGACGAACTGTGGACCCTGACCACGTCGCGCAGGGGGACGGCAAAGAGGCCGTAGGGGTAGTTGTCGCGCAGGTCCTGCTTGACGGTGAACGGCAGCCGCCGGACATCGTCCAGGGAACGGATGTCGTCGTAATTGAACTTGAGCTCGTCGAACTTCTTCTTATAAAAAGGCACATGGGTGCCTACCCGGTAGAGGGTGGACTGCAGCCGCTCCAGCTGCAGCTGCTCCAGGTCGTCCCGTGCCATGCATTCCTTGTCCGCTTCCCAGTACATAGGTCTTCCCCGCAATGAAATGATGCCAACCGCCGTTTGTTCAACGCTGCCGCGTTGATGGTTCCGTCCTCACGGCCGCTCGATTCACTCGATTTTCTCCCGCCCCAGATAGGCCCGCTGCACGTCGGCATTGGCCAGGAGATCGGCCGCCGGCCCCTGCAGGATGACCTTGCCGACCTCGAGGACGTAGCCGCGGTCGGCAACGCCCAGCGCCGCCTTGGCGTTCTGCTCGATCAGCAGTACGGTGTTGCCCTCCCGGCGCAGTCGCTGGATGATCTGAAAGATATCACGGACGATCAACGGTGCCAGCCCGGTGGACGGCTCGTCCATCATCACCAGTTTCGGCCGCGACATCAGGGCGCGGCCCATGGCCAGCATCTGCTGCTCGCCGCCCGAGAGCGTCCCTGCCAGCTGTTTGCGCCGCTGCCGCAGGATGGGGAACAGCTCATACTGGTGTTCCAGCTCGGACTGCACGGCGGCGCGCCCCTGCAGCTTCTGCAGCGGGTAGCCGCCCAGCAGCAGGTTCTCTTCCACCGACATGGGCGCAAACACCTGCCGCCCCTCGGGCACGAGCACACAGCCGGCGGCGACAATGCGCCCCACAGCCTCACCTGCGCAGGCTATATCCTGGAAGCGGATCTCGCCCCTGGTCGGCCGGATCAAGCCGATGATGGTGTGCAGGAGGGTGGTCTTGCCGGCGCCGTTGGCGCCGATGATGGTCACGATCTCGCCGCCATCGACGTGCAGCGAGATGTTTTTCAGCACCCGCAGCTTGCCGTAGCCGGCGTCGAGGTTGCGAATCTTCAGCATGACGCGTCCTCCAACCGGGCCGGGCCACAAGATATGGAGGACCGTTCAGGCTGCCGCATCGTCGTCTCCGAGATAGATTCTAATGACTTCGGCATTGCTCTGGATATTGGCCGGCGTGTCTTCGGCCAGTTTGCTGCCGAAACTGAGGACCACGATCTCGTCGGAGATGTCCATGACCAGGGACATGTCGTGCTCCACCAGCAGCACCGTGATGCCCATGTCGCGAATGCGGCGGATCAGGCGGGCCACCTCAGCGGTCTCGTAGATGTTGAGTCCGGCGGCCGGCTCATCCAGGAGCAGCAGCCGGGGCTCAGCGGCGAGCGCCCTGGCCATCTCCACCGCCCGCTGCTGGCCAAAGGCCAGACTGGTGGCCTCGCAGTCGGCCAGGTCGGCGATCTGAAGCAGGTCGAGCAGTTCCATGGAGCGCGTTCGAATGGCCCGCTCCTCGCTCCAGGTGGAAGGCAGGCTGAGCATGCCGGCAAGGAAGCCGGCCCTGCTTTGCACATGCCGCCCCACCATGACGCACTGGAGGGCGGTCATGCCATGGAACAGCTTGATGTTCTGGAAAGTCCGGGCCATGCCCAGGGCGGCGATCTGGTAGGGTTTCCTGCCCTGGATCTCACGGCCCAGGAAGGTGATGCCGCCGGCGCTGACCGGCAAGGTGCCAGCGATGAGGTTGAACAGTGTGGTCTTGCCCGCGCCGTTAGGGCCGATCACGGCTTTGATGCTGCCCTCGTGCACCTGGAAGCTGACGTCGTTGACCGCGTGCAGGCCGCCGAACCGCTTGTGGACCGAATCCAGGGTCAGGATCGCGGCAGCGCTCATGACCGCGCTCCGGCAAGGAGGCCGCGCAGCAGGTGCCGCAGGCTGAGGATGCCACCCGGCGCAAACAGCATCACCCCGATCAGGATCATGCCGAAGACCGCGTCATCGTAGGTGCCAAACACGCCCCGCAGGGAAAGGAAGGTCAGGCCCACGCCCATCAGCAGGGTGCCCCAGAGGTTGGTCATGCCACCCACGGCCACCAGGGCCACATAGCGGACCGACTTCATCACCGAGGCCTCGCTGGGGCCGATGCCGCCGTTGAAGTGGGTAAGCAGCACACCGGCCAGCGCGGCGTAGACGGCGCTCAGGATAAACACCTTGAGCTTGAACCGGGCCGTGTCCACGCCCGAGGCCTCGGCCGCCTCTTCCGAGCTGTGCAGGGCCCGCAGCGCCCGACCGACCCGGCTCTCGATCAGGTTGAGCAGCAGGCCGGCACCGACGATCAAGAGGCCGCAGGCGAGATAGTAGTTCATCACCCGGTGGCCCGGATCGCCGCTGACCACCACCGGCCCCAGCGAACCCATGGCCGGCAGCAGGGGAAATCCCGGCACCTCGGAGATGCCGTCGGCCTCGCCGAAATAGGGCGAAGCCAGCAGCACCCGGTAGATGATGGTGCCGAAGCCAAGCGTGGCCATGGCCAGGTAGTGGCCCTTGAGCTTGAGCACCGGGATGCCGATGACCAGCGCGATCAGCGCCGCCGCGGCCACGGCCAGACAGCAGGCCGCCCAGGGCTCGACCGTGATCAGCCTCGCCCCGTACAGATCCTGTCCGGCCCGCAGCATGCCCAGCGCTTCCAGCCAGCGCACCGGCGGGCTGGTCAGGAACGGCTCCAGATTGCGGGTGGTCAGGGCGGCGGCCAGATAGCCGCCGATGGCGAAAAAGCCGGCATGGCCGATAGAGATCTGCCCGGCGTAACCCATCAGCGTGCCCAGGCCGATGATCACCAGACCGTAGTAGGCGCTCATGGTCAACTGGGTGAGATAGTACTGGCTGCCGGTCAGGGCGGTCAGCAGATGGATGCAGGCCACCAGCAGGCAGAGCCCGCCCAGGGCAAGCGTGTTTCGGGTCCGCATCAGAAATCCTTGAGCCGCGCCGCCTCGCTCGACCCGAACAGGCCATGCGGTCTGACAAAGAGAATGATCAGGAGGATGGTGATGGAGATCGCGTCCTGGAAGGCCAGCGGCAGGACCGAGACGGAAAAGGCCTCGATGACCCCCAGGAGGATGCCGGCCGAGACCGCGGCCATGGAGTTGCCGAGACCGCCGAGGATGGCCACGGTGAAGCCCTTGATCGCCAGCGAGGTGCCCGAGTCGTACTGGGTATACGTGATCGGCGACATGACGCAACCGGCCAGGGCGCCGATGCCGGCGCTGAGCATGAACGACAGGGTGACCATGTTGCGGGCGCTGATGCCGCAAAGCAGTGCCGCAGTCCGGTTGGCGGCGCAGGCCCGCATCTCCCGGCCGATCGGGGTGCCCTTGAAAAAGACGTTCAGGCCGGCCACCATCACCGCGCAGGCGGCGATCACGACCAGCACCTGGGGTGAAAGGTGGACGCTGCCCAGGTTCAGCACGGTGATCTCGTTGCCGAAAAAGTACGGCAGGCTGCGGATGGATTCGCCCCAGACGTGCAGGGCCGATTCGCGCAGGAGGATGGAGATGCCGATGGTGATGATGATCATCCGCAACACCGAGGGACTCTCCAGCCAACGGATAAACACCATCTCGATTAGGGCGCCGATGACCATGGTCGCAGCTACGGCGCCGGCGATCGCCAGCGGCAGCGGCAGGTGCGGCAGCAGCGAGATGGAGATCATGCCGCCCAGCATTACAAACTCGCCCTGGGCGAAGTTGATGATGCCGGTGGCGTTGTAGATGATGTTGAACCCAATGGCGACAATGGCGTAGATCGAGCCGTAGGTGATGCCGGCAAAGAGGTATTGAAAAAACAGGTCAGGGCTCATGGGTGACGATGCGGAGGGGCGGGCGCCGTCGGGCGCCCGCCGGAGCGCGCCTTACTTTCCTTCGTAGAGAACGAATTTGCCGTCCTTGACGGTCATCATGGCAAACGAGTCGATGCCGAGCCCGTTATGGTCCTGGGGCGAGAAGGAGAAGATGCCGCCAACGCCGGCAAAGTTCTTCAGCCCTTCCACCGCGTCGCGCACCTTGGCGCGGTCGTTGCCGGCCACCTTGACCGCTTCGAGCACCATGTTGAGGGCGTCGTAGGCATACCCGCCGAAGGCCGAGGCCTCTTCCTTGTATTTGGCCTCGTACTCGCTCTTGTAGCTGAGCAGGAGGGCCTTCTGCGGGTGACTGGCGGGCAGGGAACCGGCCACCAGCAGCCGGCCGCAAGGAAAGATGATGCCCTCGGCGGCTGCGCCTGCGGCCTCGACATATTTGATGTTGCCGAACCCGTGGCTCTGGAACAGGGGCGCCTGCCAGCCGGCCTGGCGCATGTTCTTGGCGATGATGGCCTGGGCCGGCACCACTGACCAGTTGATCACCGCCTGGATGGAGGCATCGGCCTTGAGCTTGGCCACCAGGGCGCTCAGGTCCGTGGCCTTGCTGTCGTAGGTCTCGGAAGCGGCCACCTTGATACCGAAGGTGGGTGCCAGTTTCTCCAGCTGCTCCTTGCCCGCCTTGCCAAATCCGTCGTTGCCCGCGGCAATGGCGATGGTGCCGATTTTCAGCCGCTGCATCTCCTCGAAAATCTTCTGGGCGGCGAAGCTGTCCTTCTGCGGCGTCTTGAACACGTGGGCGGCCACCGGATCGACGATCACCTCGGCGGCGGCGCAGGAAATGAGCAGGGTCTTGCCGTCCTCGGCAATCTTCTTGACCGCCATGGACTCGCCGGAGGTGGAGGGTCCGATGATCGCCACCACCTTGTCCTCCTCAATCAGCTGCTTGGCGAACGACACCGCCTTCTCCGAACTGCCCGCCGAATCGCGAACCAGCAGTTCGATGGTGTCACCGTTGATGCCGCCGGCCTTGTTGATCCGCTCGACCACCATCTAGGCGCTGCG
>JBGSPP010000045.1:0-30800 GCA_041738515.1 Desulfobulbus sp.
TTCCCGACCCGAGGTCATCATCATGACCGGTTCGGGCGCCCCGGACGGGGCAAAAAAGGCGATTCAATTGGGGGCATGGAGTTATCTAGAGAAACCGTACATTCTCCGTGACCTGCTGCTGCCGCTGACGAGGGCATTGCAATATCGGGAAGAAAAAAAGAAGATCAATGTCATTCCGGTTGCGCTCAAACGTGATGGCATCATCGGCAATAGTCCCAGCATGTCATCATGCCTTGATGACCTGGCCAAAGCGGCCATCTGCGATGCCAATCTCCTGATCACTGGTGAAACAGGAACCGGCAAAGAGGTGTTCGCCCGCGCCGTCCATCGTAATTCAGGGCGAAATCAACAGGCTTTTGTGGTGGTTGACGGCGCTTCTCTGTCCGAAACGCTGATTGAAAGCACCTTGTTTGGCCATGTCAAAGGAGCCTTTACAGGGGCTGAACGTTCAGTCAACGGTCTGATTAAAATGGCAGATGGCGGCACTCTGTTTCTAGACGAGATCGGAGAACTGCCTGAACGCATTCAGAAATCTCTGCTGCGAGTTCTGCAGGAACGGCGGTTTCGTCCTGTTGGTGCAACACGTGAGGAGAGTAGTGATTTTCGGGTGATCGCGGCAACCAATCGCGACATGGACCAGTTTGTCGACCAAGGGATCTTTCGTGCCGACCTGTTGTACCGCCTGCGCTCACTCGCCCTGCATTTACCCCCCCTGCGGGAGCGAAAGGAGGATATTCGTCCACTGTCCCGCTATTTCCTCGCCCGAATCTGTGATCGATCTCGAGTAGCCACCAAGGGCATGGCCGACGAACTCTTCGATTATCTGGCCGCTTACGATTGGCCTGGCAATGTTCGTGAACTCCAGCAAACCATGGAGCAGGTGTTCGCCAACGCGGGATATCACCCAACCCTCTTCCCCAATCACCTGCCAGCCCGCATACGGGTCTTCAAGACATTGGCGGGCATTAAATCTGACTCGATCTCTGAACCCTCCCCAACGAGCATAGCCCCCCCCACAGCTTTTGTTTCCTGGAAATCGTTCAAAAGGGTCAACGAAGCCGAATACCTGGGCCAGCTGGTTGCCATCGCCAACGGAAACGTCAAAGAAATGTGTCGAATTTCCGGACTCTCCCGGGCCCGGCTCTACCAACTGCTTAGAACTTATCCGTAAATTACTTCTAATAATACAGCCGTTCCATGTTCATCTTTTGCAACTAATTCAGATTAATTGCGGCGGCATGGCGAAAAGGAGGCGCCATTCGACACGCAGTGTGAGCCAAGCATATTGAATAAAACAATATAAATCAGCCTGTCACCATTGCTAAAGTTGCAATCGCCCTCTCGCCGGCTGCCCACAGCTCTCGAAGTTCTGTGCGCGGTCTTTTGGTGTCCAATTCAACCTCACGGTTCCACCCTTTGACCCGGCCAGGAACCTTCCGCCATCCAGCAGGGCGACTGCGGCATAAAAGGCGTGCCCGGTCTCCTTCTCGAGTTGTTGCAAAGCCAGTGCCCAAGAGACGGATCGGGTCCATGCGGGGACGATTTCTTCGATCGCTTCATCGAGGGATCCCTGTCGCATGGCAAGAACGGCAAGTCTTCGCCGTTCGGCCATGAACGCCGATGTCAACGCGTGCCCGGAGACCACGAGCATGGCGATCTGGGCTTTGCACTCCTGGAACACATCATTCGGGGTGGGAGCCCGCAAGGCAAGCACGACTTCCTCCCGCCGGTGCCCTGCCGCCTCGGTAAAAAACATGCTCGCCCTCTCCACAGGTGTCAGTTCGGCGTAACTCTTTCGCAGTGCGCTCAATCCGTTCATTTTCTTCCCTCCAATACTGCTCTGAGGGCGACCAACTCGTCACGGAGTTGATCGATTTCCTCAACCCGTGCGGCGATGCTGATGACACTCGCGATTTCCGCAGCGGTTGTGGAGGAGAGGTCGCCGGTCGCGATGAGCGCCATGGGCGACTTCACCTGCTCTGCGAAATTTCCCGCTGGTAGGGTGTCGGCTTCGGCATAGTAATGGGTTTCAGACGAGGGAGCCCCCGGTCCAAAATTAGCCGCTGAGATCGGCATCGCCGTCTCTCGCACGCTTGATGACGGCTGACAGATTTCTTGGGCCGCGTCCAGCAGCGTTCGGAGGTTCTTGTTCGTGGGCGACCGGCGGGGTTCCCGCTTTCACCTTTATTAAACCGTGCCATATGTTACCTGTTTTCCTTTTGATGTTTACAGACAGCGTCCATCGTTCATTCAGTTGGCCACCACCGTTTTTAAATGAATAGTGCCCAGGGCTTCAAGTTCGCGCTCTCTCCGGACTCCCGGTTATAGTCTGATGACCACGGGTCGCTCCTCTTTATGCAGTCGATCAACCTCCTCATTCCCGGTCAACAGCTTGACGCCGCAGGTTGGACCATCACAATGCCAGCCATTCGCGCGGCTGCCATCAGGGAAGGCGTAGCCGTCGGCCACCCTTGTATAATGAGTCGAGCCGCACCCGCCGCAGGGTAGGCCGATGACGGCGGGTTCGGGTGCAGGTTCAACTGCCTGCTCGGGTTCGATGGCGGTGCAGGCTTGCTCCGTTTCCTGTTCAAGGGGACCGCCCGCTGCCGGCGCGATCTGTGGCACTTGATGCCCGGCAAGACACAGCGCTATGGCGAACCACTGTCGCAGGTCGTGACCGGCGAGGAAGGCGTGGGTGTGATCCTTGCCCCAGGTCGCCAGTATTGGGGCGCGAGCCGCATTCGGCAGCCACATCCACTTTCCCCACGCCGCTTTGCCGCCGCCTTCGTCGTTGTCCAGGGCAACCATGACGAATGGCCGGCGGGTGAGGTCTGCGAGCAGTTCCGGCCCCGGCCCGTTGCTGGTAGAACCAGTCGCCACGATCAGCAGTGGCCGGGCGGCAAGCTCTTGAGCCAACAGGATCGCGTCCAGTTCGGATTCGACGATGATGGAGCCGGTGGTCTCGGCCGGATGATCCGCTCCAATAATCAGCGGTGCGTTTCCCGATCCGGGGATGACGAAATACTTGCCGTACTCGCCAGGATCGCGCCGCCGGATCCGCAGCCGGTCCGGGCCGGGGATCAGCAGCCCGGTAGGGAGGAGCAGTTTCTTCAGGTTGCCGTCGTCGCGTAGTTCCGGCGGCAGCCCCCATTTTGCCCGATCGCGGTACAGGTTTCGTTCGATCCATCCAAGGCGGAACCGCTTGGCCGTCTCTCTGGTCAGTCCGCGTTTTGTCCGCAGCCAATCCATCTGCGCCGGGTCAGCGAGCAAAGCCGCGTTCGCCTCTACAATCATTTTTTCAGCTTGTGCGGTCCAGGCCTCGGGCGGTGACGTTGGCGCAGGTCTCCGGGTCTCAGGTGGCCGCGTCGGGCCTGATTGCCCGGGTCGCGATGACGAGGGTAGTCCGGCGACCTCTGCCGCCTGGTGAAAGCTCATCCCACGGAACCGGCGCAAGTACCCGATGGCATCGCCCTTGATGCCGCAGCCACGGCACCAGTACCGGCCGGCATCCGGGTGGACAATGAAGCGGTCGCGGCCTCCACAGGCCGGGCAAGGAGAGCAGAACTCATCCGCTCCTTTGCGGGTCGGGGTCAGTCCGTCTTGGGTGGTCAGGTCCAGCAGCATGATCTTATTCTCCTGCCAGGCAAGGGGTGCAGGTGTCGGGGCAGTTGTCGTCGGTGTCGGCGCTCTATAGAGCGCGCCGACAACTACGACACTTTCTGCCGATGTCGGTTTTGTCAGTTCCGACAACATTCGGACACTTCCGACAAATAAACGTGAGCCTTATCCGTTTTGATCAGGCCACGGCCCTCCGCCAATCTCATCATGTCGTAGGTCGATGATCTGGTGTAAAGGTCGCGATCCACGCAAGCGCTCCGCCAGTCTGATTTTTTCACCTTGGCACTGGCGGGGTCACGGCCGCCGTCCTCCAGGTTTTTCCGGTGGTTGTCGTACAACTCCCGCAACAGGTCAATGGCCGCCTGCATCTTGGCCGACACTGCGACGGCTTCCTCCGGTGCCTGGTCGGTGATCTCCAGGACAATACTTTCGATGGGGTTATTGAAATCGCCGCCAACAAGCACCGTGCGAGGCTTGAACCGTTTCGGCGCCTGCCACTCCGGCGCGTCCTTCATCTTGGGGTTGCTCATTTCCACGGTGCCATCCGCCTTCTTTGCCAAGCAAAACTGGAAGTCAACAGCACCCTTCAACGCAGAGTTCCCCCGGCTCCGGGTCTTGTCGCCGTGGCCACTGTGGTGGACCACCATTCGCACACAGGTGTTCCCCAAGTAGCGGTCGAGGTTGGCGACAAATACGCTCATGTCCTTGGTCGCGTTTTCGTCCCCCGGTCCGAAATTCCGCGCCAGGGTATCAATGACGATCATAGCCGGCGGCCCGTATTGTTTTGTGATCTCGGCAATGGTCTCGGCGACCTCGGCGGCCGACGCCGGGTCAATCAACGCAGCTGGCGCGGATGATATGAAGAAGGGCAAGGTGCCAACGTTCACGCTGTGATACTTCCCCCAGGCAAGCAAGCGTCTGGCTATACCTTGCCTACCCTCGCCGACGATATAGACGACAGGGCCTCGTTTGACAGCATGGCCATACCACGGCAGGCCCGATGCCACGCAGAGCATCATGGACAGCGCAATGAAGGTCTTGTAGCTGCTAGGGTCGCCGAACTCTTCGCCCAGGGTTCCGGTCTCAATGACACCGTCGATAAGGAATTCAGGAGGGCGGATGTCGCTGACCACCTCACCGATATGCAGGAGGCGGAACCGGCGGGGGTTCCAGTTTTCTTGCCCGGTGCCCTGATGCTGGCTGGCCTGCTCACTCTTCCGGGCAACACCGACAGTTGCGGCCGCAGGCGCGTACATCCCTTGTTCTCGAAAAATCTGCTCGCGGAGGCGGTGCAGGTCATCCACACTCCGCCCGGCAAGCTCTGGCCCATGGTAGTTCGGGGGCACAGTCATGGCTCAACCCTCCTGCACGGCTCCAAACGTCCGTTCTTGCAGGAACGCTTCTAGATCCTCGGGACGATACCGGACCAGCCGCCCGACCTTGATGAACGGCAGGTTGTACCGTCGCGTGCAGCGCCAGGCGCACAAGGTTTGGGGTTCAACGCTCAGGTAGTCGGCCGCTTCGGCTTCGGTCAGAAGTTTGGGGCGGGTGGTGACCATCGCCGCAACGGTTCCTTTCGACAGGCGCAGGTCTCTTTTCGTGCTGGTGGGGGGAGTCGGTGTTTCGTGGATCATGCTGTGTTCCTCCGCAACAAGGGGTAGAGGTGTTTCTTTGTTGCGGGGAACGTACAGCAGGCAATTTCGCAAACCGGGGGTTTGCGACGGGAAAAAGGGTTTGCGAACAGAAAATGGGGGGGCTTGCGGGGGTGGTGGCTATTCGAGGGGGAATTTCTTGCGTAGCCTGTACATGATTTTTGAAACGTCGGCCGTCGTGTAACCTTTCGGCTTTTCGTTACTCTTGGGCGGTCGCCCGTCAATCTCGGGCGGGTCTTGGACGTAAATACGATAGTACCCGCCTCGCCTTTCGAGTTTGCGAATGTAGACCTCGATTTCTTCGCAAACCTTCGGGCCGTTGACGGCCTCGCGCAGTTCTTCCACGAACGCCCGCCCTGCCTGTGGCTCCAATAGGGTTTTCTCGCCAGCCGCCAGCTTTTTCAAGTAGAGCACTTCAATGCCAAGGTACAGTTGGCTAGGCGGCCGCCCGCCTTTTTTGGTCGGTCGCTGGTCCGCCGCCTGGTGATCCGCAGACGGCGGGGCAGTGGTCGGCGGTAAATCCACTGGGGTGGTAGTGGCAAGGGACTTTTCGTGAAAAGACATCCATTCCAGTTCAGAAGGTCGCACCACAATGCGCCAATCTTCACGGAATCGTTCCGCAGGCGTGTGCACGATTTCGTGATCGTCTGAATGGGTTGTGCCGCTATCAACATCCCCTTGGAGTTCCCAAAAGGTCCCTGTCGGTCCCTTGAGATAGATTCCGCCGGACGGCAGAAAATATCCCTCACACTCGCCCTGTTTCCTTCTTTCAAGGTTTTGAACGTGCGCTTTGCCGTTGCGGATCAACAGTAGATCGAGCAGTCCCTGAACGTATTCGCCTTGGTCCGAAGAGTAGGCAAAAGCCACGTCCCCAATACCCAAAAATTCTGGCAGCACGTGCTTCTCCCTGTCAACACCGTTTCCCGCGCACAGCAGCGACACGTTAGCCGAAATGCCATGAGGGGCGTCTTTGGCGTACTTCTGAAAATGCCCTGGCCTGGCAAAAACCGGGGAGATCAACTGCACAGAAAGCGACAAGTACCCTGCTAGCGCGGCGCGAAGGATATCGGCCTCAGAGTGATGCTTTCCGGTTAATTCAGATACTTTTTCAGCGGCTTTGGCGAGAGGGAGCCATGGTAACTGAGAGCCTGGCGAGGTCATTTGTCTTTCTCCCTTCGGAAAGATGATGTAGTCCCTTGCAGGAAGGAGGCGCGGAAAGCGGTCAAGGGATTCCGCCTTGTCAGTCGAAGTGATCAGCCCCGACCTATCCGCGCCCGAAGGTCTATTTCTACAGAAACACTCGGTAATCGGTGTGCAACGCCGCCGCCAGGCGCTTGGCATTCTCCTTGCCAATGGGGCGCCTGCCGTTTTCCATGTTTGAAATATGCTGCCTCGGAACACCACCCATTCGTTGCCCCAAGGCTGTTTGGGTCAATCCGGCATTCTCCCGGTAAATACGGAGAGTGTCGCCGGGGGTGATCCTCATTTTGGTTTCCCGATACCAATCGGTCGCCGTCACATCCACCAGCTCATCATCTTCTCCGCCCAGCACCTGGAGGGCATCGCCATACTCTTCTTCAAGTGCGCGAAGAATTTTCTCCGGGATTTCCCCAGAAATGCGCAGATCAATACGGGGCGTTTTCGCGACTACCTGCATAGTAGACCTCAATTTCTATCGTTCTTTTATCATGTCGCCAACAGGCAACCCATTTCCGGCTGAGGTGGCAATGGTACTCGGTCAGCGAGAGTTTACTGTAGTTCGGCCATGCGGGCTGTGCTGGCCCTGATCTCGATAACCCATCAATCAGGATCGCCAGCCGGTTCTGTTCCGCCTTGGGCATCCGCTCAACATCTTTGAGCACCCTGCGCCTGACCACCACCTAGTATTTCATGCCTTCATTGTAATCAATAAATGGTTACTGATCAACGAGAATTATGGGTGCCCGGTTATACAGTATGCTCCGCCAGTTTCAGGGGCTCTCGGTTACTCTCCGCCGACCTTCCGCAGCTTGACCACCCTCGGCTCCTGGTCCCTGGTCGCCAACATGGCCGCCGCTGCCTTCTCCATCGCAGAACGTACCGGGTCGAGGTCGAGGCGTGCATAGACCGCGGTCGTACTCTGGTTCTTGTGGTTCAGGCTTTTACCGATGACTGGGAGGCTTGCGCCGGTTTTCGCCTGCCAGCTACCCATGGTCCGCCGCAGGTCATGAATGCGTACGCCATCGATGCCAGCCGCCTTACAGATGCGTGCCCAGGATTTCTTGGGCTCCACCAGGTGGCCGGTTACTCCTGATCCCGGGAAAACGAAAAGGCTGTTGATCCGTTCCCGCCTGATCCGCAGCAACTCCACCACAGGCTCCACCAGTGCCACGGTTTGCGGGGTGCCGTTCTTGGTCCTTCCGATCCGCCAGGTGGCCTCGTCCAGATTCAGGTCAGCCCACTTCATTTCAAGGACGTTGGCGCGACGGGCGCCGGTGAGCAGGGCAACGGTGAAAAAGTCACGGGCGGTATCGTTCGGCTCCTGCTCCATAGCCTCGAAGAATCGCCGTAGTTCATCTCCGGAAAGGAAGCGGTCGCGGGCATGCTCGGGGAACCGGCGGATACCCAGGCAGGGGTTGAACTGGTCCCACAGCCCGAACTCGATAGCCCGACCGAAAATGCTACTGATCAGGGCAAGGACACGGTTGGCGTGCGTCGGCCGGTCTTTCCCGATGCGTGCATGGATGGCTGCCACGTCCGCCCTGGTGATGTCGGACAGCCGCTTCTTACCCAACTTGCTCTCAAGGTGACGGTGATAGTAGTCTTCATCTTCCTGCCAAGTGCGCTTGCGGGGCTTGGCGTGCCGCTCCAGGTAGATTTCAAAGAGCCCGGCAAAGGTCATTTCCTGCCGCCGTTGCCGCCGTTGCTCAGCAGGGTCTTCACCCTTGGCAAGTTCCGCGTTCAGTTTCTCCGCTTCCTTGCGTACCTGCTCAATGCTCAGGTCGGGCCAGACACCTATTTTGATTCGCGTTGGCCGTCCCTGGTGCCAGCGGTAGACCTCGAACACTTTCCGCCCGGTGTGCGAGACGCGGACGCGCAGGTGTGGGGTTTTGGTGTCGTACACTTCCAACCGGTCGCCGGCCGCCGGTGCCTGCAGGTTGTCAATCGCCGCCTTGGTGAAGTTGATTTCCAGTCGCGCCATGGCCCACGGACTCCGCGTTTGGGTTATGAATGGGTTAGGTTCTGTGTCATGGGTTAGGTTTTTCGGTCAATCTCCGTCAATGTCTGCCTACATCTAAATATCTGTTTTGTCAACGCGAATCTTGCTCCGTCAATGTCAGTAAATCGTTAAACCCAGAGACTACGAATCCGTAGGTCGGGAGTTCGAATCTCTCCAGGCGCGCCAGAAATATCAAGGGGTTAGGCCACATCGGCCTGACCCCTTTTTCGTTCGGTTACATGGCGTGATCAAATCCGTCCTCATTTCACCCATCCGCCCAGTTCCATATCCCCCGGTCAGTTGTAGCACCTTCTCGCAGACCCTCCAGTGAGTCGGAACATTGTCCGAGACCACCATCAGGTGATCACGGCCCCCGGTTACCATTCCGGCCACCCTGGCCCACACAGTCACTGCTCGGCCCTGTCAAATACCTATGCCCCTTTGACCGTGAGGGTGGCCTTTTTTCAGAAGCTCGGCCAACCCGGTGCCAGTGCCCTGCTGCGGTGCTGGCGCGGTCAGCTGCTGCCCTCGGCTGCGACGCGGTGATACTTGCCTTGGCATTTGGCCGGGGATTTTCAAAAGAAGGGTACCCCTATTTTCAGGGGCCGGGGGCAGGACCCTGGCTTGTCTCAAGACCGGGGGGTGGGTTGGATACCTTGAGGGTGTATATCCGAGCTGACTAAAGATTGTAGCAGGTATTGCTGGATCTGAAGACACCCCCGATCAGCATTGGTGACCGTGCTATTGCATTTCTCTAATTCATTGGAACGGCATTGTTTTATTTCGTTTAACATCCAAGAGTCAACGGTAGAAATGGACGGAGGCCACGGCGCGAACGCACTCCCCCCCATCCATATTGTACTTTGCCTTATGTAAAGCTGAGCATTTGGGTTATATTAACGGCAGCCTTTAACATGCAGCCATGCCCCTTCTATATGCTACGTTGCCTACAATGAGCGGACCGACCGAATCATCCACAGAGCAGCACCATCGCGCTGGCCGCTATATGGTCCAGCCGACTGGCTACCGCGCCTTTATCCCTGCGGCGCTTCCACCTACTCCGCCGATTCAAATGGAAGGTGAACTCCAGCCCCTGCTTTCGCTCGCCGATCGCGCTTTAGGCCGCCTCGACGGTTCCATTCAGACCTTGCCCAATCCTGACCTCTTCGTGTTCATGTATGTGCGGAAAGAGGCCGTTCTCTCCAGCCAGATTGAAGGTACGCAAAGCTCCCTTCAAGATCTTCTCGCCGCTGAGGCGCATATCTTCTCTCCGGAGAGCCCCAAAGATGTGGATGAGGTCGTCAACTACGTGGCCGCAATGAATTACGGCCTTGATCGTTTGCGCGAACTGCCCTTGTCCATCCGACTAATCAAGGAAATCCACGAGCGACTTCTCCAGGGAGTGCGCGGCGCCCGCCTCGCGCCCGGTGAACTTAGGCGGTCCCAAAATTGGATTGGCCCAGGCGGTTCCACCCTCAACGAAGCCACCTTTGTCCCGCCGCCACCCCATGAAGTGCCAGGCGCTCTTGGTGCCTTGGAGAGTTTCCTCCATGCCGAAAACGATCTCCCCCAGCTCATCCAGATCGGGCTTGCCCATGCGCAGTTCGAGACCATACACCCTTTTCTGGACGGCAATGGCCGCATGGGACGGCTACTCATCACCTTCCTGCTCTGTCAGCAGGAAATCCTACTCAAGCCGGTGCTCTACCTCTCTCATTTCTTCAAACAACACCGCGCTGAATACTACGAGCACCTCCAAGCCATCCGCGACCATGGACACTGGGAACAATGGCTGGCCTTCTTCCTGCGCGGCATCGTCAGCGTCAGCCGGGAGGCCACCGAGACGGCTCGCCGTATCCTCACCCTGCGGGAGGACCACCGCGCTGCGGTCACCGCCCATCTTGGTCGCGCCGCCGGGAACGGCCATCGCGTTCTCGAATCGCTTTACCAGCGCCCCATAGTCTCCGTGGCCGAAGTGCAAGCCCTCACCGGGACAACTTACACCGCCGCCAACAGCCTTGTCTCCCGCCTTGCCCAACTGGAAATTCTCCAGGAGGCCACGGGGTACAAACGAAACCGCGTCTTCCGGTACCAGCCTTATATTACCATCTTCGGCGAAAATGAATCGGAGATGTCCGCGGGAACGTAAGGAGATCCGCCGCTCTGCCACCGCCCCGCCCCGACCCACCCGGATTCCTCGGCAAAGAGGGTGATGGGGTGGCGGCCCGGAAGAAAGCCCAGCACCTGGTACTGGTGGCGCAGCCACTGGCGCGGGATCAAGGGGAAAGGGCGTTGCCGCCGTATCACCGCGCCGTTGCCGGGTGTTGCTGGCTGAGATCATCGCGAAGGTGAACGACCTCTTCGAGGGCGAGCTGACCGACGACGACAAGCTGATCTACGTCAACAATGTGATCAAGGGGAAGCTGATGGAGTCTGAGATCCTGGCTGAACAGGCGGCGAACAATACCAAGGAGCAGTTCGCGAACTCGCCGGACCTGGCCAAGGAACTCCTCGGTGCCATCATGGATGCCCTGACCGCGCACTCTACGATGAGCAAACAGGCCCTTGCGTCGAAGCGGGTGCAACGTGGCCTTTCGGGGGACATCCTACTGGACCATGCAGGGCTGTACGAGGGTCTGCGCAGCAAGGTGACCATGTCAGGGGATGCGTGAGCGGGAGGGTATCTTGGGCAGGTGGTGTCGAACCAGTTTTCTTTGATTCGTTACCAATGGAAAATCAATATGAGATAAGAATATCGCGCCGGCATTTCATGTCCAATTCCGCCTGGTTTCCTTCACCGGAGACCTAAGTTTTCGGCATCGAAATCAACCCGATTCATGGTTTGCAGTTGAACGCTTCTATTCCTTAGTGAAGGTAATCAGGACCTCGCCCAATTTGAATCCAAACTTCGAGAAGACGGCCCGATTCATCAAGACTCTGTCGTTGAGCTGCCACATCCAATCGTCAAAATTGACGTTGTAGGCCTTGTCGTCAACAGGCAGGGCGAGCACATATTTCCAATTCAAGGCATTTCCTGCCGTCGCCCCGACCGCCTCGCCGACAACGTCGGCCGCTGTGCCGATGTACCGATCCTGTTGTTTCTTGATCGTCCATACGCGGCGTTCTGTCTTGCCATCAGCATAGGTGAAATGTTCATCGAGAGTGCCGATGTCGCCTTGCCAACTGCATTGCATCTCGACCGCCATGCGGCGAATGACCTTCCCTGAACGATCTTGGACGATGCCATGGGCAACAACGCGCCCGTTGAAGTATGCTTGCATGTCGAACTGTGGTTTCTCGTTGGCGTAGTCGGATAATTGCAACGAGGTGCAACCCGTCGTGAGCAATGCAAGCAGCGCGTAAATGGGCCACCAATATGATCGATAAGCAAATGACATGAAAATCTCCCCGAGGGTTTCCTCTGTTCTCAGCCGCCATTGATCAGTCGGCTGCGCATTTCCAGGTCAATGGGATCCTTGCCCAACCAGATGCCAAAATACGCCGCGGCAAAATCCGCCCCCTCGATGGTGATGAGAGGCCGACCGTTGTAGCTCAGTTCCGTTCCTTGGCCCGGAGCGTAGGTCAACGCATACCGATCGCCCGGCTTGACGTCGCGATACACCGCATTGATTTTATCAATGCGGCCTCGCAAGCGAGCCAACTCATCTGGACTGTTGTTCCGTTCCAGAATTGCTTCTGCTCCTTTGCCAAAATCTGGCCCGGGTATGGAGACGAGATAGCTTATTTCAAGGCGCTTGGGGATATCGGCAAGGGCCTCATGGGGAGAACCGTTTTCGGGCAGGTAAAGAGCCGCCACGTAGACCTTGAAGATATTCAACCAGCGCAGCAAAGCCGCGCCTCGAATCGGAATCTGCTGGTTGTCAATACTGACGCTCTCCTGAAAGGTGATATCCTCGATGGTGAGCGCCGCAACGCTGATTGGTTGAAAAACCAGTAGAAGAAAAAGAAGCGTTCTGTTGATGAGGCGAATAGAAGTATGGATGGCTGGCATGGGTGCTCCTCCTCGAAGAGTCAGTGCCTTGGCAAGACCGACGCATGGGCCGTCTGAAGGGTAGCGTCTCGTCTGGCAGCGGTCACGCCGCGTCGTTCTACTAACACTGTGTTCTCTAGCAAGGCCTGTCAATCAGTGATCGGGTCACATCAAGCAATCAGGTCGATCGCTGTTTTCGTCGCTCGTAAAGTATTTGCCTTCCGATCCAGTCGAATTAACTCTTTCTAGAGGGAGTTCGGAATCAGAATGCAGAGCAGATGTGGACTTTTGTGGATGCGCGTGCCGCGGCCGAGGAAGCCTGTTCAGGATGATGGCCGCGATACCTACCTCGGCATTTGGTCGGGGATTTTCAAAAGAAGGGTACCCCTATTTTCAGGGGCCGGGGGCAGGGTCCTGGCTTGTCTCAAGACCGGGGGATGGGTTGGATACCTTGAGGGTGTGGGACCGCTCTGAGGAAGTGGAGGTCACCCCTGTTGCCTTTTCATCCAGCTACTGGTGCCCTGCTGCCCGTTTTGGCTGAAATGACCAGTCAATCAAGGTGGAGCTGAAGGCAGGCCTCAGCGGAAAAGCTCTTCGGCGGCCTGCCTGCCCGCCTCCCGTCCGATGCCGCCGGTGAACGCCCCCAGGCCGACGCTGACCGTGCCGCCGATGATTTGCTTGAGGCGGTTGCCCCAGCTGTTCTCGCGCTGGGCCAGGGCCTCGCTCTCAACAGCGGCTAGTTTCTGGGCATGGGCGCGTGCGGCATCTGCATCGGCCTGGGCATCGGACATCTTGCGTGCCCCATACTCCTGTTCAGCCGCCTGCCTCTCCATGGCCATCTGCTGCATGCCTGCCTGGGAGTCCATCATTGCCTTCTCGCGTTTCACCTTGCGCAGTTGAGTAAAGGCATCCATCGAGCTGCCGACAGGCGGTTGGCTGGGATTATATTCGGGAGCCGGTGCCTCCGCCTCCGCCAGCGAATTCTTATGGCGCGGAGGCTCGGTGGCCGGGGGAGTGGGAGTCGTTCCCGGTGTATCATTGCGGGCCAGCCAGATCTGCAAAGGGGGTGCATCGGTCTGCTTACGACCCACCTCGATCCAGGTCTGGATTTCGCTCAGGAGTCCTGTGCCGGCGGACAACTGTCGCCCCATCCACTGCTTCATTGCCATTTTCCGCAGGCTGGCAAAACCCTGCGGCGCCTGAGGCAGTTCGGTCTGACTGGCTACATTGGCCAAATAGTCCAGGTCACTGGTTTTTTCAGCTGAGGTATATTCTCCGACAAACTTCTTGAATTGATCTTTTGCCGCATCGCCAAATGTCTTCTCCAGATTCTTGCGCAGTTCGGCCATTTCGCCATTGAACCAGTTGCCAGCCACATTCCTGATTTGATCCGCCTCGTTGGTCGGCAGATTATTCGCCAGTGCGATGGCCTGAGCCCTGACCTCCTGGGTCAGTGAAAAATGGATGAACGATCGCAGCAGCACCTCGGTGTCCGAGACCTTGGCGGCCGAAACGTCCTGCATCATAACCAATACTGCAAGTATCAGCAGATTCCATCGCGCAGCTGTCTTCATATTGTCATCTCTTCAGTCTGTTGGCAGGCTAGGGTTCCACCGCCCGCAGCTGGATGTGTCCCGCGGCGATTTCCAGGACTTGCATGCGCAAGCCTTTTGGTGGCATGAGCACGAGCTGTTCGGCCAGTTCTTCCGGTGGAAGTTTAGAATCCATGCTGAATTCGGCCAGACCCGAGGTGTAGCTGCGCTGTACCACGTTCTGCAAATCCGCCTTCCGTCCGCGCAGAGATTCTCTGATCGCCTTCAATTTCCACATCTGGTCCACGCCGCCCACTGTCATTTCCAGGCGATGCAGGGCATCTCCGGCCACCGGACCTGCCCCGCCGGCGGTCCACTTGGCCAGTATCTGGGGGATTATCCTGTTCAGGCTCGCTTCCGCGGCGGCGCGCAGGGCCTTGGCGCTGCCGCTCACATCCTCCAGGCCGACCTGGGTGGCGTCCTGCGATGCCGCCGCCAGCGTGGCCGCGTTATCAGTCCTGATGGCTCGCAGGGTGGCCACAGCCTGATAGGACCGCAGATTGGAATCGCCTATCCGGCGGGCAGAGGGTTTGGCAACCGCCTCGCCGACCAGCACCACATCGGCGCCGAACTGCGTCCCAAGAGAGGCGGCGCCACGGTTGTCGCCGGCCATCTGCAGCATCTGCTGGTTGCGGGCGATATTGGCACGGACCATGTCCTGATTTACCACCGGTACGTTCTGTTCCAGCAGTTTGTTTACCGCCACCGACTCCACTTCCGAGGTGGCGATGGTGCCGAGGCTCTGTTCATCGATCATGATCATGACCCTTGGCAGCTGGGAGGCTGAAGGAAGTTGGACCGCCTCGTCAACTGGTGTCACTGGCTGGTCAGGTGGAGCGACTGTCATTCTCGGTGCGGGTGCTCCGCACCCGGTCACAAGCAAGGCCAGGATGACACAGGCAATGCGGCCAGCAAAGGTCAATGTACGAGTAACGTTCATGCCTTCACCCTCAGCGACTCTGTTGTTTCAAGGATTCAACCATTCCCTGCACTATTTTTCGGGCAAACTCGGAGGTCGTCTCGCCGGAACTTCCTTGCCCTGAATTGTTGATACTCCAGATAATCTTTCCCGAGGTGGTATCGATGAGCCGGGCACTGACGCCAACGACCGGACGGGTCTCGCCGCCCTGTGCGGAGGCCTCATACTCGGAAACGGTACCGACAATGACCCCGTTTGCGCCCACCAGTTTCCCGAGCTGGGCGGCCTGGCCGGCACTCAGGCCCGACAGGGCGACCTCGGTTTCACCGAGAACTGCTGACAGCTGGCCGCGTTCAATCATTTCGTAACGGCCGATTTTCATCAACTCGGTGGTCAGCAGATCGGAAACCGATGCCCCGATAAGCTCGGTCGGTGCTTTGAACGGCAGGACGGAGACCTTGCGTATCGCTTCGTGTCCCTCTCCGACGAATATATTGGCCTTCCCTCCGGAAGATCCAGCGCAGCCGCTCAGCAGAAGCAGCAGAGTGAGCCAGAAAAACGGTTGTTTCATCCTCTTCCTCCATCAATATCGTTGTGTTTCTATTTTGCGAATCCGCTGCTCAAGTTGCTGCATCCGGTTGTATTGTTGCTCGAGCCGGTCAAGGCGCTGTTCAGCATCGATCAATCGTCGTTCAATCGTTGTCGTGGGTGCCTGCTGTCGAGTTGCTGCCCCAAGACGGGATTCTACATTATCAAGACGCTTTGAAAATATTTTCAGAGAATCTGCAGAAGAAGAGGGCTTGTGATCGGATGTTCCCAAGTCAATTTTCGATTGCGTCTTGACGCTCGGTTGAGGAAACAGGCTGTCCACCGCTGCATCAGGTGTTGCCTCTCTCGCATTGCTGAGTGTACCAGGCAAAAAAATACATACTACGGCAAACATTATCAGCTGTATCAGTCTGTTCATGAGAAGTGGCTCTGTTTACCCTGTCTCAGCCCGGCTACACTAAGCCGACCCCGAAATGGCTCCATATGGACGGTCAGGAGGCAGAGCCATGGAGTGTGCAGCCCTCCTTGGTCTCCTTGCAGTCCTTTAGTCTACCCTTGCCGCTACCCTTTGTACCCTTCCCACTGCCCTGAGATCCCTTGCCGCTACCCTGTGTACTCTTTCCACTACCTTGAGAAACCTTGTCACCACCCTGAGAACCCTTGTTGCTACCCTGAGAACCCTTGCCGCCATGGTGAGAACCTCCGAAGATATCGTCAGCAACGGCATCAGCCCCTTTTTCTCCGAGGGTCCCGCCGAATTCCTCCGCGCCCTCTTGTATGCCATGGGTGACGGCGTTGCCGAGGACGTTGCCCCAACTGTCCCTGCTGTCCTGCTTGGTGATATCCTGATTTGATTTGGTCTGAACGGCATTGGCATCGCGAGCGCCGGTTTCCCTGATATTCCGAGCGTCAGAAAGGGCCTGGTTGCTGACGTTGGCCGCCTCGCCCATCTGTGAATTCTGGCCCATAGTCGTCATCGAGTCCTGGGTCTTCTGCTGTGACTCGGCATTGTGCTGGTCTGCATAATTTCCCAAGGTTGAACCACCGCCCTGGCCGGAGTCGGCAGAAGCCCAGGGGGTATCATCCGCCGAGGGTTCACTTCCCTTCAAGGAGTCCTGCGCTTCGGATTGATGTTGTTTTGTGGTCGCTTCCTTTTTGGCTGGGCCGGTCAGTCCGGTTCCCTTTCCACCTGTCGAGCCCTTATTGGGGTCGTATTTTCCGTAGTTGTTTCCCGTGGGGACCCAGGCATCACCCTTCTTTTCATACTCGGTGCCGTCCGGGCTGATAACCATATTACCCTGCTCATAGGCCCCAGCCCCTACCTGCTGGCCTGCGTCATTGATCGGCACTTTGGGCACGGACGGGTTGCTGTCGCTTTCCTCACTTTTGGTTCCTTTATCCTGATGTTGGCCGTTGGCCTGTGCGGTCGCATCGCCGGTGCCTGCCGCACTTCCGGTACGATCGCCCTGCGGTTTATCATTGGTTCTCTTGCCTTTTGGCTTGGCGTCAAAGCCCAACGCTTCGTCTTTCCGCTTCCCATCAACACTTTTCCCCGCAGGTTTGAGCTTCTCCTCCGGTGCTGTGCCTTCGGCCTTGGGGGAGGCAACAGGCAGGCCAAGTTTCTCCTTGAGGGCGTCCAATTGGCTGCGGTCACCTTTTGACCATGCCTCAGCGGCCTTGGCGGCTTCCCCAGGAGCCGCTCCCTTTTCCACCAGTTTATCGGCCAGCGAGTCCCGGGCCCGGGCTTCGTCGCGACCGGCCTTGATCGTATCGGCCGCCGCCCCGAGACCTTCGGCGATGTTCGACGGAGCCAGATTTTTCTTCTGCTGGTCGATGAGCTCGCCGGTGACACTTTTTTCGGTCAATCCTGTGGCGATCTCACCGATGTCTTCGCCAGCTTCTTTCACGAATGTTCCTGTCTTGATAACCTTCTCGCCGATGCCAGTCGCTACCTGTCCGGCACGGTCTCTGGGCGTGTCATCGCCTTCTACAGGTTTTTCAACCACCAGTGAAGGGATGGGTTTGTTCAGCTTATCGTAACTGTCGCGGAGCGGCCCTTCATCGCCTCTAGCCTTGGCATCGAGGATATCCTTGATTTCGTCTTTTGCCATCCCGGAGCGCTGCAGATCAATGGCAATGCGCTGGTTCTGATTTTCGAGGTGGGTACGATTGGCCTGGTCGATGGCTTCCTGGGCGGCCGAGCGATCATTTTCCTTTGTGACAAGCGTATCCACCGTGCCTTTGACGCCACCGACGAGTCCATCGGCAGCGTTGATGGTCGCCTTGCCCATACCTTCGACATCGCCTTTCTTCGCCGCCTCTTTGAAGTCCTGGGCGCCGCTGAGGATATCTACAGCCTGCATGCCCTTGCCGAACTTGTCCACCGCCTTGCCGAATTTGCCTTCCGGCGCGTCGGCAACAGGGCCGCGCGGTTTTCCATCGGGAGAATCGGTGCTGGGACCGCGTCCATTAGGGCCGTCTGTCGCCGGTCCGGCTTTGCCATCGGGTGTGTCGCCTGGCGTTGTCGTTTTGTTGTGTCCTTGTGCATCCGCCTGGGTGTTGGCAATCGTTGTTTCGGTAATCTTGGTCCGGGAATCAACTAATTGCTCACGGAGTCGATTGGCTTCGGTCCTGTTGCCAGCCGCCTCAAGGTCGGACACCTGCTTTTGCGTCTTTGCCATATCAGCATCGGCTTGGGCACGGGTACGGCTTTCTGCGGTTTCGATGACCTCGCGGCTGGCATTCTGGATTTTCTCAGCGTTTTCCGGGGTGACGTTGGCCCGGCCTTCCTTGATGGCGGTCATGTCGTCGGGAGTGAGGCCATGCTTGCTGAGGATGGCCTCAGCCTCGGCGGGAGGAAGATGATTGAGTGATTTTGTTGCTCCCTTGACCATATCACGCGCTCCTTCGGGGTTACGCGGCAGGTCGGCGGGATCGCTGTTCAGACCCCCGAGGGCCTTTTTCTTGTGATCCTGCACCTGCACATAATCACGGCCGGGCTGGTCTGGTTTCATGGATTCGGACACGTAGGTGTCCTTGACGTGCGCATCCACCTCGATCTGGGTCTGGTGTGCGCCGGAACCTGGCTTGCCGAGGGCTCCTTCCTTGTTGACGGTCATGTTCATGCCGTCTCCGATTTCAACCGTGCTCGGAGTGGTTTTAACCGTGGTCTTGATCCCCATGTCGTCCAGCACCCCCTGCACCTTGTCCGCTGTGCGGGGGCCGGAGCCGTAGTCGCCATCGCCGGCCATGCCACGGCCTCCGGCACTGGTGGGGTCGGTTCCCGCCGTTAGGGATCCAGGTTTTGAAGTCGTCTTTTGCTGTTGCCCGCTTGCTGTCCGCCGGTTGGCCTCACTGATGATCTTATCTTGAATCACCTGCCGCTGGCCGGCAAAGTCTTTGCTGCGACTGTTGTGGCGGCCCAGTTCTTCGTTTATCTGGTGTTGGGTTTCGGGTGTCTGAGGTCCGGACTTGAGCTTGTCCATGGTCTGCTTATGAAGCTCTTGTTCTGCGTTCCATCCGGATTGAATTTCATCCCATTTGCGACCATAAGCCTTAAGGTCTTGGTCAGGATTCTCGGCACACAGAGACGTTGCAGGAATGGACAGGGCACACAGCAGGGCAGCGTACCTGAAAAGAAATCGTATCGTATGGTGTGCTCTCATCGCGTCACCTCGCAATTCTTTTCTGTATGATGCAAGACGGTTTGGCCTATACGTCTGCAGGGGTGCCCTGTGTCAGCGCCTTGCTCAATCCCGGTTCCTGCTCATCATTGCTTTTGCTTTCTTAAATGTCGTATAGGTCTGGGTCTCCTTTCGAGATGAGCCATCCTTGTTGGTGGTGATTTTTTCCGTGGTTACCACCGTTGTCTCGCCCCCTCCCTCTTGGGGGGTGATGGTCGTAGTGACTACTTTTTTCACCTTGGTTCCATCCGGTTGCTCTATCTCTTCCACCTTACTGTTGGTTTCTTCCGGTCCCCGGCCTGTTGCAGGTGTCACTGCGGTTCCTTCGGCCATGGACTTCGTTTTTTCAGGAGTTGCGACGTGTAGGGTTTCGTCTGCCACAGCAGGAGGTGTTTCTGAAGGTGTTGCTGTGGTCGCCGTCGGCGGTGCTGCCAAGTCTCCCGAGGCCACTGCCTGTACAGCCGCCGAGGGCTCACCTATTGCGCCAACCCGGTTAACCGCACGGATTCTGTAATGTTGTTGGGTTGCATTTTCGGGAGGCGAAGAGGCCGATCCCTCTTCCATGAATTCGAGTTTATCAGTCTTTCCAATCTGAACGAAAGAGCTGTTCTGCGGCCCCCGGCGCTCAACAAGATATTCGACCACGCCTTCTGCATCTGCCGGTGACCAGCGTACAGTCACTTTCTTGCCGTCCCGAATATCTATCTTTAGATTTCTAGGCGGGTCGGGTGGGGGGGCGATCATGCTTTCCCGCACCGGTGAGGGCTGACTCATCTGCCCCTGCTGATCCATTGAAAAGATGCGATAGTAATAGGTTTTCCCATCAACCAAGGGGGACTTGCCGGTCCCCCGGTCATCATAGGATCCTTGTGAAGCCGGGATCGTCGAAATTTCCTGAAATGGACCTTCCGCCCTGTCTGCGCGTTCAATTCGGTAGTTGAGTTCTCCTGCAGGTTTCGGCCATGAGAGTTTGACTTCGCGCAGGCCCATATCGGAAACGGAGAAATCATGCGGTGCCTGCATTGCTGTTTGTTCCTGTGCCGGTAGCTGTAAGGCTTCCGCTTTTCGAGGCGCCTGCTGCACCTGAGGGTGAGGCGATAGATGCTGCACTGGTGGAGGGGCGGCCATCGCAGCGTGGCTTTTAGCCTGTGGGGCTTTTGGTTGCAATTCCCAGTTCTGCACCAAAGCCACCATCATCTCGAGAACGACAGCCCTGGCATGGCCGGAAAGTGTGGCAAGGCCATCGTTGGAGCGGCTGGAATGGCCAACGCTCCACATGACCTCGCCCGAAATGCAGTCAATCATACGGATGGACGCCCCAACAACCGGCGCTGCCCGCCCATCAACGGCCGCAGTTGCATACTCATCAACAGTGCCGAGGATGACTCCGTCCGCTCCCAGCATACGGCCTGCTGCAATCGCAGCTTCTTCGGAAAGTCCTGACAGGGATAGTTCCGTCTCTCCCAACACCCCGGAAATCTGACTCCGCTCCACCAAGGTATAGCGTTCGGTGCGCAGCAGTTCCATCGTGAAGATATCCGATACCGAGGAACCGATTAGCTCTGTAGGCGCCTTGAAGGGCAGCACTGCAACCCGCTGAATGGAGCAAGGTCGGGGCGCCACATAGACCGTCGCGTTGCTCACGGCGTTCTTGTAATAATCCTTCGATGAGCGATTGCTGCCTCCTCCGCAAGCAGAAAGACTCAAACTAACCCAGGTCCAGAGCAGTATCCAGCCGACAACGTGACGATATGTTCCCATAGGTCTTCGAGGTCCTCCTGAAATGGCAGTGAAGGGAGACGGGAAATATTGGCAGGCCAATCACGAGAGGGCCCACCTGCTAAAACAAGATACATTGATACTAAAAGTCTATCTTTTGCGGTCTGGCAAAGCAAGAGTGATTGATCTATCTTTCAAGATACTTGATACATGCCATCGTCTATCTCTCAAGCCCTTATCTGACTGTCTTTCCAAGCCCCAATGGCGGCATACATGCCAAGCACAAGGCTCGCCAGTCAACGGGACCCAGGTCCTCTCGCTTTCCCCTCCCGACGCAGAAACCTACCGCCTGCCGGATCAACCACCCTTATGGCCTGCCTGGCGCCGTCTTGCCGATAGCCGCTCCTGCGTTCAAGGTTTCACGCACCTTTATGGAAAGGCTCTGGAGAGAGAAAGGTTTCTGGATGAAGTGCACCCCCTCGTCAAGGACGTTGTGGTGGGCAATCACGTTGGCGGTGTAGCCGGACATGAACAGCAGTTTCATTTCAGGATGGAGCGGCATCAGTTGGGTGGCCAGTTCCCGACCGTTCATCCCGGGCATGATCACATCGGTCATCAGCAGATCGATACGGCCGGCGTGGCTTTGAGCCAGCCGGATGGCCTCTTCCGGCGTGGCCGCCTGGAACACTGTGTACCCCTGCACTTCGAGCATGGTGCTGGCCAGGTCGAGAATCATTGGCTCATCTTCGACCACCAGGACGGTTTCCATGCCGCGCGGAACAGGCGCCGCCATCTCGGCCCGGGCCAGCCGCTCGGGTCCGTCCTGCTGGCGGGGCAAATAAATCGTAAACGTCGTGCCCCGGCCGGGTTCACTGTCCACGTTGATGGCGCCCTTGTTCTGGCAGACAATGCCGTAGACCGTGGCCAGTCCCAGGCCAGTACCCTTGCCCGTTTCCTTGGTGGTAAAAAAGGGCTCGAACAGGTTGGCAAGGGTTTCGGGACCCATGCCGCAGCCGTTGTCGCTCACCGCAAGGAGTACGTAGTCCCCGGGAGTCAAGCCCGCGTGGGCTGTGCAAGAGGCCTCGTCGAAGGAGGCCGAACCGGTTTCGATGGTGATTCTCCCCGAGCCTGTCAAGGCATCGCGGGCGTTGACGCAGAGGTTGACCAGCACCTGATCGAGTTGGGTGGGGTCAACGCTCACCACGGCGGCGTCCCTGCCAGGACGCCAGACCAGTTCGACGTCCTCGCCAATCAGCCGTCGAAGCATGAACAGCATGCCCTCGAGCGTCTCGTTGAGATCGAGCAGGCGGGGGGCAACGGTTTGCCGGCGGGCAAAGGCAAGCAGTTGCCGGGCGAGATCGGCCGACCGCTGGGCCGCGGCCTGGACCTGTTTCAAGTTGGCGTGGAGAGGCACTGCCGGGTCGAGGTGCTGCAGGGCCATCTCGACCTGACCGAGGATGACCCCAAGCATGTTATTGAAATCATGCGCCACTCCGCCAGCCAAGCGGCCGATGGCCTCCATCTTCTGCACCTGGATCAGTTGATCCCGCAGTTTCTCCCGCTCCTGTTCCGAGCGCTTTCGCTCGGTGATATCAATGTTGATCCCGAGAATACCGAGGATTTCCTCTCCTTCGCGGATCGGCACGACGATGTTGTGATACTCCCGCCGCTCGCCGCTCTGAATGACCAGGCTGCAGTCTTCCGAAACGATCTCCCCGGCTAGGGCACGGCTGTTGTTCGACCGCCAGCGGTCCATCGTTTCCTGGTCAAAATGCCAATCCAGCAGTTCATTGGTCGTCAGATCGCCCCACAGGTTGAGGGATTCATCGCTCTGCATGATAATGCGCTGATTGGTATCGCGGGCCCAGAAATCAAAGGGCAGGTTGCGCAGCATGGCAGCGAGCAGCGCATCCTTTCGCAGCAAATCCATTTCCGCGCGCTTGCGCTGGCTGAGGTCAGTGTATATGACCATGACTCCGTACCCTTCCAGATGAAGGGGCACGGCGGATACGCTCAGCCAGACGGTTTCGTTGGCCGGACCCTGTATCCCCATCTCGACATTTTCAATCAGGGCGTTCTCCCGAAGCGCCCGAATTCCTGCGTATTCGTCCACCGGCATAGGCGCTCCATCCGGACGGATGGCATGCCATTCTTCCCCATCCAGAGCCCTCGTCTCGTGCTCCTCCTTGGGCACACCCAACAACCTTGCCGCCGCCTCATTGGTTTCGATAATGTTCCCCGCCGGGTCCGTGACGGTGATGCCAAGAGGAATCATCGAGAACAGCACCCGATACTTCTCCTCACTCTTCCGTATGGCCGCTTTCGTGCGTCGAAGCCGGAACACCGTGACAAAAAGCAGCAGCGAAAGCATCACCAGAACGAGGATGGCCGCAAGCGCGGGGATGAGCACGCTGCGATGGCGATTCCATAAGGAGAGCGGACGGTTGATGACGAGGACACCCTTGGGCCAGAGGCGCTCAGGCACTTGGAACCGCTGCACCGCATTGAAATCCAGAATGCATCGGGAATGGCTTTCCTGCGGCGGGAGTTGCCCGGGGTCAGTTCCCTGCAGCACGCGCAGGGCGAGAGCACCAGCCTGCCGTCCGTGTTCGCGCCCTTCAAGGAGCATTCCGCCGAGAATGCCGAAGCCCAGGTTTGTCTCGTGCACCCCGTACACAGGGGCCGGACTGAGCGAGGTGATCAGCCGGGTGCTTTCCTCCCTGGTGAAGGTGCGACCTGTCCTGTCGGTCACATAGGTCAGGAGCAGCACGATGTCGGTCTTTGCCAGGGCGCGCAGTTCCCGGCTCAACTCTTCAAAGGAAACGTCAGGGGCATACGCGATGTTCAGCTTGTCGGAAAAGGGCGCAAGGGCGGATTCGGTTTCCTCGCGGACCGCGATGCCGCTTGCGGTATAGTCATGGATCACCAGGGCATTGCGGGCCCCGGGGTGCATAGAGAGCGCCATCTCCAGAGTGCCGGCAGCATCCAGTTGTTGGATAACGCCGGTGATCTTCTGCCTGCCGGCGATCAGTTCCGGGTGATAGCCGTTGATGCCGGCAAACACAACCGGCGCCTCCGGGAAGAGGACATATCCGTTCTTGGTGAGCAGATCCAGGGCAGGGTTGTCGAGGGCGACGACCAGGTCCGGCGGGCGATTGCGATATTTCGTGAGCAGGTGGCTTTTCAGCAGATGGAGATGGGTGGACGACGGAAACCGTTTGGTGTCAAGCATCTCAACCATGGGAACCAGGTTGGGGTACTGGGTCTGCAAGGCCTCAAGGACGCCTGCAAGTTCTTTGTCAGACCACTGTTCACCCAGATGATAGGAATTGAGAATGAGTACACCGGGGGGATCCTGCCCGGCCCAGGCAGGCGCAAGCCCCCCGCACAGCATGCCCAGCAGAAGCATGGCCACGAGCCCGAGTGCCCGCTTTCCAAGGCCGATGTCCGTCATCATGTTGCCCCCGATACGGTTTTTCAGGAAACAATCGATATGCGAAACTCCTGGTTCCACCAGGACACCAACATCAAAACTGTATTGCCTAAGCACTGCCTACCACACTTTATGCCAGCTGCCAACGTGGGCGATTGGACCTTTGCCGGCACGAGGGGCACGGCGGAAAGGCTTCTCCCACTGCATTTCCTGACCAGAACCTGCCCTGACCCTAGGGCGCTCCGGTTTCCTGTCTGGTGGATAGCGAAAAGGAGGGGAGGAAGAGATCGGCAAGGCGGGTGCGGCCCAGCCTGCCCACCGCTGGCGCCATTGTTGGCGGCAGACAATTAGAAGACCGTTGTCTGCCAGTCTGGACCACGGCTTTTGCCGGGGTGACGCATCCGCCATGCCAAAGGCGAGCCGCGCTGGGTATCCGTCATTTCGGCGCAGGCCGGAATCCAGCAAAGAAACACGAGGTATTGGTCAATTTTTCAATCCTGCGGCTAGGAGGCGCCGCAACGTTGGCCCATGAACGTCAGGAAAAACCAGACCCGAGCAGGGCCGCGCAGGCCCGATACCTGGCGCCGAATAGAGAATACGCGCGGGATCGCCGCACTGGCGCGGCAGCCGAGATCAGAGGCCGACAGAAAACGGCCGGAAACCAGGCGGCACGGTTAAATGGCGAGCAGGTCCTCGAAGCTGATGTCCGCGCCGAGAACGCCCACCCACGCAGCCTGGCAATAGACCGGAATCGAGATGGTCAGGCAAAAGGCGTCGGTCGCCTCGGATTTGTAGATATCGGAGATGTAGGCGTTCCCCGTCTCCCGCACCTGGCGGAACCACTCCTTGCGGCTCCAGTTCCTGCCGAGGGCCGAGGTGTCGCACCGTGTCGCTTGCCCGCTCCTGAAGACGTTGCTGGACACCTGCACCCCTTGGCTGTTGGTCAGATAAAGCAGTTCTAGAAAGGCATGCGGCCGGATAAGCCGCTGGAGCGCCTGATCGGTGTTCGGCCCCGGTTCGCGCACGGCGGGGTCCTCGGCCATGGCCGCCACCACGGCTTCGGCCCTGCGATACTGCGGCAGAATGAACATGCCGGTGGCCAGCAACTGCTGTTCGGTGAGCAGCTTGACCGTTTCGGCCAGCTGGGCGAGGGTGGCACTGTCCTTTTGCCCCTCCCTGCCGATGGCGGTGATCTGCGAGAGGTCACCGGCAAAGCGGGCCACCGCTTTTTCCTGCTCCCGGACCGCATCGATCACCCCCTCCAGATGGGTGTGAAACCGCCGATGCTTGCCGCTCACCTGCTCCAGGGCGGCCGAGGCCTCGCGGTTGCCCTCAACCCCGGACTCCACCCCCTCCCCCACCCGCGAAACGGCAGCCACGGTCTCATGGATCAGCCCGCTGATGGCCGACAACGAGTCCTTCACCTCCAGCGCGGCCCTGGCCGTCTCCTGGGAGAGTTGCCGGATCTCCTGGGCGATGACGCCAAACCCGGCGCCATGCGCGCCCGCACGCGCCGCCTCGATGAAGGCGTTCAGCGACAGCAGGCCCGTGTTGTCGGCAATGTCGGAGATGGACTCGATGATCGAGCCGATGGCCTGCGACTTGCGTTCGAGCTCGGCGATGGCCCCGGTGAGCCGGTGCACATCCTGTTCCATGGCATGGGTCCGCGCCACCGCCTGATCGGTCAGGGCGCAGGTCCGGTCAATCTCTTGCACGATCAAGCCGGACTGTTCCAGCGCCCTGCCGGCGCTGAGCGCCGATTGGCCGATGCCGTCGGCCAGCCTTCGGCAGGTTGCTTCGATCTGCTCGGCCCTGTGCGTGAGCGATTCCGAGGAGGCCCTGACCTTGCCCGCGATGGCATGGGTCTGGGGGGCCACTGTGGCCATCTCCACATTCCGCCGGGTGAGGTCGCGCACAAACGCATGGAGGCGGCCGAACATGGTGTTGAGCGCCTCGACGAGCAGGTTCGCCGCCCCTTCCCCGGGTAATGAGAAACTTCGGGACAGATCCCAGCGGCCGGTCAGGTCGGCGTGGATTTCCCGGACTCTGGCCACCCGCTCATTTTTATTGTTCGATGAAAAAAGGGCCAGCATGGCGCCTCCTGCGAGGATGATGGGGTGAATCGAATCGGTCAGCGGTCATTGAACTGGCGAATCAGATCCGTGGCCCGGAGACCGTCCACCGGGCGGGAGAACATGAACCCCTGCGCCTTGTCGCAGTGCAGCGTTCGCAGGCGTTCCAGCTGGTCGCGGCTCTCGACTCCCTCGGCAATCACGGTGAGCCCCAGGCTGCGGGCCAGCGAAATGATCGACTGCACGATCCGGTCGTTTTCCACCTGCCCCTCGTTGCCGCTGATAAATGAGCGGTCGATCTTGAGATGATCGATGGGCATGCGCCGCAGGTAGGAGAGCGAGGAGTAGCCGGTGCCGAAATCGTCGATGGCGATCTGTACGCCATGCGCCCGCAACCGGCCCAGTTCCGTGACCGTGCGGCTGACGTCCTGCATCAGGACCGATTCGGTGACCTCTATTTTCAGACTGGCGGGGGCCAGGCCGTTGTGCCGCAGCACCTCCATCACATGCTCCACCAAACCCGCCTTGGCGAACTGGCGGCAGGAGACGTTGACGCTCATGGTCAGTTCGCGGGCGCAGGCAATCGATTCCTGCCACAGTTTCAGCCGCCGGCAGGCCTCGGAGATCACCCATTTGCCCAGATCAATGATCAGCCCGGTTTCCTCGGCCAACGGGATGAACCGGTCCGGCGGCACCATGCCCCGCAGGGGATGATCCCAGCGCACCAGGGCCTCGAATCCTTCCAGGCGCTCGTCCGCCACGTTGACGATCGGCTGGTAATGGAGGGTCAGACCGTCGGCCGCCAGCACCTCCCGCAATTCCGCCTCAAGGTTGATTGACTCGACCACCTCCTGATGCATTCGCTTGTCAAAGAGCACCAGCCCCTTGCACTGCTGCTTGGCCCGGTACATGGCGATGTCGGCGTCGCGCAGAACATCTGCGGTGGCGCCGTAGTCGGCGATGGTCGGGACGATGCCGATGGAGGCGCCGGGGATGATGTCGCTGCCATGCAGCGAAAACGGCTCACAGAGGATGGAGTGCATCCGGCGGGAGATTTTGAGCAGTTCCTTGCGCGAGGGAAACTCCTCGAGGATGACCGCGAACTCGTCGCCGCCCAAGCGGGCCACGGTGTCCATGGCGCGCACGCAGAGCGAGAGCCGCTTGCCGACCTCGATCAGCAGCTGATCGCCAGCCGGATGACCGAGGCTGTCGTTCACCATCTTGAACTTGTTGAGATCGATCATCAGGACGGCGTAGAACAGCTCGGGCCGACGCCGTGCCCGCTCCAGCGCCCGCTCCAGCCGCTCTCCGAACAGGGTGCGATTGGGCAGTCCGGTGAGGGCATCGTGAAACGCCTGGTGGGTGATCTGCGCCTCGAAGGCCTTGCGCTCCGAGATATCCTGGTAAATGTAGGTGACCCCGTTGATCGTCCCTCCGACCCGGATGGGAAAACCGATCATGTCCACCGGGATCAGGCTGCCGTCACGGTGGCGTCGGCTGGTTTCGCACTGCACCGTCTCGCCTCCCAGGATCGCCTGACGCAGGCCCTCACATTCCGCCATCAACTCGTCGGGGACGATCAGGGCGCGCATGCCGAAGCCGACGATGTCCACGCCCCGGTATCCAAACAGCTGCTCGAAACCATGGTTGCAGTTGACCACGTTGCGGCGGTTGTCGATGATGACGATGGCCTGGGGGGAGTTGGCGAACAGCTGCGAGAAATAGGCCCGCTGTATCTCCAGGTCGGATTCCGTTCGCTTGCGGTCGGTGATGTCCATCACCGTCCCCTCGTAGTAGCTGATCGCACCGTCGTCGCCGTACACGGCCCGGGCATTCTCGGTGATCCAGATGATGCCCCCGTCCTTCTTCCGCACCTGGGATTCGAAGCCGATGACCTTGTTGTCCCGCGCCAGCGTCCGGATGAACTGATCCCGGCGCTCGGGAACGACATAGAGCTGGTGCTTGATGTCCCGGAAGTGGGCGATGAGGTCCTCGGGCGAGGTGAAGCCGTAGATGGCTGCCAGGGCCGGATTGACATCCAGATAGCGGCCGTCGGGAGTGGTGAGGAAGATCCCTTCCACCGCGTTGGCGAAAAGGTGCCGGTAGACGGACTCGGCCTCCGGGCCCTGGATGGCGTACTCAGCTGTCACGATGATTCTGCGAGGCCCCTGGTGGTTGGAACAGCGTGATGGTGTGCCCCGAACAAAGCAAACCTCATGCCATCACCGGCGCTTCTCGGACGAACGCCAGAATTGCACTTCATTTCAGAGAGGTGCGAATTCGATAAAAAGGATGTGGTGGCAAGGCCTTCAGGGGAATCTCCCAGATTTGTCGGGTCGCGGCCGGGAATCTGACGAAAAAGTGGGCCCCGAGATGTACTCTGCGCGGGGGCACCGACCCTGATCATGGGCGTGACAGCCGTTTCGAGGCACAGATGCGATGTTGTAACCGTTTCCTCACAAAAACCTAACACCGGCCACCGCACAATACGAGCCAGAGTCTTTCAATCACCCTGAAATCCTTTAACCGCAATGCCTTCAAGAAAATCATGAGCAACAGTCTACCGGACCGCGACATGAACCAGACCACGGAAGAGTTGCTGCACCTCATTCTGCGCGAGAAGAAAGTAAAGGCCCATTTCCAGCCCATCATTCACATCCAGACGCGGCAGATCTACGGCTACGAGGGACTTATCCGCGGCCCGGTGAACACCGTCCTGCACCCGCCCACGCGCCTGTTCGAGGTCGCAACCAAGGCAGGGCGGCTGGCCGAACTCGACCTGCTCTGCCGCCGCGAGGTGATTCACCGCTTTGCCCGGCTGGGGCTGCCCGGCCGGCTGTTCATCAATGTCGACCCCTACAGCATGATCCACGACAACTACCGTGAGGGGCAGACGCTGGAATTCATCGAGCAGGCGGGCCTGTCGCCCAGCCAGGTGATCATCGAGCTGACCGAGACCCACCCGGTGGAAGACGTGCACCTGATGCAGCAGGCCCTGACCCACTACCGGCAGATGGGCTTCCGGGTCGCGCTCGACGACCTCGGCGCCGGCTACTCCGGCCTCAAGCTCTGGTCGGAGATCCGGCCGGACATCGTCAAGATCGACCGCCACTTCATCCAGGGGGTGGACGAGGACCGCACCAAGCAGCAGTTCGTCGCCGCCATCCTCAAGATCGCCACCTCCCTGGGCTGCCGCGTGATCACCGAGGGAGTGGAGACAGCGCGGGAATACGCCACCCTGCGCAAGATCGGCGTGGAGATGCTGCAGGGTTACTACTTCTGCCGGCCGGCCGAGGTGCCACCCATCTCGATGTCGCCCAAGCTGTTTCGCAAGGAGACCCGCGGTGCCGAAGACGAGGAGATACCCACCGTGGAGACGCTCATCCGGTCGTGCGTTTCGGTCGAAGCCACGGCCAGGTTCCTGGAGGTGGGCGAACTGTTCACCTCCACCCCGGACATGGAATCCATCGTCGTTGTCCACAATGGCGAGGTGCTGGGCCTGGTGCTGCGCCGCGACTTCATGAACCTTTTTGCCAGTCTCTACGGCAAGGAACTGTACGGTAAGCAGCCCATTCTCCGTTTCATGAACCGCAACGTCATGCAGGTGGAGAAACGCACCCCCCTGGAAGAGGCCAGCTTCCGCCTGACCACCTCGCTGGACATCCACACGGACGAATTCATCATCCTCGACGGCTGCGACCTGGCAGGTAAGGGCCGGCTGCTCGACCTGCTCCGGGAGATCACCAAGCTGCAGGTCAACCGCGCCCGCCACGCCAATCCCCTGACCCTGCTGCCGGGCAATGTGCCCATTCAGCAGCAGCTGCAGAAGCTGTTCAGCCAGAGTATCGATTTCACGGTCTGCTATTTCGACCTCGACCACTTCAAGCCCTTCAACGACTTTTTCGGCTTCAGCCGGGGAGACAAGGTGCTGCGCTTCGTCTCCGAGCTGCTCACCGCCAACATCGACGAGCAGGAGAATTTCATCGGCCACGTCGGCGGCGACGACTTTGTCGCCATCTTCCGCGGCGAGCACTGGGAGACGCGGGTGCGGCGCATTCTGGACCAGTTCGACGAGAGCATCCGCGGCTTCTACAACGGTCACATCGGCTACGTCATCACCACCATGGACCGGGAGGGCCACAGCCGCCAGTACGGCCAGATGACCCTGTCCGTGGGCGCGGTGGTAGTCCGCCAATCCAGCGACCGCTGCCACATCGACCTCTCCGAGGCGGCGGCCATCGCCAAGCACCACGCCAAGGCCATCAAGGGCAGCTCGCTCTTCATTTACGAATTGGCCGTGAGCCAGAACCGGGAATTACCCCTGCCCGCACTGCCAGCGGAGGAGGCCGGCGCCCGCGAGATCCGCGTCTGTC
>JBGSPP010000361.1:0-4087 GCA_041738515.1 Desulfobulbus sp.
CCAGGATCAGGCCGATGACGCCGCAGCCGCAGCCCAGGTCCAGCACCCGCAATCCCGGCTTGGGTTCGGCGAAGTGGGCGGCCAGGACCGCGTCCACGGAAAACCGGTAGCCGTGGCGCGGCTGGCGGCAGATCAAACGGCCCGCAAACAGGGCGTCGTCGGTCAGCTGGGAGTTGTTTGCGCGATCTACGTCCGGGGCGGTTGCGTTCATGGGGGAACAGGGCAGGTCGAAGGGCTGGCGCATCAGCCGCGATCCTGGTATGATCGCGGCCCGGTCATGTAAATCTGGACATCCGGCCGATGCTGTTTACCATTTCCGCCAGACTCTGCGCAAGCCGCATTTCCCGGCCCAGCCGCCAGCCCTTGCGCGGCAAGGCCATTCATTTTTCCGGTCCGTTCTCAGGGAGTCCTCCATGGATATCTTTATCAAGACCCACTTCTCCGGCGGGCATCATCTTCGCGCCTATCCCGGCAACTGCGAAAACCCCCACGGCCACAACTGGAAGGTCAAGGTGACGGTGCGGGCCCACCGCCTTGACCATCTCGGCATGGGCATCGACTTCAAGGAGCTCAAGCGCGCGGTCAACACGCTCATCGACGAGCTTGACCACCACGATCTCAACGAGCACCCGGCCTTCAGGGACAAAAACCCCTCTTCCGAGCACATCGCCATGTTCCTCTTCCACAGCCTCAAAAAACCGCTGCACACCGACCGCTACGACCTGTTCAGCGTCGAGGTGCGGGAAACCGACTCCAGCGGCGTGGTTTATTACGGTGACTGATCGCCTGCTTGTCAGCGAACTGTTCTACTCCATCCAAGGCGAATCGACCCGGGCTGGCCTTCCCTGCCTGTTTGTCCGCCTGGCGGGCTGCAACCTGCGCTGCACCTACTGCGACGCCCGCTACACCTGGGAGGAGCCGGGCGACACCATGGACGCGACCGCAATCCTCGCCTGGGTGGACCAGACTCCTGGGGTGATGGTGGAGATCACCGGCGGCGAACCGCTCCGTCAGGCCGGGGTCTATCCGCTGATGCAGGCCCTGCTCGACAGCGGCCGCACCGTACTGCTGGAAACCAACGGCAGCCTGCCGCTCCGCTCCGTGCCGGACCCGGTCCACCTCATCATGGACGTCAAGTGCCCGGATTCTGGCATGGCTGGGCACAACCTGGCTGAGAACATCGACCTGCTGCGGCAGCGAGGGTCGCGTGGCTGCACCGACGAGATCAAGTTCGTGCTCAGCTCGCCAGCGGACTTCCACTGGGCCCGCGCCATGGTTGAGGAACAGGAACTGACCAGGATCGCGCCGGTCCTGTTCTCGCCGGTCCGGCCCCTGCTCGACCCGGCCCTCCTGGCCCAGCTGCTGCTTGATCACCGCCTGGACGTCCGCCTGCAGTTGCAACTGCACACCCTGCTCTGGCCGGACCAGACCCGCGGCGTCTGAGCTGGGCTAAAAATAACTTCCCGTTGTCCCGACTTCGGCGTATATTCCGCCCGTTTATTCCGTTATTTCCCTCGCCAATCCATCCCAATCCATTGGTATATACCCTAAGGAGCGACCATGCCTTCCCTGGACACCGCCCGCATCGGCATCATCGGTCTCGGCTACGTCGGCCTGCCCCTGGCCGTGGAATTCAGCAAGAAACGGCCGACCATCGGCTTTGACCTGAAGAGTAAACGGATCGAGGAACTGCGCCGCCAAGTCGACACGACCCTCGAGGTGAGTCCCGAAGAACTGCGTCAGGCAAGCGACTTGCATTTCACCGACGCGGTCGAGGAACTGCGTGCCTGCACGGTGTATATCGTGGCAGTGCCCACGCCCATCGACCGGAGCAAGCGACCGGATTTCAAACCCCTGATCGGCGCCTCGGAAACCGTGGCCGCGGTGCTCAAGCCGGGCGACGTGGTCGTCTACGAGTCCACGGTCTATCCCGGTGCCACCGAGGAAGTCTGTGTGCCCATCCTGGAGCGATTATCCGGACTCACCTTCAACCGCGACTTCTTTGCCGGCTACAGCCCGGAGAGGATCAACCCCGGCGATCACGAACATCGCCTTCCCAGCATCATGAAGGTAACCTCCGGTTCGACCCCGGAGATCGCCGATTTCGTCGACGCCCTCTACGGTCTGATCATCACCGCCGGCACCTTCAAGGCCAGCTCAATCCGGGTGGCCGAAGCGGCCAAGGTCATCGAAAACACCCAGCGCGACGTCAACATCGCCCTGATCAACGAACTGGCGCTGATTTTCAACCGGCTGGGCATCGACACCCTGGAGGTGCTCAAGGCCGCCGGCACCAAATGGAACTTCCTCCCCTTCCGGCCCGGACTGGTCGGCGGCCACTGCATCGGCGTGGATCCCTACTACCTCACCCACAAGGCCCAGGAGGTCGGCTACCACCCGGAGATGATCCTGGCCGGCCGTCGTCTCAACGATGCCATGGGCGGCTACATCGCCGCCGAGACGGTCAAGCTGATGCTGAAAAAGCGTATCCAGATGGCCGACGCCCGCATCCTCGTCCTTGGCCTGACCTTCAAGGAGAACTGCCCTGACCTGCGCAACACCAGAGTGGTGGACATCATTGCGGAACTGGAGACCTTCGGCGCTCGGGTCGAGGTCCACGACCCCTGGGTGGACCAGAATGAGGCCAGCCGCCTCCACGGTGTCACCATGATCGACCGGCTGCCGGAGGGCTGCTACGACGCGATCATCCTGGCCGTGGCCCACCGAGAATTCACCCGGATGTCGGCCAAGGATATTCAGGCGCTGTGCAAGCCGGCTGCGGTCGTCTACGATGTGAAGCATGTCCTGCCGACCGGGGCGGTGGACGGCAGCCTGTAGCCTTTACGAAAGGAAGCGCTGTCGGGTTGGTCCGTGGAAACGGACCGCACTCAGAACAGGCTGAAACGGACGTTCCAGCCGGCAGCGAGGATGGCGGCCATGATGGGGGCCTTGATCTCGCGGGGGTGAAAGGCGTATTCGTAGGCTTCGGCGGTGGCAAAGCCCTCGATCGAGCCGGCCTTGGCCAGCCTGACCCGCAGCAGCGGCAGTGGGATCCGCGGCCAGCCGACTTTGACGCCCTCGGGACAGAAGAGGAATTCGGCGCGGCGTATCCGGTCGATCACTGTCACGGTGCGGGTGGCCCCGTCGAAGCGCAGGCGCAGTTCGTAGACCGTGTTCCGACCCATGCGGCTGAGCAGTTCGCACCACTGGGCCTCCCGATAGTTCCAGGTGACCACGATGTCTTTTTTTTCGGCCGCTGCCCGCACCGGGCCGGGCCGGTCGTTGATCGCCAGCAGTCGCGCCCGCAGTTGTTCCTCAGGTATTGCCTCTCCCGTTCCCGGAAAAAACCAGATAGTGGCAAACAGCCGCGCCAACAACGGCAGCAGCACCAGGCTGGCAGCGGCAACCCACAAGCAAATCGCCATGAGCACGACTTCGTCGGCGAGCATGCCCCGCAGCGCCAGCAGGCCCACCGGAACCAGCATTAACACGGCGGTGGCCATGCCGAGCCAGAACAGGGTGCGGAAATACCGTTTCAGCATGGCGTCCCCTGCCTAGGCCAGGCGGACCGAATCGGGCAGCAACCGCAGCGTGCCCCCATCCAGGCAGGCCTCCATACCGAAAGGCAGGGCGAGATTCCGCTGCCGATGGCCGGAGGGAAATCCCGCCCAGACCGGCAAGCCGGCCGGAACCAGTTCCATCACCCGCGACCAGACCGCCTCCTGAAAACGCAGATCAGCCAGCCGGTCGCCCTCGCCGGCGTCAAAATCACCAAGCAACAGTCCGGCCAGCTGATCCAGCCGGCCCGCCTGGGCCAGTTGGGTGAACATCCGGTCCAGCCGGTAGAGCGGCTCGTTGGTGTCTTCCAGAACAAGAATGCAGCCGTCCCAGGGAGAATCGCAGGGCGTGCCCAGCATATGCACCAACGTGGTCAGGTTGCCGCCCACGAGCCGGCCCCGACCGCTACCGCCGCGCAGCACCTCCAATTCCCTCGGGCGGATGCGCTGATCCAGCTCGCCGGTCATGAGGGCAAAGAGCGAGCCCGCGTTGCGCGGCTCGGTGCGGGCCATGCTGATGGCCAGGGAGA
>JBGSPP010000369.1:0-3491 GCA_041738515.1 Desulfobulbus sp.
CCGACGTCATCACCCTGCACGGCGGCGGGGGCTACGGCAACAAGGCAGCGGCGCTGGCAAGGCTTGTCGGAGCCATCGAGCGGTTGTCGGCGCCGATCCGGTCCCGGCTGGTCCTGGAGAACGACGACCGCATCTACACCCCGGCCGAGTTGTTGCCCGTCTGCGAGCGGACCGGCGTCCCTTTTGTCTACGATGTTCATCACCATCGCTGCCACCCAGATGGCCTGAGCGTTGAGGAGGTGACGGCGCGGGCCTTGGCCACCTGGCCGCGGGAACCGCTGTTTCACCTCTCCAGCCCCAAGGTCGGTTGGAACGGCGGCAATCCCCGGCCGCATCACGATTTCATCGATCCCGCCGACATCCCGCCCTGCTGGCTGCCGCACCGGCTTACCGTCGAAGTCGAGGCCAAGGCTAAGGAACTGGCCCTGGAACGACTGCTGACCGGTCTCGGGTAAGGGGACGGAGCCCTGCCCCAGTAGCCCGCGATAACCAGCCTGCGGTCGAGTTGCCGCCCGGCCCGTTCTGTTTCTCGGCCGTAATCCTGTCATTCTTTTTCCTGTCAACCCTCCATCCGCATCGGGCCGTCGTCCCTGTGCCCGCCACCGCTCGTCCGGGCTTGACACTGGTCAAGGAGTTCGTTGACTCCGGTGAACACGGCCTGCATATCCTGGGGCAGGTTCGTGCCGGTGCAACGGCGCATGGGTTCGTTGTTGCGGTGCGCCCGCAGGACGGCGTGGATCTCTTCCATGGGGGCGACAACTCGCCGGTTGAGGCCGCGAAGGAAAAACAGCCCGGCAAGAAAGGCGGCCACAGCCATGAACATGACCCCCCAGGCGCCAGCCTGGCCGAGTTGCTGCGCCTGATGGTCAGCCTTGACCATGGCGACCTGATTGACCCGACTGAGCTGGACGATGTTGCCGATCACGGCCTCCCTGGTCCTGGCCTCGCCCCGGAAAGCGGCGACAAGATCGCGTTCCATGGCGTCGAGAAAGGCGGGCTCATCGGGCTCGGTGATGTTGCCCCTGATCTTGGCGACGGCGGCCAGGGCCTTTTCCCGGCTGGCCTCGGTGAACGGCCGGTCTCCGGCCAGGGCGAAAAGGGTGATGAGATCCTCGCAGGCCTTGATGGATTGACCGTTGCGTTCGATGATCTGGTCGATGGCCGGGGACATTCTGGTCAGCAGGCCGATGGCACCGAAGGCCAGCAGCAGGTTGAGCCCGATCAGCAGCCAGGCGCCGGCGCGGACGGCGTGGGTGAGTCGCATCTCAGACCCCACCACTCAACTTGGGGATGGCCCGTTCGCTGGAGACGATGATCAGGCGGTCACCGGTCTGCAACGGATCATTGGGCATAGGTTGCAGAACCTTGCCCGGCTTGCCGCGGCGGATGGCGACCACCATGACGCCGAAGCGTTTGGGCAGGGCCAGCTCAACCAGGGTCTTGCCAACCATGGACTCGTGCACTGTCATCTCGGTGAGGTGCAGATCCTCGCCCAGAGGCATGTCGGAGATGACGTTGCGGTAGAGCAGGCGATTGGCGAACCGCCGCCCGTACTCCTCCTCCGGGTTGACCACCAGATGGGCGCCGACAAGTAGCAGGATGCGGCGGTGCATGGCATTGTTGGCCCGCCCGATGACCCATGGCGACCCCATCTGACGCAACAGGGCGGTGCAGATAATGGAGGCCTCCTTGGAGTCGTCGCCGATGGCGCAGACCGCACAATCCCGCTCTTTCGGATGCAACCGGGCCAGGGCCGCCTCATCGGTGGCGTCGATCACCACCGCCTCGGTGACAAAAGCCGCCGCCTCGTCCACCAGCGCCTGGCGCCGGTCCCCGGCCAATACCTCGACACCCTTGTCCGAAAGCGTTCTGGCCAGGGCCATGCCAAACATGCCCAGCCCGATGATCAGTATCTGTTGCGGCATGGATCCATCCTCGTTCAGGTTAAGGTGATGCGGGTTTCCGGGCAGCGCGGCTGCGGTCCCTGCCGTTCTTCGCCGAGCAGCATGAACAGGGTCATCGGCCCGATCCGGCCTATAAACATGGCCAGCATGACAATGATCTTGCCCATGTCGTCAAGCTTGGCTGTGGCGCCAATGGTGAGGCCGACCGTTCCCAGCGCCGAGGTCGCCTCGAAGATAAGTTCACGGGCGGAGATCTGCTGGGTGGTCTCCAGCATGAAGCTGACCAGGGACAGGATGATGAATCCCGAGGCAGCGATGGTCACGGCCCGGTTGATCGTTTCCTGGGCCACGCGCCGGTTCTGGGCAATGATCTCGGTGCGGCCGGTGGCACTGGCCCAGAAGGTCATGACGAGTACGCCGAGCGTGGTCGTCTTGATGCCGCCGGCGGTGCCGCCCGGGCTGCCGCCGATGAACATCAGGCAGATCATGATGGCCAGGACCGGGCTGGAGACTCCGACGATATCGACCGAGTTGAAGCCGGCGGTGCGCAGGGTCACGGATTGAAACCAGGCGTTATGCAGTTTGTCGGGCAGAGACAGACCTGCCAGGGCGCCGTTCCATTCTATCACCAGGAAAAAAGTGGCCCCGGTCAGGAGAAGAACAACCGTTGTGATCAGGGCGATTCGCGCCGTCAGTGGCACCGTCCGCCCACCCAGCCACCGCGGCAGCAGCAGGCTGGTGGCCGGGGCCAAGCCGCCGAAGACGATCAGGGCTGCCACGGTGTGCAGTACCAGTGGGTTCGTCTTATAACCGACGAGGCTGTCACTCTGGAGGGCAAAACCGGCGTTGCAGAAGGCGGAAATCGAGGTGAACACACCTCGCCAGAGAGCCTGGGGCAGCGCGTCGCCCAGAGCCTGAAAGAGGATAGTGAGGGTTATCGCGCCGAAGGCTTCGATCAGGAAGGTGAAGCGGATGATGGTCAGGAGCGAGGCGACCAGGTCCTGGTGGCTGGTTTCGGTCATCGAGGTCAGGAGGCGCTCCTGTCGCAGGCTGAGCCGTTTGCCCATGACATGCATGGCCACGGTGGTGATGGTCATGATGCCCAGCCCGCCCAGTTGGATGAGCAGAAGAACGCAGAACTGGCCCAGGGGAGTGAAGGCCTTGGGCGTGTCGAGGACGGTCAGGCCGGTGACGCAGACAGCGCTGACCGCGGTGAAGGCGGCGTCGATGGGGGCGATGCCCAGGGTGTGGGTGGCCCGGGGAAAGAGCAGCAGCGTTGTTCCCAGGCAGCAGAGGCCAAAAAAGGTGGTGAACAGTACCCGGGAGGGATGGTTGAGCAGCGGTTCCCACCACTGTTCGCGCTGTTCCTGCGCCGATGCCTGACCGGCCAGCAGCAACAGGTTGGGAGCGATGGCCGCCAGAGCCGAAACGCGGGTGTACCCGGCGATCATGCTGTACCCGGCACCCGCAAGGATGGCGAGATCAAGCAACAGCAGAGCGGCCCGGGACAGGCCCCGATTTCGCTGCCATATCCACCAGCAGAACAGGCCATGGCTGATGAGGACAGCGCTGGCCAGCACGGCGTCG
>JBGSPP010000054.1:0-17465 GCA_041738515.1 Desulfobulbus sp.
CGCCTGGTCCATGCCGGTGTCTTCGGCGGCAGGCTCCTCCATGCTCTGGGGCGGCTTGTTTTCAGCAGCCATGCGCGCCATGGTGGCGCTCCTGCGGATAAATCGGCTCTCCGACTCGGGGATGGGCAAGCCGGCCTCGTAGCCCGCGCCGGAGGTCGACCGCCGGCGACCCTGATCCATTGCCTTCAGGCTCGATGGGGCGCCGCCGCCCAGGCGGTTGGTGTAGCCCAGTTCGGTGAGCAGGCGCTGCTGCCAGGTGAAAAAATCGTAGTTGGTGACCCGGATCTGAGCCAGGAGCTGCTGCGGCCCCACCAGGCTGCCGGTGGCGCCGGCCTGGATTGCTTCCATCCAGCCGTCGGTGGCCGCGATCAGGGGATAGATGCGGTTCTCGTCTGGGGCGATGCGACCCAGGGCGCGAATCCGCCTGGTTGCAGAGGCTCGCGTGACCTCGGCGATCTGGACGCCAATGGCCTGCTGCTTCTGCAGGTTGAGCCTGACCGATCCCGGGGTGGTGGCGCCCGCTGTCCTGGAACCGCCCTTGGGGTCGTCGGCATAGACCGGTTCCATGGGCATGCCGCAGGGGGCGATGCCAGGCTCCTGGGAGATATGCTCCGGGTTCATCGGGTCGACGTAATGGAGGATCTGCCGATTCCGGGCGTCGCCGGTCTCCGGCGCGGCCGCGCGCTGATTGTATCGCGCCCCGCCCCAGAAGGCGACAAGGAGGACTATCAGGAAGGAGAGCACGTACAGGGACTGTTTCATAGTCACGCCAATCCTTTCAGGCAGAGAGGTTCACCCGCGTTCCGGAAACGCCGGTTCAAGGTTAACTGCATCCGCTGGGGAAAGTCCAGTTGAAGAGGCCGAGCCAGCCCCATTCCGACGTACTTTTTTCTGTTGTTACCTTCCTGAAGATTGTTCCAGGCGAAAGTTTCCGCAAGGACCAGAAGCAATCACGATCACGTTCAACGGCATGTCCAATGCGCCGAACGGAATAGCGAAGGCAATGATCTGATCCGGGAGGATGTGGACAACTTATTGAGGAGGGGCCTTCCACGGAATCCCCGCCTGCGAGTGCTCCGTGGAAGGTGATCAGGTTTCGTTTACGCCACCACGACAAAGTCGGCTGCGGTTATGGCCGGCTTGGTGGTGAGGGTGGCAAACTGGGTCGCCACTCCGGCGCCGCTGCCATCCGCGTCGTACAACAGCGCGCCTGTGGTGGTGTTGTAGAGAACGTAATCATTGCCATCCGCAGCGCTGCCAGTGGTCGAAGCCCTGAAAAGGGAACTGTTCAGGGTTCCTAATGTGGTTAGTTTGGCAAAGATGGTCCGATCCAACTGAATGGTATCGTCCACGGCGGAGAAATCGGTAATAGTATCCCTGTTGGACGAGGCGCTTAACGCAGTGGCAAACAGGAAGGTGTCCATTCCTGCGCCGCCGATCAGGGTGTCGTTTCCCGCACCGCCATTGAGGGAATCGTTGCCTGCTCCCCCGTTGAGAATGTTGTTCGCCGCGTTGCCTTGCAAGGTGTTGGCTCGCGTGTTGCCCGTGCCGTTGATGGCCCCATTGCCTTCAAGGTACAGTCTGTCGAGGTTTGCCCCAAGCGTCCAGTTGACGGTGGAAACCACGTTGTCGTACTCTGTTTCCAGGGTGCTTGTTTCATTAATCACGTCGCCGGCACTGTCCACATAATAGGTATCGTTACCGGTTCCGCCTTCCATCTTGTCGTTTCCAGCGTCGCCATAGAGGGCATCGTTTCCTGCACCGCCATAGAGGGCATCGTTGCCGGCTCCCCCGTGGAGAATGTTGGCCGCCGCGTTGCCTTGCAGGGTGTTGGCGCGCTCGTTGCCCGTGCCGTTGATGGCCCCATTGCCTTCAAGGTACAGTCTGTCAAGGTTTGCCCCGAGCGTCCAGTTGACCGTGGAAACCACGTTGTCGTACTCTGTTGCCAGGGTGCTTGTTTCAATAATCACGTCGCCGGTACTGTCCACATAATAGGTGTCGTTGCCGGTTCCGCCTTCCAACTGGTCGTCGCCCTCGCCGCCATAGAGGGCATCATTGCCGGCTCCCCCGTGGAGAATGTTGGCCGCCGCGTTACCTTTTAGGATGTTGGCTAGCGCGTTACCGGTGCCGTTGATAGCGGCAGCACCGGTCAGGGTGAGGTTTTCGACGAAGTCGGCCAGTGTGTAGCTGACGGAGCTATTTACCGTATCATTGCCACCGGCATCGACACTGCTGACCGTGGTTGTCGTCTCAAAGACCGCGTCGTTAACATCGTCCACGAAATAGGTGTCGTCACCGGCGCCGCCGAGCATGGTGTCGGCGCCGAGCTCACCATCGAGCACGTCATTGCCCAAGCCGCCATCCAGTGTGTCATCCCCGTCTCCGCCGAGGAGGATATCAGCGCCGGCCGCGCCGCTGAGGATATTGGCTCCGGTGTTTCCGGTGATGAAGTTGTCCAGTTCGTTGCCGGTGCCGTTGATGTCTGCCGTGCCATCCAGCACCAGTTGTTCAAGGTTGGCGCCCAGTTCATAGGAGATTGTTGCATGGACGATGTTCTCTTCCGATGCCGGATTGCCATCTTCGACGATGGTGTCCCCGGGGCTGTCGACGTAATAGGTGTCGCTGCCGGCGCCGCCAATCAGCAGATCGTCTCCCGCGCCGCCATCAAGGATGTCGTTCCCGCCCTCACCCCAGAGTTCATCGGCCCCGGCACTGCCGAGGAGGGTATCGTTGCCGGCATCGCCATAAATGGTGTCGTTGCCGCCCAGGCCATCGATAGTATCGTTGCCCGGTGTTCCGTAGAGGATGTCGTCACCTGCGGTTGGCCCTGGCAAAAGGGCCTGGATGTCAGTATTGTCCCAAATCGTGCCACCATTAAAAACAATTTGTTGAATTTTGTACTCATCGCCGAGAAAGTAGTCGGTGATCGTGAGGCTATCAACTGCATTGCCGTTGATGGTGAGGAGAAGATCGTTGCCTATTCGCTGACCAATGATGTCAGTGGTCAAAATTCCAGCCCCGAGAATAATCTGGTCGCTCTTGCCGGGAACGTCATCAAGAGGATTGGCGTAATTGTCGATAGTATCGTGGCCGGAGCCTATGCCAAAGAGGTAGGTGTCTGAACCGAACCCGCCGATTAAGGTATCATCACCCGCGCCGCCGTTAAGAGTGTCGTCGCCCGCTTCGCCATTGAGAATATCAACGCCGGCACCGCCATCGAGGTCGTCATCACCATCCCAGCCCAAGATGTCATCGTTGCCGTCCCCCCCTAGCAGGGTATCATTGCCTTCTCCACCATCGAGAAAATCGTCGTCAGCGCCGCCATCGAGCAGGTCATTGCCAGTATAGCCAAAGAGTAAATCTGCTCCACTTAATCCTGATATCTGGTCATCAATAGTGAGATCAATGTCGCCTTCCAGAAAATCATCTACCCCATCGAACCCTGTAATAATAGCCATGATTCTCTCCTCTACTAGTTAGTCAGGCAACATGCCTGATGGAGATTCGTGTTGACCGTAAAGCCGGGAACGTCTTGCGGCTGCTGCGGCCCGAATGTCGTTTTCCCGAGACGAAATGAAAGGCTTCCTGCCCGAGTCAGCGCCCTGCAGGGAAAACGAAGGGCCCGAGGGAGGATTTCCCTCCCTCGGGGTATGGCCGGGACTAACTCATGGGGTCACGACATTGAAGACATTGGACCATGCCGACGATCCACCGGAGTTGTTGGCCTTGATACGGAAGTAATAGGTTACGCCCCGATACAGACCGGTCAGGGTTGTTGCGGTGCTGTTGGCCGCCACCGGGGTTGCGATCAGGCCAACGGTAAAGGAACTGTTGGTCGCCCGCTCCAGGGTAAACCCGGTCTCCGTGGTGGCGTTGTCCGTCCAAGTCAGGGAAACGGTGGCCGTGGTGCCTGCCTGGACAGCGTTCCCGGTCAGGCCGGAGGGCGCTGCCGGTATTGCTGCCGCGGTAATACTATTGGATTCCACAAACGACGTTACAGGCAGAGTCGTCGACGAATTCACCGCAGCCACCCGGTACTGGTAGGAGTTCTGAGCACTCACCAATACATCGGTGTAGCTGACGGCGCCGGTGGCGCTCCGTGCCGGCACCTGGGCGATCAAGACCCAATCGCCGCCGTTGACACTTCGTTCCACCAGGAAGAAATCCTCGTCAGTGGCAAGGTCCCGCCACGTCAGTCGGACCTTCGGACCACTGACCAGGGTCGCCCGTACACTGCTCGGCTCTGCGGGCAATCCAGGCAAGGGACCGCCCGCCGGGGAAGACAGGGTGTCACCGGCGGCATTATAGGCAACGACGCGATACCGGTACGTACTCCCGCTCACCGCGGTTCTGTCGGTATACGAGATTTGGTTGGCCAGGGCGTTTCCAATCGTCATGTAGGCGCCAACCGTCCCGCCGTTGACCGTGGCCCGTTGAATCTTGTAGCCCACCTCGTTGGCCAAGTTTCCCCAGGAGGCGATATTGGGCGGATCGTTCTGACCAAGGGGAGGGATAACCGTGCCGTCAGTCCAGGTGAGTACGTTGACGGTTGGGGACTGTTGCGTGACAGTCACCTGGGGCGGATAGGCAATGGTTGGATCCACCTGGGCGCTGATCGGCCGCATCATGTCCATCTCCTCATGGCTGAGGATGTGGCAGTGCCACACGTATTCCCACTCGAAGTTGGTCATCACGTTGGTGATCGGCGGCGAGATCGGATTGGCGAACCCGTCGGTGTTGTTGAACATCTCCGTTGCGCCGAGGGGCAGGGCCGGATTCAGCGGCCGGATGCTGTCGGGCAGGCCGAAGGGCAGTTTGGGCAGGTGCGGCCGCAGGGCGACAATGGTGTCTTCCAGCGGGCTGATCCGCACGGTTTCCTTCCAGCCCAGTTCGTTGGCATCAGGCTTGCGGATAATTCCATCCCAGCCGACCCGGTTGAGCAACTGCACATCGAACAGGTGGAAGTGGATGGGGTGGGTGTCGACGCCGTTGTGGGTAATCTTCCAGAGCTGGGTGCCGTCATCAGCAGAGGTGATGGGGGTTACCACAGCGCCAGGCGGCAGGGCGATCGGCTTGACCACTTCGGTGGCCGGATTGACATAGGGGTAGAGAATCAGATTCTGCTGCAGGCCGGCCTGAACGTTGGGCGCCTCGAGACCGAGATTGCCGCTCATGCGGCCGTATTCCTTCTCGAAGGCCTCGCCCATCTCATCCTGGATGGCCTTTCGGGTCAGGGGGATGGAGAGATTAAGCGACTGCCCGCCACTGACTGGCACGGTTCTGAAGTTCAAGATTGTATCATAAATCTGCACCAGGCCCGCACTGGGACCGTTGTTCTGGAACGTCGTGCCGTAGGCCGAGTTGTAGGCCCCCTGGCCGACGATGATCGGGTTCTGCGACGACTCAAAGACGCCGGTACCGTCAGGCTTGTGGCCAATCGCCGCTTCCAGCGCCGGCAGGTTGACGGTTGACGGGGTGGTCACGGTGGTGCCGACCTTGATCTGCATCATGGTTCGGATGTTGGGACCATACCCGGCGATCGTCGGAGGGGTGCCGCCGGTATCCCGGTAGTCACCGTTGCCCGTGTAATAGTCGTAGCGAGGATCGCGGGCCGGAAAAGCAGCCGGAGCGTCATTGTAGAGGATCAGGGTTTGGCCGGCGAACGCTGAGAAATCGACGATCACGTCAGCCCGTTCAGCCGGTGCCACCAGCAGGGAATGCTGATCGACATTGCCGGCGTTGAACACAGTGGGGTCGTTCACCCAGGTGGTTGGCTGGGCGGGGATAACCACCGGCGCCGGTAAAAAACCACCTTCATTGCCGATCTGGATCCAATCTGGTCCTTCCGTGCCGACGACCGGTGTGGGAAAAACGGTTGGGTCATCCAGTGCGGCTGCGACTTCGGCGGGGTTCAGGGCCACCTCAGTACAGGTCACCCCCGATGGCGATGGCGCCGGGGTGACGGAGCCGTCGCACAGTGCGCCGTTGACGTCCGCGGCTTTGTACAGCGACAGGTTGAAGGAACGGTCGTTGGCCGCATTGAGTATGCGCATCCGGTAGGCCTTGGGCTCCACCGTGACCGTCGGGTAGGCGGTGCCGTTTACCACCGGGGTGTCATGGAACGATTCCATGCCCATGGACACAAAAGGCGTTCCGGGCATCAACGGCGGTTCGCACCAGATGATATCGGGATCGCAACCCGCGTCGTAATACGGATTGTTGATAGGCGGGTAATCGATATTGTTGGTCGGCGGCCAGAACCAGGGGCCGTAGGCCCAGCGGCCAAATTGGTTGACGCCCGAACTGTCGCCCGGGTTTTGCGCCGGCACATAGACATGCGGCACCCAGAGGTCGCCAAAATCACCCCAACGGTCTGTGTCCCACAACGGGTCGGTGGGAATAAGCTGGTTGACGGTGGGGACAAAGGTCTTGTCCTGGACGATCAGAGGAATGGTTTCCGAGGGGATGATTTTGTCGGCGATCAGTTTTTTCTCGGCGTCGTCCTGGATGATATAGCCAGCCGCCCCGCCCACGTAGACGTTGAGCCGGGTCAAGCCCCAGGCGTGGTCATGGTAGAACATCAGCCGGGCGCTCTGCTGATTGGTGTAGAAGAAGGTGATGGCCCCTTCGCCGGGGTCGGGCATGTCGGGCACGTTTTTCACACTCGCGCCCTTTGTGTAGGAAGTCAACTCGCCAGCCGGGGTGACCCACTGATGCGGGGTGCCGTCACTGATCCAGGGGGAAAGACCGCCATGCAGATGCAGGGTCGCCCTGTTCTCGGCGTAACATCCTGTGAGTTTCACCCCAGGTGCCCCGCATTTGGGGTTCTGTGGATCATTCTCGATGAAACTGAGATCGGGGCCGACACCTGACCCCAGAACCGACACATCAACGGGCACAAACAGATTGCCCGCCTCGCCTGTGGGCAGCAGGTTGTGGAACTTGATGCGCACCGGCCGGTCCTTGGTGGCGACGATCAGCGGCCCGAGATTATGAGGCTTGGTTACGCCATAGGCCTGTCTTCCCCCAAGAAACTTGATCGCAGAGCCGTCCGGGTTGGTGAGGGCCACCCCGGCCCCGGGAATCACGCTGGTGGCAAGCTGGACATACCCGCGCAGTTTGGTGGGCGGCAGGTCGGAATGCATTTTTTCCTCATACTCCACAATCGCTATCTCGTAATACTCCGAGCCGAGAAAGGTGGTGGTGTCGGCAATACCCACCGGTATGAACTGGCCGAGATTATTCGCACCACCCGCGTTCAGCATGGGCAGGGTGTCGATAAATTTCCGCATTCCCGGGAAGTCCGCGGTGTTTGCCGGATCATAGAGAGGGCTGTTGGCATAGTTAGGAACGCTGAAGTATTTCGGCGCCGAGCCGTCGGCTTGCCCGACAGGGGCTGCCAGCGGGGACAAGGGCGCCATCATCTGCAGCGCTGACAGGGAAAACGCGCCAATCAGTACGGCTGCCAATCTGCCCAGGTGTAACTTTTGCAAAGGCACGGCAGCACGATGGGCCGTATCCGGGGTCATCAATGATTGCACAAGTTGATTGCTCATTTCTTTGCCCCCATGTCGGTTTCAGTGGTCACGGCTGGAACCGTGGAAATTTCAACCATATTGGCCTCAAAGCCTTTTTCCTTGGACCGTTTGGCAGCAGCCTGCCGGTCTGCCTGGTTTATTCTGCTTTCTTTGGCATAAGCGGAGCCGTCCCGGTGAATTTGCGCCCCGGTTGTGTCATTGCCACCAGTCGCAGCACTCTTGTCGGTGTCATTGCCGCCAGACACGGCGTTCTTGTCGGTGTGCTTCGCCCGATTCATTTTCTTGGTGGCAGACAGTTTCTTTGACTCCTGGTTCTGCCCCTTGTCCGCGGCCAGCCCTTGGTCAACGATCAGGCCTGCGGCAAACAACCCAGCAAGAAGAACGATGAAGAAACGTTGAATTGTTTTCATGACAAGGCAAGCCTCCATTGAAAGCATGAAATGAATGAAAGCGATGCCCGCGGTCCCTCGCACGCGCTTCCCCTTTTATCAACTGTACCCATTTGATCCTCCTCTTCCTTTCATCCGTTTTGCTCCCTGTCGCAATTCCCTTTCGCCAACCGCTTTTTCCTGTTGGGATACGAATCCTAACGGAAACCTAACATACTACTTTGTGGTGAGTATAATTACTTGGCCTCTGCAATTTTCGATCCTTACTTGACATTGATTTTCATTCAAATGAATGTACCCTAACTTATTAATAACTAATGTTTTTTTATTTTTTGATATGTTTGATTAATACTAAGGGCAAACAGTTAATCAGTCAATCAAAATCGTTGTTTACTGATTTCCGGAAAATATTTAAAATTTATTTATATTATCAATATTTTATGTCGTAAAACAAATTCACTAATCCGGAAAAAATGGTACCACAAAGTATTAATTTGGTATTTCTGGATTATGCCGGGAAACCATTGCGGCAGAATGTTTACAAGAGAATCAGTCTGTTGCGGGGGAGTGAAGGGCAAAAACAGAGGGTTTGTTTCTTGCAGCGATGGGTGTCTTCCTCGTAGAAATTTTCCAGAATTCCGGTAATGCAGAGACTGCAAAGGTCTATCAGTCTGAACGGCCCGAACCCCATCCGGCTTTCATTGGTATGATGGATGGCATCGAAGTACGAGGTGGTGAAACAGAAAAGAACATGCCTGTCTGGATGGGCAGAAGGATACTGGGCTGGGTGGGAATCTCGGCAGAGATGATGCGGTCAGGATTATTCCAGGGCCAGCAGCAGGCCAAAGGCCGCGAGCATCAGTCCGGATACTTTTTCGATGCGAAACACCCAGGACCCGAGCCGGCTCTTGATCCGGCCATTGCCCACGATCATTGCCACGCCCGTATCCCAGATCAGGACCACTGCCACCATCCACAAGGCGTAGAGCCCGCGCAGGCTCAGGCTGGTCTGGGGCGACACCATGGCCGTGAACAGGCTGAGGTAAAAGAGGGCGTTCTTGGGATTGAGGATGCCGGACATGAACCCCAGACTGAACTGTCGCCTCAGGCTTCGTTCGTGGACTACGGCGGTGGTCTCGCCCTCATCCAGGGGGCGCATGGGCGCGCGTAGCAGGAGGATGCCGATATAGAGCAGGTAGCCGGCCCCGAGCAGGCGAAGGAGCAGCATCAGTGTTGTCCACTGCCGTACGGTCTCCAGGCCGAGCACCGCCAGCAGCAGGTAGGCCGCGTTGGCGCTGGCGATGCCTGCGCAGACAGCCAGGGCGTAGCGCGGCGGCAGGCGCAGGGCGGTCTGCAGAATGAGAAAGAAATCAGGCCCCGGGCTGAGCAGGGCGAGGAAATGTGCCGAGGCAATGAGCAGAAATTCCATGGATTCCTCCTTGTTTATTGGGAGGGACCATAGCCTTTCGGCCTCAGGAATTATTGCATGAAATTGACCTGGTATTGGCGCGGGGTCACCGTGGTCATGGCCTTGAAATGACGATGCAGGTGGCTCTGGTCAAAGAATCCGCACTCGATGGCGGTGTCGCCGATATCCCGGCCCTGGCGGAGCAGTTGCCGGGCAAGGTTGATGCGGCAGTTGGTTCGATAGGCATGGGGAGTGATGCCCGTGGCTTCCTTGAACTGCCGGATCAGGGTGCAGACGTTGGCGTCGAGTCGGCCGGCCAATTGGTCCAGGCTGAGATCCTCGGCCAAATCCATTGCCAGCAGTTGTTGCAGCTGTTCGATCTTCCGGGGCGTTGATCGGACCGGTTCGCCCGGATCGCAGGCGCGGACAAAGACCGCCTCCATCAGTTCGAGCAGATGCTGCTCTTTTTCCAGCAGCGGGTGGGCGGCCATCAGCAGCTCCATGGCCCCCAGATAGCGATCGTACAGGGTGGCGTCCTCAAGCAGGCCGCCACGCACGGGCACGAACCGCTTCACCTGCCAGAGCGATTGCTGCAGCCGCAGGCACCAGTCGGTCTGCAGGTAGAGCATAAAATAGCTGCGCGGGGCCACTTTCTCCCGGTTGCAGGCGTGCAGGGTTTCCGGGTTGATCAGGGCCAGCCCGCCCGGGCGCAGGCGGTGGGTCTGGTCCGCGACCCGGTAGAGGATTTCACCCTCGAGCACGGCGCCGATGCTGAAGCAGCGGTGCATGTGCGGCTTGAAGGTGCTGCTGCTGTGGCGTGAACACCGGCATTCGGCATACGGCATCCGGGGATCGCTGAAAAATCGTTCTTCGTGCATGCGATGGGGGCGGTCCAGCTCGGCTGTTCCCGGCGCGGAATGCGTTGAATCAATGAGGGTAATTCACCGTTTGGGTTGTTTGCGGAATGGATAGTCCAGCTGTTCTTCACGGAGAACAGGCTGCAAGGGGGTTTGCTGTTCATTGAGATTGGTGAAATCACTCAGCAGCGGATCCGACTTGATCATGGATTTCTTTATACTGACAGGGCCGGTCCAGAGAACATACTGCTCGTTGTATTCCGCCTCGGCGCAAGCTGTTTGCGGTGGCATGACCAATCGACCGTCGCTGCTGTTGATGGCCAGAATTTCAAAGGAGGTTTTAGCCCGGAGTATTTCGTTATTAGCAATTAACCAGTCAACTCTGGAGCGGATGGTCCCAAAGACATCGACGGTTATGTAGACGTCGATCTCCGATTCCGAAGGCGGCACGATCTGCACTCCTTGAAGGAACAGGTACGTTTGCAGCAAGGCGGAGAGATATTGGATGTCATCGGAAGTTATTTCTTCTGAATTGTGATATGCTCCCAGCCCCTCGAATTTTGCCCCGAATTGAGCAAGCCCTCCGCTCCCCTTTTGTTCCGTGGTTGTCGATTCCGGATAGGCGAGTGTCGAATTTGTGGTACTTTGAGCCGAGGTGGTCGAGGAGGAAGAGGATTTTGTGTCCGATGCGTCGGATTTGGTGGAGGATGAAGCGTTCGATTTGCTCGAACTATCAGTGGTTGTGGTATATTTGGGAAAGACTGAAGTGGCGGTGGTGCTGGGGACTTGAAGATAATCGCCCCGCAACTGGGAGGCGATGGAAAAACGTCCTCCAAGCAGGTTGCCGGTTCCGGTGTCGCCGATGGCGTTGACGTAGAGGTTGATTCGTTTGCCGCGAATCGCCGACAAATCGATTTGTTTAATGGCGCCGCGGGTGGCCGACGCTACAAGTTCCTGTTCAACGGCGAACCGTTTCCCTCCGCCATGGCCGGGCAGGCCGGTGAGCGTGCCGCAACCACCCAGCAGCATGAGAAAGCCACAGGCGAGCCATTTTCCCCCCCGCACAAATCCCCCCCTCTTCACTTTGTTTCTTGGCACAGTCTTCCCCCTTGTGGGTCTCTGTTTTAGGGTTCGCGCAGGCTCTCGTCCAGTGCCCTGATCACCGGATAGAGAAAATACGAAATCACACTTCGTTTGCCGACTTTTATCTCTGCCCGGACTTTCATGCCGGGCATCAGCCGGAAGCCAGCAGGTACGTTGCGCAGCTGGGTGGAAAGCAAATTGATCCTGGTTCGATAATACCCCTCGACAGGCTGCTCATCTGGATGGCGGTCAGCTGGGGTGGCGCCAACGTTTCGCTGAAAACTGTCCTCGCTGACAACTCTGACAGCACCGGGCAGGGTGTCGTGGCGCTGAAAGGGAAAGGCGTCGAGTTTGATCCTGACGGCATCGCCGATTCTAATTCTGCCGATATCTTTGGCTGCCACATCCGCTTCGACCTCAATGCCGCTTTCTGCCGGAATCAGGGTGACAAAAGGCTCGGCCTGCTGGATAACCGAGCCCACCGAACGTTCGGCAATTTTGAGTACAAAGGCTTTCTGCGGGGCTCGCAGAGAAACCAGATCGTGCATTCGACCGGCCTTGCGAATTTCTTCATGAATCTTGCCAAGTTCGTTGCGCAGTTCAACCTCCTTTTCCATCAATTCGCCCCGGCGTTCCTCGACAAATCTCTGCCAATCGGACTGGGCCTGTTTCAGCTCGTTTTCGGCTATCTGCTCTTCCGCTTTGAGGCTCTCGACAGCATTGGCGGCCAGGGTCCGGGACTTCTGCACCTCGAGCAGTCGCAGCCGGTAGTCCACGTCGTTCTGGGGGCGTTTAGCCGTTGTCCCTTCCATATCGCGGAGGAGCTTCTGTTCCTGTTCCTTGCCTTTTTTCTGTTCGGTACTCAGCAGTATTTTAGCTCGCAAGGCGGCGATTTTGTCGTCAATGGTCCGTTTATTGCGCTCAAGGATGAGCGTGCGCTGGCGCAGTATCTGCTCCTGCAGTTTGCCGTCTTCGCCTTCTTCCGAGGTGGCGCGGAAAGGTTCGCCGTTCAATTCGGCCCTGATTCTCCTGAGCTGAGCGCCAAGGCTGAGGCTGCGGTTGTTCAGCAGGGTCAGGTCAGCGCTGGCAAAGGTCGAATCAAGGGTGACGAGAATCTGATCCTTTTCCACCACATCGCCGACATGGGCATGGATCTCCCGCACGATGGAAGTCGTGAGGGGCTGGACGACAATCGTCGGCATGGTCGTAATCAATCGTCCCTGGGCCACAACTATGCGATCTACCTTGAAGATTATCGCCCCGGCAACGGCAAAGACAATGGCCAGGACGATAATATACAGGACCCAGCGGATCTTGCCGGGCACCGGCTTCTCTTCGATTTCAACGGCGTCGGGTTGATACTCGAGAAGATCTTGCGGTATTTTCTTCTGGTTCTCGTTCATGTCCGGTCTGCAGCGTCGGTATTCATTTGCTTGGGTCGATAAACCAGCTGCCGATGGCATGGCCCCGGCTCTTGACGATCGACGTGCTCTCTGAGAGTGACACTGTGGGGTCTGCCATAAATAGGAACAGTACATACAGCCGGCATGAGGGGTTCATGTCAACTCCATCTGCTGTTGCCATAACGTTCTGTACAAAGCACATTGCTCCAGGAGGTGGGCATGGGCGCCGTGACCGACAAGCTCCCCCCGCTGCAGGACGATAATGCTGTCGGCATCCTTGAGCATGGACAAACGATGCGAGACGATGATCACCGTGCGCCCTTGGGCTATCTGTGCCAGATTGGTCCGGACGATCCGCTCGCTTTCGGGGTCGAGGGAACTGGTGGCCTCGTCCAGGATAAGGATCTGCGGTCGGGTCAGCAGCGCCCTGGCAATGGCCAGCCGTTGACGCTGCCCCCCTGAAAGGTTCTTGGCGCCTTCTTCCAGCATGGTGTCATATCCTTGCGGGAGGTTGACGATGAATTCGTCCGCACCCGCAAGCAAAGCCGCCTGGATGATCTGCTCCCGGGAGGCCATGGATTGTCCGGCCCGGATGTTGTCTGCAACCGTTGCGTTGAAGAGAAAATTTTCCTGCAGGACCACGCCCATGTTTCGCCGCAAATGGGCTGTGTCCAGTTCGTTGAGGTAACAGTCGTTGATCCTGATGGTGCCTGTTGAAGGGAAATAGACTTTCTGCAGCAGGCGCGTCAGGGTCGTCTTCCCCGACCCGCTGGGGCCGACCACTCCGAGCGTTGTGCCAGCTGGGATGGTCAGTGAAATTTCCTTGAGGACGTTGGGCAGATCCGGCGCATATCGGAAGGTCACCCGGTCAAAGACAATAGCTCCGTGCAAGGACGGTCGGGCGCCATGCCGGTCAGCACCCCACTCCTGCCTTGCATTCATGACCAGACCCAATTTTTCCACCGAAAGGGCTGCCTCCTGATATTGATGTACCAGCCCGACCAGGCGGACCAGCGGCGACGTCACTCTGCCAGCCAACATCTGGAAGGCGATCAGGGCGCCGACCGACATGCTGCCGTTGAATACTTGACTGGCCCCAATCCAGATGAGGATGATCGTCATCAGACGCTCGAGAAACTGGGTGAGGGATTTCGCGGTGATCGAAATCTTGCCCACCCGGAACTGCATGCTCACCGCCCTCGCCATTTTCTCTTCCCATTGCTTCCGTAGCAAAGGTTCAATGGCCATGGCCTTGACGGTAGCCATGCCGTTGATCGTTTCAACCAGCATGGCCTGTCGGCTGCCTTCGGCGTTGTACAGTGCGTCCAACCGGCGTTTGAACGGGGAGATGAGGACGGCTATGACCAAGGCGATAAGGCTGGTGAAGACAAGGACGATGCTGGTCAACGGCAAACTATAGATGAAGAGAAAAGGTAAAAAGACGAAAAGTGAGGTGGCCTCAAGGATGGTAAGAAAGACGTTGCCAGTGAGAAAATTCCTGATCTTTGCCGTCTGCTGCATGTGCTGGGTGATGACGCCGGCGGCAACATGCTCAAAGAAATCGAGAGGCAGGTTGAGCAAGTGCTGAAAGGTCTTGGCCGTAATTCTGAGGTCGATTTTGTTGGATGCATGCAGGAGTAAAAAATCTCGTAGAAAATCCAGGCCTGCATTGACCGCCAAGGCGGCTGCCATGCCCATTCCAAGCACATGCAGCGTCGTAAAGGCTTGATTGACCAGTACCTTGTCAATGACGATCTGAAAGAATATCGGGGTGATAAGGGCGATCGCGTTGATAAAGAGGACCGCCAGGGCAATGTCGAGAAAGGTCAGTTTCTGGCGCAGGATTTCTGGGATGAACCAGCGGAGACTGAAGGGTTGATTTTCATCGCTGAGACGATACGTGCGCTTGAAAAGAAAGACCTCTCCGGTCCAGATGGATTCGAATTCCCGGCGAGGCAGTCGCAAGTGCTCGCCCCCGCTTCCGGCCAGGGGGTCGTAGAACGCAATAAGGGATTCCTGTGGCCCCTCACCCTGGGCCTGGGTCATCCCGACGAGAACGACATGCTTGCCAGTACGCAAAATGGCGATAGCTGGATAGGCTTTTTTCAGGTTGCTCAGATCCTGCCATCGCAGATGGAGAGATCGGGCCTTTAACCCCAGATCCTTTGCCATCCGCAGCAACTTGACGGGTTCTATTTCCTCAAGGCTGAGATTGTATTCATGGAGAAGGCGGTCCCTGGTAATTTCAATCTTGTGCTCTCTGGCAATGATAGAAAAACAGACCAGAGCTGTATTGATGCGTTCAAAATAGAGGATTCCGCCGGCGAAAGCGGTAAAAAAATCTTGGCTCGATACTCTTTGACGAGGAGACTCCCCATCCTTTTGAGGTTCCAGCAAGTCTATAATTTCCAGCTTTCCATCCCTGCCGATATCAATTCCGGTGATGACGAGATACCGCCCGTCCTTTAATTCGGCAACAACGGGCAGTACTGACACGAGTGATGCAAAATTTCCCGGCTCTGGCCGATAGATAACCGTTTGCAGCCCTACCTTTCGGGCAGCTTTAATCACTGATTCCAGAGTTTCCTGCCGTCCGTCTGCCCCCTCTTTTTCTTTGAGGGTGGAGAGGCCGTCAACGAGAGAAGCCAGTTCCGTTTGGTTTGCAAGATGACGGCAACAGGCAAGGAGGCCTGCTCGGGGTTCGTGTTTTGCCACGTCCAGTTGATCTGACATAGAATCACATGTTGCAACTATTGTTTCAGTGGCCAACAAGGAATCAATCATTCCCTGACATGGAAAGCCTGCGCCGTTTCATACATGGTCGAAACTTTTCCGATTGTCCGCTGGATAAAGAATGTGGGGAAGGGAAACACTCTTACTTCTTCGGGCTGTAGGCGGTGTTCTGGAAAAAGGGGATGGCGCGGTCGAGCAGTTGCTGCAGCTCGCCGGACGTGCGGATGGCCGCAAGATAAGCGTTGGCCGTCTGCAGCATCTCCTGGTTATCGGGCCGCACCGCCCAGACCAGTTCCTCGCCGGTCATCAGCGACTTGCCGGGCGTCAGCCCCTTGTCGACAAAGATGGAGGCGTAATAGAGGTTGCTTGGCAGGTCGTGGATGAACACATCGACGCCGTTGTCGACCAGGGCCTGCACTCCCTGGGGCGCGGAGGCATAGCGGTTGACGACACCCTTGGACTTGAGGCTGTTGACAAAGATCTCGCCGACTGAACCGGTGACCACACCGATCCGCACCCGCTTCTCCTTGAGCGCTCTGGTGCCGGTGCCGAGCCGCTTGTAGTTGTCCAGGCGCACCAGGAGGATCTGGCCCGATTCGAGGTACGGCTCGGTCACGGCCAGGCCCTGCTGTCGGGCCTTGTCCCCGACCAGCCCGGCCATGGCGATGTCGATTTTCTTGCCCGTCAGGGCCGGCGCCAGTTCGGCGGCGGTCAGTTCGACCAGTTCCAGCTTCTTGTTCGCGGATTTGGCCAACCCCTCGGCAAACCGAATCTCCAGGCCGGTCAGCACCTTGTTCTGTTTGTAGGCCAGTGGCGGGGCATCGCTGACCACGCCCACCCGGAGCGTGGCCGGGCCGGTGAGGTTGTCGATGACGGCTTTGGGTTTGAGGCGGGAACAGCCGCCCAGGGCGAGCGCCAGGGCGAGGAGAAGGACAAGGGGCGACAAACGGTTCATGACATCCTGTGGTTCGGGCCTGCGGCGGCCATCGGTTATTGGGGAAGGGCGGCTGGCTTCGGGGTCGCGGCTATTTTGCTGGCGTGCCCTTGGTCACCCGGCCGGTGGAGAGAAAGGAGATGCCCTGCTGCAGCTTGGTGCCGATCATCACCGATTCGATCACCGGCTCGACCACGGCCTGGGCAGCCTCCCATTCGACCAGGAACTTGGCGCCCGCGCCGCCCTTGGCCTCGGCTTCGGGCACGATGTACCGAACCGAGCCCATGGGGGCCACGGTGACCGGCTTGTCGAGATAGCGCTCAAGCAGGGCGCCATCGGAGTCGTAATAGTCGACGCTCTTCAAGGTGATCGGCCGGGTCGGGTCGGTGTTGCGCACCGACAGGGTGGCGGTGAGCAGAAACGGCTTGTCCTTGTACCTGTCCTCGGCGTAGATGTGCGAGTACACCGGGACATACACCGTCTGGCCAAGCCACTTGGCGGGCATTTCGGCGTTGGCCGGCCGGACCTGGATCAGCAGCAGCAACAGGGCGATCAGCGGCAGGCGGCTAGTTTTCATGGCGGCTTCGGGGTGCGGGTTGCGACTGCCGGGCGGCAATCAGCGCATCGGCCGCAGCAAAGCTCAGTTCGGCAACGGCCTGGGACGCGGCCTCAACATAGCCGGAATGGTCCGGCTTGTCGATGGTCCGGGTGGTGGCAAACGATTTTCGCTGGAGCATGGTTTTGCCGGCCGCATCACCCAGGGTCTGCACTGCCCGCAGGGTGAAGGCGCCCGCGTCGCCGCCGAACTCGCTGATCTCCACCTCCAGCTGGTAGCGGGTGACCCCGTAGCGGGGACCGGGAGAGACGGCGACGTTATCGGTGCCGAGCAGCGTCTTCAGGTTGTCGGCGATAGTCTGGGCGATCTGCTGGTCGAGTGGGCCGGCCCAGCGATGACTGAGCGAGGACGTGGTCTCGCCGGACGCGTCCCGGAGCAGCAGGCCTCGTCCCTGCAATTGGGGCGCAAGCCGCACCGGCAGGACCAGGATCATCTCGTGAAAATCGGCGAATTCAGCCCCCAGCCGTTCCTGGGCCAATGGCCGCAGGGCGTGGAGCGTGCCGG
>JBGSPP010000057.1:0-3658 GCA_041738515.1 Desulfobulbus sp.
CGTCGATCACCGTGATCCGCGTCCCGGCCCGGCGGCCGGTCTGGCGGACGAACTCGTGCAGCCGCTCCTCGGTGCCCTTGCTCAGGATGGTGATGGTCGGCTCCAGCAGCAGGGCCCGCTCCCGGATCTCCAGTTTGAGATGATCGATGAAGAAGGTCCGGCCGGTGGTAGTGGACAGCCAGGCGACCAGCAGGGTCGTGAGCAGGCTGATGCCGACGCAGGCGGGCAGAATCTGCCAGAAAAGACGAATGTTGCGCATGGTGGTGGGGGGTCAAGGATTGCGCCGGGGCAGGGCCGGCGGGGGACTGTCAGACTCGCCGCTTTGGCGCGGCTATTCGCGGATCCGGTAGCCGATGCCGCGCACGGTCTCGATGCAGGCGCCTGAAGGCCCGAGCTTCTTGCGCAGGCCGAAGATCTGCACATCGACGGCCCTGGGGGTGATGCTGTAGTCGTAGCCCCGCACCTGGTCGATGATCTGCTGCCGGGAAAAGACCCAGCCGGGCCGGCCGGCCAGGAGTTCCAGGATGGTGAATTCCGAGGCGGTGAGGTGGATTGTCTCACCGTTGACCTTGACCTCGTGCCGGCCAGGGTGGATTTCCATGCCGTGGCGGGCAATGACGGTCGCGGCGGCGTCCTGCTTGACGCCCGGCTCGGGCGTCCGCCGCAAGGCCGCCTCGATGCGGGCGATCAGCACCCGGGGGCTGAACGGCTTGGTGACATAGTCGTCGGCGCCGAATTCGAGGCCGCGGACGATGTCGTCCTCCTCGCTCTTGGCGGTGAGCATGATGATCGGCAGGTCCTTCGTCTTCTCCTGGATCCGCACCGCCTGGCAGACCTCGTTGCCGTCCTTGCCGGGCAGCATCAGGTCGAGCACCATGGCGTCGATCTGCTCGCGGGCCAGGATCTGCAGCGCCTCCTCGCCGGTGTCGGCGCAGGTGACGTTGAATCCGGCCTTGATCAGGTTGTAACTGACAAGCTGTTGGATGTCGGTATCGTCCTCGACAACCAGGATGCCTGGTTTCTTCACTCGCTTCTCCCCCATGGATTGTTGGCTCTCATCTTGCCGCAATGTTATGCAGCCCCCACGGGGTTGCAAGAGAAAAAGCCCGAACTAACAATATCCTCATACGATCCTAACGGCCCGGTAACGAATCGCCGGTACAGATATGGTGAAGCCGTGCGCCATGCCCCCCATTGCCCCCAACACGACGGAGGACCCCCGTGAGCAGACATATGCATTTTCACCGCGAGATCGACCAACTCAAGAAACTGATCCTCAAGATGGGCACCGTGGCCGAGGACCGGTTGCGCCGTGCTTGCGCCATCCTCGAGACCCGGGACGAGGAAGAGGCGCGCCGGATCATGACCGCCGACTGGGAAATCGATGACATGGAGATCCGGGTGGAGGAGGAGTGCCTGAAGATTCTGGCCCTGCACCAGCCGGTGGCCCGCGACCTGCGGCTGATCGTTGCGGTTATCAAGATCAACACCGAACTGGAGCGGATCGCCGACATCGCGGTCAACATCGCCAAACGGGTCATCACCATCCAGCGAAACCAGGGGCCAGGCTTTGCCACCGTGGTCGATTACCAACCCATGGCGGTCAAGGTGCTGGAGATGGTCAAAGCCAGTCTGGATGCACTGGTCACCGAGGATGCGGCCCTGGCGCGGCGGGTCTTTCTCATGGACGAAGAGGTCAACCGGTTGCGCGACCAGGCCTACAAGACCGTGCTCACGGAGATCGCCGACCAGCGGAGCAACGCCGCCTGCCTGATCAACCTCTACCTGATCGCCCGCCACCTGGAGCGCATCGGCGACCGCTCGGCCAACATCGCCGAGGAGGTCATCTATCTGGTGGAAGGCGAGATCGTCCGCAGCAGCGAGGATAAACTGTAACGGAAAAAAGGGTGCGCAGGCCGGGGCAAACAACACCCCGGGCCTGTCCCACCTTAAAAGATATGGTTGCCCAGGCAGGTGCCGGTTTCCAGGGCGGCCCGGATCCAGGGGTGATCGAGCGGTACCCGTTTGCGCTTGCCCACCACTTCTTCCAGCGGCACCAGCTTGGTCGACTCCCCCTTGACCGCGATCATGCAGCCGAACCGGCGCTCGTCGATGGCCTCGACGCAGGCCGTGCCCAGCCGGGTAGCCAGGATGCGGTCTGCGGCCGAGGGTGTGCCGCCGCGCTGCAGGTGCCCCAGGATCGTCACCCGGCTCTCCAGTCCGGTCAGCGTCTCCAACTGCCCCGAGAGCCGCAGGGTGTTGGTGGCGTGATTGGTGCGAAAGGCCTCCAGGGCGGCGCCGATCTTCTTCTGCCTCTTCTCGTCTTTTGCCGCGAGTTTCTTTTCCTGCAGCCCCGCCAGCTCCCTGGCGTCTTCCTGCGACAGCGCCCCCTCGGACACGGCCACGATGCTGAAGTTCTTGCCCCGGTGCCGCCGCCGGCGGATGGCGTCGGCCACCTGCTTGACGTCGTACGGGATCTCCGGAATGAGGATGACGTCGGCGCCGCTGGCCAGGCCGGCGCCCAGCCCCAGCCAGCCGGTGTTGTGGCCCATGATCTCGACCACGATGATGCGATGGTGGCTGTGGGCCGTGCTGTGCAGGCGGTCGATGGCGTCGGTGGCGATCGACAGGGCGGTGTCGAAACCGAAGGTGAAATCGGTCATGGCGACGTCGTTGTCGATGGTCTTGGGCAGGGTGACCACGTTCAGGCCCTTCTGCGCCAGCCGCCAGGCGTTCTTCTGGGTGCCGCCGCCGCCGATGCAGACCAGGGCCTCCAGATTGTGGCGGTGGTAGTTGTCAAGCATCACCTCAGTCATGTCCTGCACCTTGGAGCCCACCGGCATGCGGTGCGGCTTGTCGCGGCTGGTGCCGAGGATGGTCCCCCCCAGGGTGAGGATGCCGGAGAGAATCTGGCCCTCGAGCAGGACGGTGCGGTTTTCCATCAGGCCGCGAAAGCCGTCGCGAAAGCCGATCACCTGCATGTTGTAGGCGTTGTTGGCGCTTTTGCCGATGGCCCGGATGGCGGCGTTGAGGCCGGGGCTGTCGCCGCCCGCGGTGAGGATGCCGATGCACTTGCCCATGGTTGCTCCCTGTGGCGAATGGTGGATGGTTCAGTGGGTGTTAAAGCATATTGACCGGCCGGATGCAACAATCCTAACCGAATCCTGACAAAGCCGGAACCTGGTCGTAACAAAGGGCTTCTACCCTTTGCATCAACGCATGAAGAACCCTTTTCCCTCCCACGAGGACGGCAGTATGTCACCTTCCCTGCTCATTCCCGCCATCCTGGCCCTGTCCGTGCTTGCCTACTGGCAGGGACGGCGGCGGGCCATGGCCATGGCGGCCCGGCCCACGGCCATGAAGATGCATAGCCGGCCCGGCTACCACGGCATGCTCACCGCCATCTGGTGTGCCATCCCGGCCCTGATCATCGCCGTCGCCTGGCCGATGGTCACCGAACCGTTGATCACCGACTACGCCATCCACGCCGTCACCTCGCAGCAGCCGGAATTGGGCGAGAGCCAGATCAACCTGCTGGTCAACGACATGCGCAACCTGATTGCTGGCCGCAACCTCGGCCGCGACATCGACCCGCTGCTCCAGGCCGCGGCCGACCGCTTTACCGGGCTCCAGCGGATCAGCCGGATCGCCCTGGCCG
>JBGSPP010000076.1:0-5199 GCA_041738515.1 Desulfobulbus sp.
CTGCCTCGCCCTGCTGGTGCTTGGCGCCGTACGCGCCGATGCGGCCGGCGAGGACACAGCCCTGGAGCCGCGCATCCTTATTCTCCACTCCTATGCCCCGGATTTTTCCTGGACCCGGGAACTGCACGCTGGCATCGTCTCAGTGCTGCAAGCCCCTGAGGTGCAGGCTCTCTACCGGGTTGAATACATGGACGCCAAGCATCACAGCTCGCCTGCCTACCTCGACCGGCTGCTCGACCTCTATCGGGAAAAATACGCGGGGACCCGCTTCGACGGCGTACTCCTCACCGACAACCACGCCCTCGACCTGGCCGCCCGCCACCGCTCCGAACTCTTCCCCAACACGCCCATGGCGGCCTGCGGCATCAACGACCCCGCCTCGATCCCGGCCGCCGCCGGCGACTTGAACATCATCATCGAGAACCTGGCGCACCGCGAGACCCTGGAGACCGCCCTGCGCCAGAATCCGCAAACGCGCACCATCTTCGTCATCGTCGACGACACCCTCACTGGCCAGTTCATCCGCCAGGACTTCCTCACCCAGATCAGGCCCCTGACCGACCGGGTGCAGATCGAGCTCCTGCCACCGCGCACCGCCGATGAGCTGGTCGCCTTTGCCCGCGAACGCCGACCGGGCGAACTGTTCTACCTGCTGGTCTATTTTCAGGATGCGGTCGGCACGGTGTACACGGCCGAAGATATGCCGCGACGCATCGCTGCGGCCTCGCCGGTGCCGGTCTACGTGGCCTGGGATTTCCAGATGGATTCAGGAGCAGTCGGCGGCCGCGTCACCAGTGCCTTCGGCCATGGGGAGATGGCAGCCCGGACCCTGCTGGCGCGGATCGCGGGCGACAGTCCGCCCCGGATCCAGGACGTGCTCACCCATCTCAACCGCCACACCTACGATTACCGGGCGCTGCAACGGTTCGGCATTGCGCCGGCGAGCCTGCCCGATGACGCGATCCTGCTGTACCGGCCGCAATCGTACTATGAGCTCCACCGCTCGGCAGTCCTGGTCGCGCTTTCGATCATCGCCATCCTCGGCCTGATCATCGTCCTGCTGATGCAGAACGTGCGCCGGCAGTTAAAAATCAATCTCGGCAACGGCGAGATTCTAAACCTGAATCGCGAGGTCATCGAGACCCAGCGGGAACTGCTGTCCACCCTGGGTGAGGTCATCGAGAGCCGCTCGCACGACACCGCCAACCATGTCCGCCGGGTGGCGGCCTATTCCGCCCTGCTGGCGGAAAAGTACGGCCTGCCTGCCGAGGACATCCAGCTGCTGGAGGCCGCCTCGCCCATGCACGACGTCGGCAAGATCGGCATCCCCGATTCCATCCTGAACAAGCCGGGCAAGCTCACGCCCGAGGAGTACGAGATCATCAAGCACCACACGGTCATCGGCCAGCGCATTCTCCACACCTCGGACCGGAAACTCATGGCCAGCGCCCGCACCATCGCCCTCCAGCACCATGAACGGTGGGACGGCGCCGGCTACCCCTGCGGCCTCAAGGGCGAGGCGATCAGCCTGCTGGCGCGGATCAGCACCCTGTCCGACGTCTACGACGCCCTCTCCCTCGGACGCACCTACAAACAGCCCTGGCCCAGGGAGAAGGTGCTCGGGTTCATCCGCCAGGAACGCGGCGGCATGTTCGACCCCCGCATCGTGGACCTGTTTTTTGAAAATCTGGACGAATTGGAGGCGATCAAGGCCCGGCTCTCCGATCCGGCCGCCTTTCCCGGCAGCGACGATCTGGCCGTGCCGGTGGTCTGCCCGACCGAGCGAGGGTGAATACCCGGTCTACGCCCTGATGCCCTGCCGGGACCGTCAGAGCAGATTGTGCTTCTGTTTCATGGCCTCGTAGACCAGGGTGGAAAAATCGCGGATCGCGCCACCGCTGGAGGCCATCCACTGCTTGTAATCCTCGGCCTTTGCCGGACCCTCGACAATGCCGACGATGGCGTAGGGTACCCGCTGGCCGTTCTTGTTCAGCGGCGCGAGGATCCCCATATCGCCGCAGAGTCGCGCCGTGGTGCCGGTCTTGTTGTAGACCAGGGTGCCGCTGGGCAGTTCCGTGCCGTAGAAAATCCGGTCCGGGCCCGGTAGCGACATGAGGCGCAGCATCTCCCTGGCATAGGGCAATTGCTCTTTCCAGAGCGACCGGAGGAAATGCACATACTCCGATGGCGGGGCGCTGTTGACATAGGTGCGGCCGTCCGCCGGGATATACTCCCTGATCCTGACCTGCCGGAAGATCCGGCCGTACGACCGCTTCAGGATAGCCTCGCATGGCCCCGGTCCGCCGACCTGCCGCATGAACCAGTTGGTCGCCGAATTGCTGCTGTGCTGGATCATGGCCTCCATCATGCGCCGATGCTCCGCAGTGTATCGCAGTTTGCCAGCATCGACCTGATGGAAAAACGCGAGGGCGACAAAGGGCTTGATCATGCTCGCCGCCTGAAACGGGCGCTGCGCGTTGACGCTGACCAGATAGGCGTCATTGGTCAGATCATACGCCACCCAGGCTGTCCGTTCCTGCCGTCGTATCCGCCCCTTCCGTTTTTGCTCCTGGAGAAAGCCGTCCATCTTCTGGTTCAAGCCAACCGATCCGGAGGCCGCCTTGGCCGGCGACAGTTGCTTGCCCGCCCCCAGCACCGGCGTCTGCTTTCCGGCCGCACCGATCCCCGGCGTGGCCGTTTGTTTGATATCGACTGCGCCAATGGCAATTCGGGAATTTTTCTGCCCAGTGGCCGACCGTGATGCCTGGGAGGGGGCTGATTCCCCAGGATCGACCGTCGGGCGACGGGCAGCGGCGATGATCGTCGCCGGAATTTTTCTGCTCTTCAACAGGGACGCGTGCTGCCCGGCCAGCCGGAGGGCCGTGGCCCGGCTTGCCCAGCTGTGGTGAATGATGGCAAAGGTGCGTCCGTCGATCTGTTCGACACGCAGGTCGTCAGCGCCAACTCTAGCACCAAGGGCAGTTTTAATGCGGGCCAGATTACTGTGCAGGGCTTTTAGGTTCGCCCCTTGGGTGTAGCAGACATGGTACAGACGGTGGTAGCTGTTGCTCTTGACCGCGGCCGGCGTGAACCCCGCCTTCCGCAGCCGCTGCGCCTGCTGTCCGACAATCTTGGTCGCCTGGGCATGAGTCCCCTGCAGAATCCGGACGACCCCATACTCCTGGCCGCGACCCACAACCTGTACGTGGGCGTCGGGGGCAAGATCAAGCATTTCGAACAGTTTGTTTTGCGCCTCAAGCACCCGGTGAATATCCCCACTCCAAGTGTAACCCACATCGTAACGCGGGGCCTGGGCCGCGTCGACAAACGTCGGCCAGGCCAGGAACAGCAGTAAAACCGTCGAAAGAAACAGGCAGTATTGCACCCCGATGCGCATGGTCACCATCCCTGTGATATTAGGTTCTGTCCTGGCCGCGCCATATGCCCGCACTACTCGGCGGCAATGCGCGAAACCAAGATTTTATCGATGCGGTTTCTATCCATGTCGACCACCTCGAAACGATGTCCCTGCGCTTCGAAGTGATCGGTTTCCTTGGGGATGCGTCCCAGCATGTGGATCACCAGTCCGCCCAGGGTGTGGAAGGTGTTGCTCTTTTCTCCGGGAAAATCCTGGCTGATTGCGAGCAGCGATCTGACCCGGTCAACGGGTACGCCGCCATCAATGAGCCATGAGCCGTCTTCGCGCCGCATGCAATCCTGGTCCTCCGACAGCGCCGAAGAGGGCAGATCGCCGACAATGGCGGTCATCACATCGGTCAGGGTGACAAAGCCCTGGATGTCGCCATACTCGTCAACGACCAGGGCGCATTGCAGATGCTCCTTGCGGAGATTCTCCAACAGCTGGGTAATGGTGACAAATTCGGGAATATACAAGGGCTTGCGAAGATGCCGATCAATGTCCAGCGGTTCGCAGGCCAGGGCGGCCCGCAACATGTCCGCGGTGCGCAACAGCCCCACCACCTGCTCCAAGCCGCCACGGCAGGCGATGATCCGGGAAAAGGGGCTGACAGCCAGGTATTCGCGGATCTCGGGTTCAGGTCTGTTCAGGTCAAGCACCTGGATATCCTGACGATGGGTCATGATCGCCACGACGGGATGCTCGTCAAGGTGGAGCACGTTGGCAACCAGAGCCCGCTCGCTTTCATGAAAAATGCCGGTCGCGGCCCCCTCTTCCATCAGCAGCTTGATTTCTTCGTTGGTCACGGACATCTGTTTCCTGCCTTTAGCGCCGGTCAACCGCAGCAGCAGGCTCGACGAGGCTGAAAAAAACCACACCAGAGGGCGCGCTGCCCGTGCCAGCGCCCTCATCGGCCTGCCGACCAGCAAGGCAATCTTCTCTGGATCCAGCAGCCCCAGGTGCTTGGGAACCAATTCACCAACCACCACGGAAAAATAGGTCAGCAGCATGACCACCAGGGCCAGGGCAATGGGCTGGGCATACGACTGGACGAGTGGCCATGTGGACAGCCAGGCCCTCAGGGGTTCGGCCAGGGCATTTTCGCCAATAGCGCCGCTCATGATCCCCACCATGGTGATGCCGACCTGAACAGTGGACAGGAAGCCGGTGGGGTTGTTTTTCAGGGCCAGCGCCGAAGCGGCGCCGCGTCTGCCTTCATTGGCAAGTTTTTGCAAACGGGCGTCCCGTGACGAGATCACGGCGATTTCCGACATGGCAAAGATGCCGTTCAGCACCACAAGCAGCAACAGCAAGAGCAGATCCATGGAAAGAGCTCCGGAAGAATGAACAAAATGCCGGAATGTTCCGGCAGGGTATCAATGTATTCAGGCTGTCCGCTGCACCGTCGGCAGCCACGGGGCATTGACCGCAACCGGCGTGCACTCCGCAGCAGCGAGGGGCCGGGGGCGCCTCTTCGGATGACCGTGATCATTCGCTTGCAAGCGAATTCTGATCACTAACCCGCGAAATAGTCCGGCGCCTGGCCTGGTTTCCATTTGATATTGCAGCCCATGCTCGGCCGCTGCTCCTCTCCGATCGGGCGTCCGGCCAGGAGCGCATCCAGGGCCAGGCGGAGGTCGCGGCCAGTGACCGGCGCATCCTTGCCCGGCCGGGCGTCGTCGAACTGGCCACGATACACCAGGCGGCGGTCGCGATCAAAGAGGAAAAAATCAGGGGTGCACGCCGCCCGGTAGGCCTTGGCCACAGCCTGGTCGGCGTCG
>JBGSPP010000079.1:0-3409 GCA_041738515.1 Desulfobulbus sp.
GCGCAAACGGCTCATCTCCGGGGTGCAGAACGCCATCCCGGACATCGCCCGCCAGCGCCGCTTCCTCGCCCGCGGCGAACTGACCTCGCACCCCAAGACTCACAGCGGGCTGGGTCTCAACAGCTACACCACCATCACCTCGCCCATCCGCCGCTTCCTTGACTTGGCGATGCAGCACCAGTTGAGCCACATGATCCGCGGCAAGGGCATCCTGTTTACCGGCGACGAGTGCAAGACCTTTGCCGGCATCCTCCAGCAGAAACTGGCCCGCGCCAACGCCATCAAGCAGCAGCGCCACCGCTACTGGATCCTGCGGTACCTGCAGCCCCGGGAGGGGCAGATGGTCGCGGCCATGGTGCTCGGACTCGGACCCAAGCGGGTCAACCTGATGCTCAGCGACTGTCTGTTCGACGTCGATCTGCCACCCAACCCGGCCTTCCCGGTCGATGCCGGCGACACGGTGCGCATCCGCCTGGCCCGGGTCCGGCCCCTGGACAACATCCTCCGGGTCGAGTGGTAGGAACGAACGGACTCAGGCGTAGACCTCGGCGTCCTTGAACCGGGGAGCCTCAGCGTCCTTTTTCGAGAGCAGGGGCGCGGCCTCGTTCGGCCAGGCTATGGCCAGGTCGGGGTCGTTCCAGATGATGGCCCGCTCATGCTCGGGCGCGTAGTAGTCGGTGGTCAGGTAGAGAAACTCGGCCGCCTCGGAGAGGACCACGAAGCCGTGGCCAAATCCCTCCGGCACCCAAAACTGGCGCTTGTTCTCGGCCGAAAGATGGACTCCGGCCCAGCGACCAAAAGAGGGCGATTTCCGGCGCAGATCCACGGCCACGTCGAAGACCTCGCCGGCGATGACTCGCACCAGTTTGCCCTGGGCCTGTTGAACCTGATAGTGAAGGCCGCGCAGGACGTTTCTGGTCGAGCGGCTGTGGTTCTCCTGGACAAAGGTCGTGTCCAGTCCTGTCCCCTCGCGCCAGCGCCGCTGGTTGAAGCTCTCGAAGAAAAACCCGCGCTCGTCGCCAAACACCCGGGGCTCAATGATCAGCACGTCCGGGATCTCGGTTGGTATTAGTTTCATCGCCCCCCCCCTTGGCCCTGCTCCCGGCCAACGTACATCCGCTCGTAATACTGTTGATACGACCCGTCGATCACCCCCTGCATCCAGGCGCCATTGGCCAGATACCAGTCCACGGTCTGCTCGATGCCCTGCTCGAAGGTGTGGCGCGGCCGCCAGCCCAGTTGGCGTTCGATCTTGCCGGCGTCGATGGCGTAGCGGCGGTCGTGGCCAAGCCGGTCGCGGACAAAGGTGATCAGCGAGCGCCGGGGTTGACCCTGGGGCAGCGGCCCGACCTTGCGGTCGAGCATGTCGCAGAGCAGGTGGACGATGTCGAGATTCTTCTTCTCGTTGTGGCCGCCGATGTTGTACGACTCGCCCACCCGCCCCTGCTCGAGCACGCGGACGATGGCTTCGCAGTGATCCTCGACGTAGAGCCAGTCGCGGACGTTGCCGCCGTCGCCGTAGACCGGCAGCGGCTTGCCGTGCAGGCCGTTGTTGAGTATCAGCGGGATCAGCTTCTCGGGAAACTGGTAAGGGCCATAGTTGTTGGAGCAGTTGGTGATGACCACCGGCAGACCGTAGGTGTGGAAATAGGCCCGGGCGAGGTGATCCGAGGCGGCCTTGGAGGCGGAATAGGGCGAGCGCGGGTCGTAGGGTGTGGCTTCGCTGAAATATCCGGTTGCGCCCAGCGAGCCAAAAACCTCGTCGGTGCTGACGTGGAGAAATCGCCGACCCTCGGTCGGGCCCCCCGCAAGCCAGGCTTGCCGCGCCGCTTCCAGCAGGGTGAAGGTGCCATTGATGTTGGTGCGGATGAAGGAGTCCGGGTCTTCGATGGAGCGGTCCACATGCGACTCGGCGGCGAAATGGACCACCGTGTCGATACCGCGGCGGGCAAAGAGGTCATCGACCAGGGAGCGGTCGCAGATGTCGCCGTGGACAAAGCTGTACCGTGGATTGCCGGAAACCTCGGCGAGGTTTTCCGGATTGCCGGCGTAGGTCAGTTTATCGAGGTTGATGACCTGCCAGTCGGGCCGCGTTGCCAGCGCCAGGCGGATGAAGTTGGCGCCAATGAAGCCGCAGCCGCCCGTCACCAGGACTGTGTTGTTCATGTGAGACTCCTTGCCGCCAAGTCTGAGCCAGGTTCAGGGGCAGCATCTGTGTTCGGGATGATGGGCAGACCGGGCGGGTGTATGGGGTGCTTGCCCAAATCCCGGCCATTGCCTTGAGTTTGCTTTCTTTTCCTGGGATGCGGAAAGCCGCAGGGCGCTACTATAGAGGCAGAGGACGCATCTGTCAAACAGGAAGGCGCGGGGCGCGGCAGGGATGGGCGAAGCAGGGCGGATCGATCCTGTGGCCGGCGCAAGGGCTCAGGAGAAGCTTTTCTGCTCCTGGCGCAGGCGATGGCGATGCAGCAGCCAGGTGTAGAGGGCCAAGTTGAGCAGCAGCAGGGCCAGGCCAAGGGCGAGCTGCATTTCCCGCGTCAGCCCGGTCGGGTAAATGAGCGGCATCACCAGGCGCTCGATCCGGCTGGACGCAACCCCGGCGACTATGGCCTGGAGCCGGAAATGCTCCTCCAACTCGGAGAGCGGGCAGGCCCAATCGGCGAACTCGACAAGAACGCCCCAAGCCGCGGCCGGCAGGTGCGCAAAGACTGTCCAGCGCCATCTGAGGGCCAGTATGGCCCCAAACACGGCGTAGAGGATGAAGCCCAGATGCAGGAGCAGGACCGCGTCGGCAGCAAGTCGAGGGAGCATGGGACCAAGGTGGGGTGCGAACCGGTGGGCAACCCGATCGGATGTTTGATCGCCAGGTTGCCGCCGGCAATGAACTCTTCAGGGTGGGCAATGTAGCATATTTTTCCCGGGCCGGGCAGGAAAAACGGCAATGGCCGGCCGCGCGACTGCCCAGGGAGAACAAGGGGCAGCTTGAAAAACGATCCCGATTCTCCTATAGAAAGAACAAACCGGTAAAAGACACGGCCCGAGGCGGCGAGGAGGCAGTTATGGCGCGGGATTTTCGCACCATCGATGTGGAGGGGATGCGGCAGTACCTGTCGGGGCACGCCGAGCGGGACTATGTGCTGGTTGATGTGCGCCAGCCCGACGAGTACCTCAAGGGGCACATCCCCGGCTCGCTGCTGCTGCCGTTGGCAGAATTGCCGGCGCGGATGGCGGAACTGCCCCTGGACCAGGATGTATTCTTCTACTGCCGCTCCGGCAAGCGCTCACAGGCGGCGGCTCTTTTCTTCGCCACCCAGCCCCGCGAAGCCGGCGAGGTCTATACCATGGACGGCGGCATGCTCGCCTGGACCGGCGAGGTCCTGCCGCAGGCGCCCAACCTGCGCGTGTTCGA
>JBGSPP010000065.1:0-3566 GCA_041738515.1 Desulfobulbus sp.
GCTCGTCGATGAAAATGATCGCCGGCGCCGATTTCCGCGCCTGCTCGAACAGGTCGCGCACCCGGGCCGCACCCACGCCGACGAACATCTCGACGAATTCCGAGCCGCTGATGGAAAAGAAAGGCACGCCAGCCTCGCCGGCCACGGCCCGGGCCAACATGGTCTTGCCCGTGCCGGGGGGGCCGATCAGGAGGATGCCCTTGGGCATACGCGCGCCGAGCTTGCCGTAGTCGTCCGGGGACTTGAGGAAATCGACAATCTCCTGCAACTCCGCCTTGCTCTCATCCACCCCGGCCACGTCCGCGAAGGTGACCCCGGTCTGGTGCTCGACATAGACCTTGGCCTTTGACTTGCCGATGTTCATGAAGCCCCCGCCCAGGCCCTGCTTGTCACCCATCTTCTTCATGATCAGAAACCAGATGCCGAAGAAGACCAGCGCCGGCACGATCCAGGAGAGGAGCGTGGCCAGAAACTTGCTCTCGTAGACCTGGGTGTAGGGCACGTTGTACTGCGACAGGTGCTCGGCCAGCCTCGGGTCGACCCGGTTGGCGACGACAATTTTCTTGCCGCGCTCGTCTGCCTCCTTCAGTTGGCCGACGATGTAGTTTTCCCGCAGGGTCAATTCCGCCACCTTGCCCTGCTGCAGCAGCGTTTCCAGCTGGCTGTAGGGGACTGGTTCGATGGTCTGCTGCTGGACCCAGAGTTCGTGGACAATGAGGATGCCGAAGACGGCGAAGATGGCGAAGATGACGTTGTATTTCTGTTTGTTGTCCATGGGTTGAGCCAATGCTTGGGGTGGAGGAAAGGGTTGCCGATAGCCGCTGATGATACTCACTGGCCGGGATGGAAGCGAGCAAAAAGACTGGCGGGCGAGGGCGAACCGGACTGGTTCGGGGAAAGTCTGGAACGCTGTCCGGCCCGCGCGTCTTCAGTGCAGGGTGCGGTTTATATGGTGCAGGGTAGTTTCCTTGATGATGGCCACCAGTTTGGAATCCGAGGCGTAGGCCTCGGTGGTGAATGCCTCCTGGAAGCTCGGCAGGGACTCGATCATCAGGGTGTGGAACTGTTCAGGCCGGTCCGGGTGCAGACTGCCGGGCAGCACCGGCATCACTGCGGCCACCTGGACGGCGATGTCGCCGTCGAGCTTGCGGAAGGCGGTGACCAGGGTGCAGCGGGCCTTCAGCAAGGCGCTCCCGATCTGCCCGTAGGGTTCCGAGCGGCGGACAAATTCGTGGATGAGCGGGGTCAGGGCCTCGGTCGGGCCTGGGAACATCTGGCCCCTGCCAAAGACGTTTGCCAGCACCAGGGCCAGTTCACCGGTGTCGATCCGGTGCATGTTCCGGGTGGTAAAAGCGATTACTTCCTCGCTTTCCGGGAGGATTGTGGTCTGCTCCTCGCCGACCACGTAGATGAATCGATCCTCGATGATGGTCTGCACTGTGTGTACCTCGGGGGAAAAAAGAGAACGAGTCGCATCGGATTTTGTGGGCGCTGCGCCGGTCGGAAACACGCCATTTGCCAGCCGCGGATGCCGGGGAAAAGTGCTTTCTCCCGAAGCAGTTGCCCCCGCTCCGGCAGGGCCAGCGAGCATCCAGGCTTCCTATCGGCCGCTTTCCCTCCATACCTGCAAGGGCACAGGCTATGCAACAGAAAACCTTGACAGGGATTCTGATTGTGAGATGATACCTGAAAGGCATTGAGACGCAAAGGAATTGAGTCTTTTTCTCGAGCAGGTCACCATGAAGACATTGTTACAGAATTTGTTCAGCAAGCACCCGGCTGTTGGACGTGTTCCGCCACAGGTTCGGCCGGAGCAGGCCGAGGTCGGCATGGACGCGGCCTCCGCAGCCATGCAGGGGGATATTGCTGCCGTCTCCCTGGTCAATATTTTTCAGTTTTTCAGCCTGGCTGGCCTGACCGGCAGGCTCGATATCCGTTCGACCGCCAACAGCGGCCATTTTTACTTCAGCGAAGGCATCCTTACCCACGGAGTGCTGCAGACCAGCCGGCGCCGGATCGGCGAGATTCTGGTCGAGTCCCAGGTCATCACCGAACAGCAACTGCAGGAGTGCCTGCGGGTTAACGGCACAAACGGGCCGGCCAAGCGGATCGGCGAAGTTCTGCTCGAACGCGGCTACCTGCACCCGGTCAAACTGGACGACACCCTGTTCATGCAGATGAAGGAGGCCTTCATGGCCACCCTGAACTGGGAAGAGGGCAGCTTTGCCTTCTACCCCGATCTCACCCCCCCGCTCGGCGATTTCCAGACCTCTGCCCGGGTCGATCAACTGCTGCTGGAAGGCATGGTTGACAACGACGAGGCAGACGCCTGACAACCCGGCTCCGGCGTCTGCCGGAGCAGCTCCCCCAGCCCCGAATACCTGATTGTCCGCCGGAGCAGTCCCCGGAGGAGCATCTCCCGGCCTCCGTACACGCAAATACCCGTTCGTGCCCGGGTGACGCCGGTGTAGAGCAGTTCGCGACTGACGATCGGCAGGTCTTCCCTGGGCAGCACCAGCAATACCTCCTCGAATTCCGAACCCTGGGCCTTATGCACCGTGACTGCATAGGCGGCCTGCCAGGCCGGCAGCCGGGACATGGCCACGGCGCGTACCCCGCCCTCCGTGGAAAACCAGGCGTGGAGCATCCCTCCCTCGTCCGGCCAGAGCACGCCAGTGTCACCGTTATACAACGCAAGGTCATAGTCGTTGCGCAGCACCATCACCGGCATGCCCCGATACCAACGCTGTCCCGGTTCGACCAGCCCCCTGCGTCTGAGGATCGTCTCGGCCATCTCGTTGAGGCCATTCACGCCCTCCGGCCCCTCGCGCAGGGCGGCCAGAATTCGGACCCGTTCCAGCGCCCGCAGGGCCTCCTGGGGCGAGGCGGCGGTGAGCACTGGGATGTAGAAGGCCTCGATCCGCTGCCGCAGCCACTCCGCCGCGCCTGGCTCCGACGGTTCCTGGAGGTGAAGATCAGCGCACGGCGTTTCCAGGACCCGGGCCAGTTCATCCTCATTGCCGCCGGCTACGGCCGCGGCGATGGCGCTCATGCCGCTGTCCGGGTGGAAGCGATGGCTTACGCGGAGCCGGACGATGGCGTCGGCCATGGGGTCGGTGGTGCCGGATTCCGCAATCGCGGCCCCTATCAGCCGGCGCAGTCGCTCCCGCAGCGCCGCAGACCAGCAGCCTTCGCCGTTGCCGCAGAGATCCCCGAAGAGGTTGCCCGCTTCCACCGAGGCCAGTTGGTCGCGGTCGCCGAGCAGGATCAACCGGCAGTTAGCTGGCAGGGCGTCGAGCACAGCCGCCATCAGGGAAAGGTCGATCATCGAGGCCTCGTCAATGATGAGCAGGTCAAGCGGCAGCGGGTGGTCATGGTCGTGGAAAAATCGGCGCCGCGAGGGCTGGAACCGGAGCAGCCGGTGCAGGGTCCGGGCCTGCTCCGGAATGGCTGCGGCCAGCTCGGCGGGCAAGTCGGCCCTGGTCCTCCGGATCGACTCCTCAAGCCGAAGGGCAGCTTTGCCGGTGGGAGCGGCCAGGCCGATGCGCGGCGGGGTTGGGGCGAGT
>JBGSPP010000203.1:0-4567 GCA_041738515.1 Desulfobulbus sp.
CGGCCAGCCCGGCCAGCAGGGTGCCGAGCCCGAAGACGAGGGTGTAGAGCAGTTTGATGTTGACCCCGAGGGCCGCGATCATCTCCCGGTTGGAGGCTCCGGCCCGGATGCGCATGCCCAGCCGCGTGCGGGCAAGGAGAAACCAGAGCAGCACCGCCACCAGCAGCCCGACCGCGATCACCGCCAGGCGGTAGGCGGGATAGAACAGCTGCGGCAGCAGCTCGATGCTGCCGGCCAGCCAGGGCGGCGCCTCCATGAACAGGGGCTGCCGGCCCCAGATCATGCGGGTCAGCTCGTTGCAGAAGAGGATGAGCCCAAAGGTTGCCAGCACCTGGGCCAGATGCTCGCGCCGGTACAGGCGGCGGAGCAGCAGGATCTCGACGATCATCCCGGCCAGGCCGGCGGCGGCTATGGCCGCGACTATGCCCAGGAGAAAGGAGCCCGAGGCCGCGGCCACCGTCGCCCCCACGTAGGCCCCGATCATGTAGAAGGAGCCGTGGGCCAGGTTAATCACCTGCATGATGCCGAAGACCAGCGTCAGCCCGGCGGACATGAGAAACAGGGTGATGCCCAGCTGCAGGCCGTTGAGGATCTGTTCAAGAACGAGCATGGATGCGGCTCAGCGTGGCCAGGCCCCGGGCCGATGGCGACCCGGGGCGGGGCAGCGGGGAATTACATCGAGCATTCGGCGGCGTAGGCGTCAACGTGGTTGGTGAACACCTTCTTCAGGGTGCGGTTGGTGAACTTGCCGTCCTCGGTCTTGATCACCTCGCGAATGTACCAGTCGTTGATCGGGTGCTGGTTCTTGCCGAAGGCGAAGTTGCCGCGGGTGGATTGGAAGTCGGCCTTCCTGAGCGCGGCCCGGAAGGCATCGAGGTTGTCGAGCTTGCCGCCGACCGCCTTCAGCGCGCTGGCCAGCAGGCGGGCGGTGTCGTAGCCCTGGCTGGCGTAGAGGGTCGGCATGCGGCCGTAGGCCTTCTGGTAGGCGGCGACGAACTGCTTGTTGGCCGGGTTGTCCAGGTCATGCACCCACTGGGAGCCGTTTTTAACCCCGAGGGCGGCGGAACCGACCGCCTGGAGGATGCGCTCGTCAAAGGAGAAGGCCGGGCCGTAGACCGGGATGGTGGCGTTCAGGCCGGACTGCTCGTACTGCTTGAGGAAATTGATGCCCATGCCGCCAGGGAGGAAGAAGTAGACCGCCTCGGGCTTGGCGGCGCGGATGTCGGCAATCTCGGCGGCATAGTCGGCCTGGTCGAGCTTGGTGTAGACCTCCTTGGCCACAGTACCCTTGTAATAGCGCTTGAAGCCGGTGAGGTGGTCCTTGCCGGCCGGGTAGTTCGGCGCCAGCAGGTAGACGGTCTTGTGGCCGGCGTCGGTGACGTACTGGCCGACCACCTCATCGGGATTGTCGTTCTGGTAGGAGACGCTGAAGTAGTTGGGATGGCAGTCCTTGCCGGCCAGGTTGGAGGGCGCGGCGTTGGTGCTCAGGTAGATGACGTCCTCCTTGACCGCCTTGGGCACCACGGCCACGGCGACGTTGGAGAAGACGATGCCGGTGAGGATGCGGACGCCGTCCTTCTTCATGAACCGCTCGGCGATCTGCAGACCCTTGGCCGGCTTGGTCTCGTCGTCCTCGACCAGCAGCTCGACCGGCACACCGCCGAGGCTGCCGCCCTCCTGATCGATGGCCAGCTTGAAACCGTCCCTGGAGTCCTCGCCGAGATACCCGGCCTTGGTGGACAGGGTGGTGATCATGCCGATCCGGACCGGATCGGCGGCCATTGCCTGACCGGAAAGCAGCAGGCCGACCAGGGTCATCGAGGTCAACAATCGTTTCATACACACTCCTCGCTTGGTAGAAGAAACAGGCGTTTCGCCTTCGCCACCAGGCCGCATGAAACCAAACGATTGTCCACGGCCGGCGAAAGGAACATAAAAACGGGAAGAAACTAGATTATTTTTCCTCCCCGTGCAAGGGATATCACCGAATTCTTTGCCTGCCTGCCCGGCGTTCGCCCACCCGGGTTGTCGGCCCGTTGAAAAATAGCGCCACCCGTGCTACATGGTGTCAGGGAGCATTTGCTGGCGCGCCTGTCTTTCAAAGGACTCCAGCAGCCTGTCCGCCCCGCGTCTTCAACCGCCAAACCCGGCGCAACGTCACCAGAGTAGCACGACGCCGCCCCAAGGAGGATCCTAGCCATGAAGAACCTCGCATTCCTGTTCACGGTCCTGCTGTCTGCCGCCGCCGTCGATGCCGCCGCCCGGGAGATTCCGCGGGACGTCATCAAGACCTCGGCCGGGAATCTGGAGATCTCTTTCATTGGCCACGCCTCGCTGATGCTGCACTTTCGCGGCAAGATCATCCATGTCGATCCGTACAGCAAGGAGGGCGATTACTCCCGATTGCCCAAGGCCGATCTGATCCTGATCACCCACGACCATGTCGATCATTACGACCCCAAAGCGCTGGATGACATCCAGACTGACGACACCTCCATAATCATCCCCATGAGTTGCGCGGACAGGATTCCGGAAGGGCTGGTGATGAAAAACGGCGACACCCTTACAGAACTGGGCATCGAGGTACGGGCGGTGCCGGCCTACAACATCGCCCACAAGCGGGAAAACGGCGAGCCCTATCACCCCAGGGGCGTCGGCAACGGCTATGTGCTGACCTTTGGCGAGAAACACGTCTATATTGCCGGCGATTCGGAAAACACCCCGGAAGTGAAGGCCTTGCGCGGTATTGACGTGGCTTTTCTGCCGATGAACATCCCCTTTACGATGACTCCGGCGATGGTGGCCGACGCGGCCCGGGCGTTCAGGCCCAAGGTACTCTATCCCTACCACTACGGCGAGACCGATCCGACCGAACTGCCCAGACTCCTGCACGACACGCCCGGTATCGAGGTGCGTATCCGGCCGATGCGCTGAGGGGCGGGTTCCGCTCCATTCAGACGCCTCGGCGCAAGGCATCCGGGGAAGAAGGAGTAGATGTCCCCCTGCGCGGTCTGTGCCAATGCCCGCAACCGCCTCTCTCGCAACAATCTGTTTCAGTGGTAATGTTTTTCCCACGAAAGGAAATTCGGGCGAAACGTGGCGAGAGGCTTTATATTCTCAGCCAAGGAAAACAACCACATGGTGCAGTTTCCCCCGTTGGGAGTGTGATCTGTCCGGTCTGGCGGACGTTGGACCTGGGGCTGTTGTTGCAACCGCAAGATTGTATTATTTCTTTGTACATGGAGTGTTATCCCGGCCGCGCTCTTCAGGAACAATTGACGAGACGCGTGAGAGCCGGCGTCGCCAGCACCAGGCGCCCATGATGTTGAACCTGTAACAGCGAAGAGGTGGATCATGATCGAATCATTGTACGCACTCCTGGCCAAGGTAGGGTTTCATCATCCACTGCACCCGGCCTTGACCCATATCCCCATGGGCATGGTCATGGGATGTTTTTTCTTCGGTTTTCTGGTCTGGTATGCAAAGAAGCCGGATTTTCACAAAACCTGCCTGCACTGTTCCATTCTGGCGCTCATTTTTATCGTTCCCACCATCATTGCCGGCATTCTTGACTGGCAGCACCTCTATGGAGGCCGGTATCAGCCGCTGATCATTGTCAAGATGGTTCTGGCGGCCGTGCTGACCGGTCTGCTTGCCTACTCCATCAGACTCAACACCCAGGGCGCGGAAACAAAAAAACTGTTCATCGTCTACGGCCTGTGCCTGGCCTGTGCCGTCGGCCTCGGTTTCTCCGGCGGTGAGCTGGTGTATGGCGGTTGAGCGCGGCTTGTCCATCTAGCGTTTTGCGGGGTGATGCTTTTCCGGTTTTGCACCTGTGCCGGACGCGTTCCCCTGGCGAACTGGAAACATGCCTCCGAACGGGTCGGAGCCTGTCCACAACCTTTCATCCTTCAAGGGGAATCCCATGTCACTGATCAAATCCACCTCTGCCTTGCTCTGCGCTGCCTCTCTGTCCCTGCTGCTTTCCGGTGAACTCCGGGCCGCCGACTACCAGCATTCGCTTACAGTCGATCAGATGACCTTTGCCTGGAGTGTGACCGGAGAGAATCTGGTGGTCAAGCTGTCCGCCCCCACCACCGGCTGGGTGGCTGTCGGCTTCAATCCCACCGACATGATGAAGGATGCCAATATCGTCATCGGCTTTGTCAAGGACGGCAAGGTGGAGATCTCCGACGACTTTGGCACCCAACCCACCCAGCATTCCCCGGACAGCAAGCGTGACGGCGCTGACCATGTCACCGTGATTGGCGGCAGCGAAAGCGGCAACACCACCACCCTGGAATTTTCCCTGCCTCTGAAGAGCGGCGACCCGAACGACGGCGTAATTGATCCCAAGGCTGACACCAAGGTGATGCTGGCCTACGGCCCGGATCGGGATTCCACCAAGCTGAAGCACCAGTTCGCCAAAACCGTCACCATCAATCTGGCCAACGGCCCGGGAAAATGAAACGGATGCAGCCGGTGTGCTGGCTGCTGCTGGCCCAGTTGATGCTGTGGCCGGCGGCGGCCGTGGGTCATGGGCCCGGTGGTCACGACAAGGCCACAG
>JBGSPP010000207.1:0-2327 GCA_041738515.1 Desulfobulbus sp.
TGATGGCTATCCTCGGTCGGCTAGGCGTCTGCGCCTGCCACCCGGCCGATACGGTCACCGATGAGCACCTGATTCAAGCCTTGCACGCCGCCGGCTTCCATGTCAATGTGTTTACGGTCAACGATCCGGCCCGGCAGGCACAGCTGTTTGCCTGGGGTGCGACCGGCGTGTTCACCGATTTTCCCTGACAACCCGCGGCTGCCTCCCGCCCATTCAGACCCGGCCCGCACCAGGCCCGGCTCAGGCGCGGTACCCGCCCGCCCGCAAAGGAATCACCGTGTCACATCCCTTGCCAACCCCGCCGCCCCTGGTGATCCATACCGACTGGAGCCGTTCCTGGGGCGGGCAGGAGATCCGCACCCTCACCGAGTTGCGGGAGATGCGCGCAGTCGGCTTCCGCGTCGGCCTGATCGTGCCCGCAGGCGCGGAACTGGCCAAACGCGCCGCCGCAGAAGACATCCCGGTATATCCGATCGATGCCTTTGCCAAGCTGAATCCCGCCTCCTGGTACAGGCTGCTGACCCTCATCCGGCAACTGCGGCCCACGGTGATCAATACCCACAGCTCCGAGGATTCGTGGATGGCCGGGGCCATCGGCCGGCTCATCGGCACCAGGCTGATCATCCGCACCCGCCATGTCCAGGCGCAGGTCTCCTCGGCCTTCAGCTACAACGCCTTCCCCCACCTTATCTTCACCTGCAGCGCAGCCATTGCCGAGCAGATGGCCGGCCAGGGCGTGGCCAAAGATAAGCTGGTCACCCTGGCCACCGGCATCGACGAGGAGCGCTTTTGCTACTCGCCCGAGCACCGCCGCCAGATCCGCCAGGAGTACGGTATTGCCGAGCAGGAGATCCTGGTGGGCAACGTCGGTTTCCTGCGCAACTACAAGGGCCAGGATTTCATCCTCAAGACTGCGGCAGCCATGCCCGCGGGCTATCGTTTCATGCTGGTGGGCGGCGGGGGCGAGTGGGACAGCTTGCACGAGTTGTGCCGGAAGCTCGCTGTCGGCGACCGGGTGATCTTCACCGGTCATCAGGAGCAGCCGGAGCGCTTTCTCAGCGCCTTTGACCTCTGCTACTTTCCCTCCCACGAGACCGAGGGCACCTCCCAGTCACTGATTCAGAGCCTGCTCAACGGCCTGCCGGTGCTGGCCTGCCGGATCGCCTCGTCCATGGAGCCGCTCCGCCATATCGAGGCGCACCGGCTGTTTGCGTATGGCGATATTCCGGCCGCCTGTCAGGCCCTGATCGAGCTGGCCGGTCTGCCGATCCGCGAGCCCGACCGGATGGCGCGGCAGCACCGGATCATCGCCGAGCGCTACGGGCTGCGGGCCATGATGCGCACCCTGCTCGACGCCTACCGCTGCCACGGGGTCAGCCTGGACTGAAAGGGGGGATATCTGTCGGAAAAACCAATTGGCGCGCGAAAAAGCAAGCTAGGAGAGCACGGTCGTTCGTCAGTGATTCCACATCGCTTGTTCACTCAACCTGGAGATACAACATGTCGCTTGCGGAGAAATTGCAGTCCATTCGGGAAGGGGCCAAACAGCGACTCAAGGCAGACGACCTTCGGCAGATGGCTCAAGCCACGGCCGAGTTACGCCAGTCCGGGATCATGGCCGGAGCGCTCAAGTCGGGCGACCAGATGCCGCCCTTTGTCCTGCCCAACCAGGATGGCCAGATTGTGGATTCGCGGCAATTGCTTGCCGCCGGTCCTCTGGTGCTGACCCTGTATAGGGGTTCCTGGTGACCCTACTGCAACGCGGAGCTGGACGCTCTGCAATCGGTGCAGTCGGCAATCCGCGAGACCGGCGCCCGGATGGCCGCTCTCTGTCCCCAGCGGCCGGAATATCTGCGTACTATGCACGAAAAGCATCACCTGGAATTTGACATCCTGCGCGACGAAGGCAACGCCTACGGCGCCCGGCTGGGGCTGCGCTTCACCCTGCCCGAGTATCTGCAGGCAATCTATCTGCGGTTCGGCATCGACCTTCCCCGGTTCAACGGTGTGCCTTCCTGGACCCTGTCGATCCCGGCCCGCTATGTGGTGCGCCGGGACGGCACGATTGCCGTAGCAGACATCGATCCGGATTACACCAGCCGGCCTGAACCGGAAAAGACCCTGAACGATCTGCGTCAGCTGGGTTGAGCCTGGTCAAGGCTGCCGCTTGTTCTTCAACTTTTAGAACCCACAGTGAAAAAAGCCTACCTCCTTCTCATTCCGCTGATCGCACTCGTTCTTTATGCCGGCTACCGTTTTCTGGCCAGGGAGCAGCCGATCGCGGTCGCGGTGCAGAGCGTGGACCGGGGCGCGGTCGAGGCCACGGT
>JBGSPP010000210.1:0-6167 GCA_041738515.1 Desulfobulbus sp.
TTTCGATCACCTTGCGGTTGACCTTGGACGAGTCGATGCGGCCGCAGAAATCGGTCAGCGAGCGGAAGGCCCCGGCCGCCTTGCGCTCGGCCAGGATCGACTCCAGGGCCGCGCCGCCCACGTTCTTGACCGCGGCCAGGCCAAAACGGATGCGGTCGTTGATGACGGTGAAATCGCTGTAGGATTCGTTGATGTCCGGCGGCAGCACCTCGATTTTTTCCTGGCGGCACTCGTTGATGTACTTGACCACCTTGTCGGTGTTCTCCACGTCGCAGGAGAGCAGGGCTGCCAGGAACTGGGCCGGGTAGTGGGCCTTGAGGTAGGCGGTCTGGTAGGCGATGAGGGCGTAGGCCGCCGAGTGCGACTTGTTGAAGCCGTAGCCGGCGAACTTGGCCATCAGGTCGAAGATGTACTTGGCCTTGTCCTCGGGCACGTTCTTGGCCTTGGCCCCGGCCATGAACTTGCCGCGCTGCTTCTCCATCTCCTCGGGGATCTTCTTGCCCATGGCCCGGCGCAGGATGTCTGCGTCGCCCAGGCTGTACCCGGCCAGGATGTTGGAGATCTTCATTACCTGCTCCTGGTAGACGATGACCCCGTAGGTCTCCTGCAGCACCTCCTTGATCTGCGGCAGCGGGTAATCGGGCGGCCGGTGGCCGTGCTTGGTGTCAACGAAGGTGTCGACCATGCCCGAATCGAGCGGGCCCGGCCGGTAGAGCGCCACCAGGGCGATCAGGTCGGAGAACTGCTCTGGCTTCATGCGGATGAGCAGGTCGCGCATGCCGTCGCTCTCCAGCTGGAACACGCCCAGGCTGTGGCCGCGGCAGAGCAGGGCGTAGGTCATGGGGTCGTCCATGGGGATCTTGCGCAGGTCCACGGTCTGACCCAGGTCAAACTCGATCAGTTTGAGCGCCCGGTCGATCACGGTGAGCGTCTTGAGGCCGAGGAAGTCGAACTTGATCAGCCCGGTCTTCTCGGTGTACTTCATGTCGTACTGGGTCAGGATTTCCTTGTTCGGGCCGATGCAGACCGGCAGATATTCGACCATGGGCCCCGGCGACACCACCACGCCGGCGGCGTGGGTGGACTTGTGCCGCGCCAGCCCCTCCAGGGTCTGGGAGATGGTCAGCAGCTGGCGGATGTCGTCGTCCTTCATCGCCTCGCGCAGCCGGGGTTCCTGCTCGATAGCCTTCTTCAGGGTGATTTTCAGTTCCTCCGGCACCAGCTTGGCGATACGGTCGACTTCGGGCAGGGGGATGTCCAGCACCCGACCGACGTCGCGGAGCACGGCCCGGGCCTTCATCGAACCATAGGCCACGATCTGGGCCACATGGTCGTCACCGCCGTAGCGCTGTCGGACGTAGTCGATCACCTCGTCGCGCCGTTCCTTGCAGAAGTCGACGTCAAAGTCGGGCATGCTCACCCGCTCGGGATTGAGGAAGCGCTCGAACAGGAGGCCGTAGGGGATGGGGTCGATGTCGGTGATCGACAGGCAGAAGGCGGCCAGGCTGCCCGCGCCCGAGCCGCGCCCCGGCCCCACCGGGATCTTCTGTTTTTTCGCCCAGGTTATGAAGTCGGCCACGATCAGGAAGTAACCGGAAAATCCCATCTTCTGGATGACGTCGATCTCCAGGGTCAGCCGCTCCCTGTAGGCGGTACGGGTCTCGGTCGTCACCGGAGTGAGTTCGTCCATCTCATCCAGCCGCGTTTTCAGCCCGTCCCAGCAGGAGCGGGCAAAGAGGCTGTCCAGGCTCTCGCCTTCGTCCACCGGAAAGATGGGAAAATGGGCCTCTCCGAAGTGCAGCTCCAGGTTGCAGCGGCTGGCCACCTCCAGGGTGTTGCTCACCGCCTGCGGGCAGTAATGGAACTGGGCCGCCATCTCCTCGGGGGATTTGAAGTAGAGCTTGTCGGTGGGGAAGCGGAAGCGGGCCGGGTCGTTGATGGTGCGGCCGGTCTGGATGCAGAGCAGCACCTCGTGGGCGAAGCTCTCCTCCTGGTGCAGGTAGTGGCAGTCGTTGGTGGCCACCAGCTTGATGTCCAGTTCCTCGGCGAGCGCCATCATCCCCTGGTTGGCGATGGTCTGCTCGGGTATGCCGTTTTCCTGGAGTTCGAGGTAGAAGCGGTCGCCAAAGACCTTTTTCAGCTCGATTGCCCGCCGCCTGGCCCCGCCCGGGTCGTTGTGGGTCAGCCGCCAGGCGATTTCGCCGTGCAGGCAGGCGGTGAGGACGATCAGCCCCTCCTGGTGCTGGTAGAGGGTGGGCAGGTCGATGCGCGGCCGGTAGTAGAACCCCTTGGTCTGGGCCAGCGAGGTCAGTCGCATCAGGTTGGCGTAGCCGACGGCATTCATGGCCAGGGCAACCAGATGGAAGTTGTGGCCGGCACCGCGCTCGTGCAGGAGCATGCCGTTCTCGGCCACGTAGAATTCGCAGCCGACCAGAGGCTTGACCCCGGCCTTTTTCGCCTTCTCGTAGAACTCGAGCGCGCCGTACATGGCGCCGTGGTCGGTGATGGCCACCGCCTCCATCTTGAACTCCTTGGCGCGCTGGATTAGGTCGCTGACACGGATAGCCCCGTCGAGCATGGAATACTGGGTATGGACGTGCAGATGGACAAAGGATGCGGACATGGGTCTTGCTCTCGGTTCCAGTCAGATGGCTTGGTGGTTGGGGCGGGCCGTTTTTTTTGTGGGATTCAAGTTGCTAAGTGCTACGAAGCGGTATCTTGACGGTCTCGTGCCATTGGTGATGGTGCTGTATGAATTTAGGTTGATTTTGATCGTTCTCACGCTCCAGCATGGGAACCCAGCCATGGACGCTCCGGCGTCCGGTTTCGTTATCTGATATTATCCCATGCGGTTGCAGAGCGTTTTTGTTCGGGCGGATCAACAATGAGGCTTGTCGGGATTCTGGCTGACGTTGCAAATTCTGGCCATACGCTATGTTCCGTTACCCTTGGATGCAGGAGCGTCCCGAGGCGTTCCCACGCTCCGGCATGGGAACATTGGAAATTAGCAGCAGCGTGGTTACCATAACTTTGAATCACACAACGAAGTTACGCACGATATGTTTGCAGTTGATTGTAACGAGCCCACCTCGTTGAGGATAATCGCCTGCCACCCGAAAGGATACTGCAACACATAAGGCGGTAAATATCTGGAAGCGGCCTCAGCTTTAAATCCAAACTTGCCGTAATAGTTCGGATCGCCATAAACGAATAGTACGGTAACCCCTATGTCAGATATCCGCGCTATGCCGCTTTCTATGAGTTTCGACCCAATTTTGATCCCTTGATATTCAGGCGTTACGCCAAGTGGCGCCAAGATGTAGCCCGTCCATGCCTCATTGCCATCAATAGTTACAGGACTAAATGCTATGTGGCCCACCACGGTGCCATTTCTTTCGGCAATCAGGGCGATTGTTTCGGGACTTGTTTCATTGCTCAGCAGATTAACCGCAAGCGTTGAAACAATCTGCCTCTCGCCCTCTGCGAAGGCACGGGAATGAACCTCACGAATACTTTCAAGATCCAGACGTGTTGCTTCGCGGATTCGAGTCATACACGCTCACAAAGGAGGTCAGTGCCGCCCAGCCTGGCATTCTACGCGGCAACCAGCTATTGATCGTTCCCGCGCAGGAGCCTGGGAACGATCAATATGGTTCCACCCTCCTGGACACCGTGTGTTCTATTGACCTCAGAGCCCCTTGGCCCCGTCCTTCAGCGCTTCCGAGAGATCGGCGCCGTCGAGTTTGGCGCCAGTGAGGTCGGCCTTGATCAGGTTGGCGCCTTTCAGCTTGGCGCCGCGCAGGTCAGCGCCGCGCAGGTCGGCGCCGGGCAGGTTGGCGTAGGCCAGGATCGCCTCGCGCAAGTTGGCCTTGCTCAAGTCTGCCTTGCGCAGGTTGGCCATGCTCAGGTTGGCAGCGTGCAGATCGGCACCGGAAAGCTTGGCCCCGATCAGCTCGGCCTTGCCCAGGTCCGCGCCCGCAAGGTTGCAGCCCGGGCAGTCCTTGGCCATGTAGGCCACGGTGACGCCGGTATCCTTGCTGTCCTGCGCACCCATGGGCCGGTCCTCGATCACGGCCGGCGATCTGGGCTTGAGCGGTTTTGGTTCCGCCGCCGGGGCCGGTTTGGCGGCCGCGGTCTCAGCGCCGGGCTTGCCCTCGGCCTTGGCCTCCTGGGTCCGAATCGACTTTCGCTGGTCCATGCTCCGCTTGCCCGCCTTGGCGTAGAGCTTTTGGGCGTCGCCATCCTGGCGCTCGGCCGAGAACTGAAGCACCCCGCCGCTGCCGGCCAGGTGCAATCGGTTCGTCTCCGGGCGGATGTAGACCGAAAAGCAGCGGAGGTCGCCGTACCACCACTTGTCCATGCGCATGCAGAGCTCGCCGCCCTCGCTGACGTCCCAGCGGCCGCTGTCCTTGCCGGTGACCGTGTTCTCGCCAAACAGCCGGCCCGAGCGGTCAAAAAAGAGGTAGGCATCCTCATTGAACGAATGGAGGAAGAGGGTGTTGCCCTCGACCAGGGTCAACACCTCTCGGGCGGCCATCTGCTGCGCCCCTGTGTCCCGCACCAGACGAACGGCGGTGGTGGGGCCGCAGCCGCAGAGAAGGAGGCCGGTTAGCAGGCAAAGAAGCAGTGATCGCATGGTTCACCTCGTAAAAAAACAATGATAACAGATTTTTGGAATGTTGGGGGCCGCGCCGACGGGGCGGCATGGGCAGGCCGTATAATACACTGCCGACCTCATTTTGCACCCTGGAATTTCCGCGCCTGGCCGTGGGGCCGGCGCGGCTAGACGATCGACGGCCCGGAGCGGTCGTCCTCGCGGATGCGGAAGCGTTCCTGGATTTTGACCAGCGGCACCAGATCGGCCTTGCGGTCGGAGGGGGTGAGGAAGGAGAGCAGTTTGGTTTTGAGCACGGTGGGGTTCAGTTCGGACTCGATGGCGATGATCCCCTCCATGATGATCTTCTGCAGCAGCAGTTCGTGGTTGGTGCGTTCGCGCAGGTTGGAGGCAAAGGGCACGAAGAAGAAGTTGGCCAGGATCAGGCCGTAGAGGATCGAGGTCAGGGCCAGGGGCACGGTCTTGAGGATGATCCCGGTCTCGCCGATGCCGCCCAGCATGGGGATCAGGCCAGCCACCGAACCGACGATGCCGAAGGCCGGGCAAAAGTCGGCGATAGTGCGCAGCACCCGCTCGCTGTCCTCGCGCCGCAGCTTGAAGAAATACATCTCGGTGTTGAGGATGTCGCGGATCTGCTGTGGATCGTAGTTGTCCACCAGGCAGCCCAGACCCCGGCGGAGGAAGTGGATCGAGGTCTCGTGCTCGTACTGCTGCAGCGACAGGATGCCCTCCATGCGCGACTTGATGGCCAGGTTGATGAGGATGTCGACGATCTCCGCCTCGGATTTCAGGCGACCGGAGTAGGAGGACTTGACCACCCAATACACGATCCGCAGCCGTTCGTACTGGAAGCTGAGCAGGGCTGCGGTGGCGCTGCCGCCGGCGACGATCATCAGGCTGGCGATGTTGAAGTAGAGGCTGATGTGGCCCTTGAGAAGAAAGCCGGCGAGGAACACCGCGCCGCAGAGCAAAAGGCCAAGGATGTTTTTCCGTTTCATCGGGGGACGCCTGGTGCTTGGATGGTTTCGGGGGAGACCTTTATGGCCTGGGGCGGCTCCTTGGAGAGGATGATCTCCACCCGCCGGTTGGTCTTGCGGTGTTCATCACTGTCGTTGGGGGCGAGCGGCCGGAAGGAGGCGAAGCCCGAGACGGCGAACTGGCTGGCCGGCAGCCCGGTCTCCTCGATCAGGAAGCGGGCCACCTGGCTGGCCCGGGCGAGCGACAGTTCCCAGTTGGAGGGAAAGCGGGCGGTGCGCACCGGGCGGTCGTCGGTGTGGCCGATGACGTTGACCATGTAGGGGGTCTGTTTGACAATACCGGCGAGTTTCTTCAGCGAGTCGCGGGCGGCCGGGGTCAGCTCGGCCTGGCCCGAGGGGAAGAGGAGGTCGCCGGTCAGGCTGATGCGCATGGTCTTGTCCGGAACCAGTTCCACCGAGGCGAACTTTTCCAGTTTCTCGCTGGCCACGGTGACCTTGGAGAGATCGTAGAGCTCGGTGATCACCTCCCGGGGCGGCGGCTCCGGGGCGGCCTGCGGTACGGGCGCGGTCGGCAC
>JBGSPP010000214.1:0-3667 GCA_041738515.1 Desulfobulbus sp.
CCCGAGGCCTCGCCGGCCACCAGCATGACCTCGCCTCCGTTCATGCGGGCCAGGGCATCAGGCCTGTGATGGACAGGCGTTCAGGCGGCATCGCCGGGCGGTGTTGCCAGCGGGTCGCTGCAGCCGCTTGCTGCCAGCAGCAGCTCGACCCGCTGCCGGTTCTCGTTGATCTGGCTGACCACCCGCAGGGCCACATCCAGGGCTCGGCGGCCCGCCCGGCCCGATACCGCGGGTTGGGTGCGGTTGCGGACATGATCAATAAAGTCGAGCAGTTCCATTTCCAGCTGGTCCTGGTCGCTGAACCCGGACTTGCTGATCTCCGGTGTGGGCGCGCCGCCCTCGGCAGGCCGGTTCAGGCGGATGGCCATCACCTCCTTCTTGCCGAAATCCACCGACAGGTAGCGGCCGGGCTGGAAAATGCGCATCCGCCGCATGTTCTCCATGGACACGCGGCTGACGGTGACATTGGCGGTGCAGCCGTTGGTGAAGATGATGCGGGCGTTGGCGATGTCAGTCAGGGGGGTGATCACCGGCGTGCCAGCGGTGAGGATCTGGTCGATCTCGGCATTGACGATGGAAAGGATGATGTCGATATCGTGGATCATCAGGTCCAGCACCACGTCCACGTCCGTACCCCGGTCCTTGAACACCGCCAGCCGGTGCGCCTCTATGAACAGGGGGTGGGTGAGCAGGGGCCGCATGGCCAGCACCGCCGGGTTGAACCGCTCCAGATGACCCACCTGAAGGATGCGGCCGTGCTGGTCGGCCAGTTCGATCAGCTCGTCGGCCTCGGCCAGCGTGGTGGTGATCGGCTTTTCCAGCATCACGTCGATGCCCTGCCGCAGGCACTCGCGGGCCACTTCGTGGTGATGGATGGTGGGGACGGCGATGGAGACCGCATCCACCAGCGGCAGCAGTTCGCGATACTCAGTCATGAATCTGGTGCCGCATTCGCCGGCAACCTGCGCCGCCCGTTCCGGATCGGCATCGGCCACACCGATCAGTTCGACCCCTTTCATGGCCGCATATTTCTGGGCGTGGAACCGGCCGAGATAGCCGACCCCGATCACGCCCACCCGTACATCCTTGTTCATTTTCGCGTCTTCCTTCTGCCGTGTCGCGGCGTCTTTCTGAAAGGTTGCAGCCCGGCCTCAGATGCCGAGGTAGGCTTTTTGAATGGCCTTGTTGGTGAGCAGTTCCTCGCCCCGGCCCTGCATGGTGATGCGGCCGTTTTCAAGCACATAGCCGCGGTGGGCGATGCGCAGGGCCAGGTTGGCGTTCTGTTCGACCAGGAAGATGGCGGTCTTCTGCTCCTGGTTGATCTGCACAATGATTTCAAACAGCTGCTTGACGATGAGCGGCGCCAGCCCCATGGAGGGCTCGTCCAGCAGCAGCATGGTGGGCCGGGCCATGAGGGCGCGGGAGATGGCCAGCATCTGCTGTTCGCCGCCGGAGAGATAACCGCCCTGCTGGCTGCGGCGCTGGTGGAGAATGGGAAAAAGCGAGTAGATATACTCGCGGTCCTGGGCGATGCCCTCGGCGTCGTTGCGGAGAAAGGCGCCCATGTCCAGGTTCTCGGCCACGGTCAGCTCGGGGAAGATGTGCCGGCCTTCGGGCACCTGGGAGATGCCCAGGCGGACGATCCGGTCCGGGGCCATGGAGTGGATCGGCTCGTTCTGGAACAGGATCTCGCCCCGGCGCGGCGGCGTGATGCCGCTGATCGACATCAGGGTGGTGGATTTGCCGGCGCCATTGGCCCCGATCAGTGTGACGATCTCGCCCGCGTCCACCCGCAGGCGGACCTGGTGCAGGGCCTGGATGCTGCCGTAAAAGGTCTCGATGGCACGCAGTTCAAGCATCGACGGTCTCCTCGCCCAGGTAGGCGTTGATCACCGCCTGGTTGTTGCGCACCTCGGTCGGCGTGCCCTCGGCGATTTTGCGGCCGTAATCCATCACAAAGATGGAGTCGGAGAGGTTCATGACCAGCTTCATGTCGTGTTCGATCAAGAGGATCGACAGGCCGTCGGCGCGGATGGAATTGACCAGCTCGACCAGATCGGCAGTCTCCTGCGGGTTCATGCCCGCGGCCGGTTCGTCGAGCAGCAGGAGCATCGGCTCGGTGGCCAGGGCCCGGGCGATCTCCAGCCGTCGCTGGGCGCCGTAGGGCAGGTTCTTGGCGTATTCGTCGGCAAGAGCAGCGAGCCCGACCCGCTCCAGGAGGCTGTAGCTCATGTCGACAATGGCCTTCTCCTCGCGGCGGGTGGCTCGATTGAGGAAGACCGCGCCCAGGATCTTGGCCCGGGTGCGGCAGTGGCGGCCTATCATCACGTTCTCCAGAACGGTCATGTTGGGGAACAGGCGGATGTTCTGAAAGGTGCGGGCCAGGCCCTGCTCGGTGACCTTGTTGGGCTTGAGCCCGTTTAGCCTCCTGGTCGGCTGCCCCGGCGGGGTCAGCAGCAGGTCGCCGGCGGTGGGTGTGTAGATGCCGGTCAGGCAGTTGAAGAAGGTGGTCTTGCCGGCGCCGTTGGGGCCGATCAGGGCCACGATTTCACCCTGGCGGATGCGCAGATCCATGTGGTCAAGGGCACGGATGCCGCCGAAATCCATGGTCAGGCCGGTGACGACGAGGATGGGGTCCATCGGTGGGGTGGAAGCGGTCATGGCTTGCTGTTGGTGGTGGTGTAGGAACGGCGGAGGTCGGCCATGATGCCCTGGGGCCGGAAGATCATCATGGCCACCAGCACGGCGCCGAAGGCGAGCATGCGGTAGTCGGAAAAGGCGCGCAGGTATTCGGGCAGCAGGATCAGGATCAGGGCGGCGATGATAACGCCGATGATCGAGCCCATGCCGCCGAGCACAACGATGCAGAGGATGATGGCCGATTCAAGAAAGGTGAAACTGGCCGGGTTGACGAAGGTGTTCTTGGCGGCGAAAAAGACCCCGGCCATGCCGGCCCAGGTGGCGCCCAGGGCAAAGGCGGTCAGCTTGATGCGGGTCCGGTCGATGCCCATGGCCTGGCAGGCGATCTCATCCTCGCGCAGGGCGAACAGGGCGCGGCCGATGCGTGAGTTCTGCAGCCGGTTGACCACGAAGATGGTGCAGATCACCATCAGCACCATCAGGTAGTAGAGGTAGATCATGTTCTGTTCCAGGCTCATGTCGAGACCGAACAGGGATGGTGCCGGGATGTTGGAGATGCCGCTCGGGCCCTTGGAAAACTCGCCCCAGTTTTCCAGCACCAGGCGGACGATCTGGCCGAATCCCAGGGTGACGATGGCCAGGTAGTCGCCGCGCAACCGCAGAACCGGAAAGCCGAGCATGATGCCGAACATGGCCCCGAGCAGGCCGCCGATGGGCAGGGCGATCCAGAAGCCTATGCCGAAATGGAGATGGAGCAGGGCATAGGTGTAGGCGCCGACGGCGTAGAAGGCGACGTAACCGAGATCGAGCAGGCCGGCAACGCCGACTACGATATTCAGCCCCAGGCCAAGCACCACCCAGAGCAGGGCCGTGGTCAGGATGCTGACCTGGTAGGCGGAGAAGAGGCCCGGAAAGACAAGGAAAAAGAGCAGGCCCGCGCCTGCCAGCGACAGCCTGACCTGGGGGCGGCGCAGCAGTGCGGCGAATCGGCTGGCCGGTTTGGTGGCGGCCGGAACCCTGCTGGCCT
>JBGSPP010000230.1:0-12564 GCA_041738515.1 Desulfobulbus sp.
CGGCCAGCACGGCGGCAAGCACGTGGAAGCGCCAGGCAAAGGGCAGGACGCCGGCCCAGAGCAGGACAATGGGCAAACCGATCATGGCCAGCAACATCAGGCTGAAGCTCGCGACCTCGGGCCGCGGGACGGCCTGCGCGGCGGCAAGAGCCGCTGTCCTTAGTTCGGTGCGGGTCAGGGCCAGGTTTGATTCGGCTTCATTGCTGTGCATTCGCATCGCAGGGGTCTCAATTGGTTGCATTACGGATGGAAAATTGACAATATAACACAACCAAAACCGAAACAAAACGCGTTCCTGACTATTTCTTCATTTTTCACCTGGAACGGGGAACGGGGTCAGGTGATTATGCGCCGGCGGCAAACCGAGGTGTCGCCGTGGGTGACCTTCCCCGAGGAAGCAGACTGGGTCCCGAAACTGGCGGTGCTGTTCAAAATCGACATGAATATCGGTTTTCTCCAATGACGGCATGGCCGCTGGGCAAGTCCGGGTGCCACCGCCATGCGTCCAGCGGACCGCGTCCTAGCGGATAAAAGTGCCGTTCTGATATTCCTCGAAGGCCTGCCGCAGTTCCTCCTGGGTATTCATGACGATGGGGCCGCGCCAGGCTATTGGTTCGTTCAGGGGCCGGCCCGAGAGGAGGAGAAACCGCGTATCGGTCTGGGCCTTTACCCTGATCTCCTCACCCGCGTGCTCATACAGCACCACCGTTTCCGGCCTGACCGGGCCATCCCCTCCCTCGCCAAAATCGCCTGAACCGGCGAGCACATAGGCAATGACGGTATGACCTGCGGTCACGGCGTGGGTAAAGGTCTGTCCAACTGGGACCATGACGTCGAGCATCTCCGGCAGGATGACGATATCCCGCACCGGCCCCTGCACGCCTGCCACCGTTCCGGCGATCACCTTGACGCGCACGCCGCCGGCGAGCACGGCCTCCGGGATCTCACCCGCACGCACGTCCCGGTAGCGGGGCGGCATCATCTTCTGGCTGGCCGGCAGGTTAGCCCAGAACTGGAAGCCCCACATGGTGCCAGTGGGGCTCTGTTGGGGCATCTCCTGGTGGACAATGCCGCTGCCGGCGGTCATCCACTGGACGTCGCCGGCGCCGATCGCGCCCCGGTTGCCCATGCTGTCTCCGTGCTCGACCAACCCCTCCAGCAGATAGGTGATGGTCTCGATGCCCCGGTGCGGGTGCCAGGGAAAGCCGGGCAGGTATTCGGCGGGATTGGCGGAATGGAAATCGTCGAGCATGAGAAAGGGGTCGAACCGGGGCACCTGGTGATAACCAAAGGCCCGCTTGAGGTGAACGTCGGCCCCCTCTATGGTGGGTTGGCTCTGCAAGGTCATCTCGATGCGGCGCGTGGTCATGGGCGGATCCTCCTGGGGTACGAGTGCTTACGGTCGGCGGACCAGTTCGATGGGGTTGGAGATGATATCGTCGGGCATCTGCACAAACGGCTTGTCGCAGAAGCCAAGGCGCAATCTGTATCGGCCCGGCGGCAGGTCGGCGGAGAGGGGTACTGCCAAGGCGCGCGCGACCGAGCGGTCCGGGATGGACCGGCAGTCGGTGGCCGGAGACACAGCAAGGCGAACGCGCCCAACCGGTTGCCGAGGTTCGGCCTCGGGTACGAGTTCCACGGTCGGACGCAGGCCAAAACCGTAGGTGGAGATGCCGGAGAGCATGAGCCGGACTGTTTCGCCGTGCTGGTAGCGGTCATACTCGGTGGACAGGTAGAGGTGGCGGTTGTAGTCGGGTTCCGGGGTCTTGGTGCCTGAGGTAGCGGCCTCCCAGAACCGGGGGCGGCCGGCGTCAAAGTGGATGGTCTTGCCGCCGTAATGGCCTACGCCGCAGCAGTTCTTCTCCCGGATGGTCTGCCACAGGTCCTTTCCGTCCACGCCGTCGATCCAGAAATCCAGCGCCAGGCCGTCCAGATGGGTGCTGGTGCGGGCGGCGTTGGCTCCCTGTTTGCGGATACTGTCGTTGTATTCCGGACTGCGGTAGGCCGATTCGATCTGGATGGTTTTGCCGGGAGCGGCGCGGTCGGCGAAGTAGCTGAGCGCAAACAGCATCCGCGGCGATATGTGGTCGCTGGCTGTGCCCGGATAGGCAAAAACCCGGTCCACTTCGGCCAGTGCGGCGGCATTGATCGACCCGTTCGGATGGCGCAGCTGCACCGTGGCCTCGCGGCCGTTGCGGTGGTTGAACAGGTGCATCTCGCCGCTGCCCATGAGGAAGTACCGATCCATGGGTTGGGTCGCCTGGGCGGGCGGGCAGGGGATGAGGACAGCCAGCAGCGCGGCGGTTGCGGCCAGACAGAAGAAAGGAAGGAAACGGGGACGCGTGATCGACTGCATGCAGGATTTTCCGAGAAGGCTGAGGTGCAAACCAAACAGAGAGCTGCTCCTACCTTACCGCCTTCGGCTGGTGGCGTAAACCGGATCTTGCCTGCTCGGCTTGCTGCCTGTCGGGGAATTGCCTATCATCCATGCCAGGATTGTGGTGTCCCGTCACGGCCAAAAAAAAAGCCGGGGCAGACCCGCCTGGGTTTGCCTCGGCCTGTGCTGTCCCGTCGAGGGGACAGGGACGCCTTGGGTCAGGCGTAGAAATCGATGGATTTGGACCCCATACCCTCGGATTTCTGCACAGCCTCCGGGTTGCGCATCGAGGCGCTGCGCACTGTGTCCTCGGGCGGATCCTGCGGCGGCGGGGCCTGTTGCCGGACGGTCTGGCCGCTGCTTCGTTCCGCGGGGGTCTCGTATTTCTGGTTGTAGGCAGCGCTGCCGAGCCCGTTGATATTCATGTCAACCTCCTTGTTCAATCGCGGGAAAATCTGTTTTCCTCGCCGGGATGCGATACGGTCAGGCGACGATATCGATGCTCGCGCCGCTGATTGCCGGGGCGGGTGCCGACTGTGGCTGCGCTGCGGCCTGGGCGGTCTGCATGGACTCGATCTGGACTAGCCCTTCCATGGTCCTGGCGATCAGTTCCGCTGCCAGTCGCGGCTGCAGGTTGGCCGAGGTCAACTGCAGCAGGACCTGTCGCAGGGACACATCCGCCGTGGTATTGATATCCATGCCTGTTACTCCTTGTACGACAATGTTTCTTAAGAGTATGGTAGGGCGTGTCAACCGGGGAGTCAAGCACTTTGCACAGCGTCGCCTTTGCCGCTTCTGCTTGCGCCGCAATATAATTGCGGGATGACAGACAATCTGCCGCACTCCACGCGGCATATTTCGGTCCGGCCATTCCGGCCGGCCCTTGAGCAGGTTAACCCATTGCCCAGGGAGGAGCATATGGCCACCGTTGAATTGGGAACCAGGGCGCCGGGGTTTGCCCTGGACGATTGTCAGGGCAAGCAGGTGTCGCTTGATGGGTTTCTCGGAAAGGCCTGGGTGCTGGTGGTGTTCAACCGCGGTTTTTTCTGACCCTTCTGCCGTCGGCATATGGCGCAGTTGCGCCAGGATTGGCAGCGGTTTGTGGCGTTGGACACCGTCATCCTCGTGATCGGGCCGGAGGATACGGCCGCCTTTTGCCCATACTGGCACCAGGAACGCCTACCCTTCATCGGTCTGCCCGACCCAGAGGGTCAAGTGCTGCGGCTGTACGGCCAGGAGTTCAACCTGTTCAAGCTGGGGCGGATGCCGGCGCAGATGCTGATTGATCCCCACGGCCTGCTCAGAGCGGTGCACTATGGCCACTCCATGGCTGATATCCCCACCACTACGGAAACCCTGGACCTGATCGCGGGGCTGCGGCAGGCCTGAACTTGTCGCCTGCAGTCCCCTCGCCCAATCGGCGACCATGCATAGCCGCCATGAATTTTTTTATAAGGATAGCTGTATGCCCCCTGCAGATTTGCTGATCAGCCTGACAACCCTGGCCGGAGCGGCCCTGCTGCTGGTCACCAACCGCATCCGCGGCGACCTGGTCGCCCTCCTGGTGGCACTGGTCCTGATGCTCACTGGAGTGCTCAACCCCGAGGAGGCGCTTTCCGGCCTTTCCAGCCCGGTGGTGGTCATCATTGCCTGCATGTTCATCATCAGCGAGTCCATCGTTCAGACCGGCATTGCCCAGCGGCTGGGGGAGGCCATCATCGAACGCGGCGGCAGCAGTGAAATACGGCTGTTGATCATGCTCATGGCCGCCTCCGGCCTGGTCGGCTCGTTCATGAGTTCCACCGCCACCGCCGCCATCTTTATCCCCATTACCCTGGCGGTTGCCGAAAAGGCGGACATCAACCACAAGCGGTTGCTGATTCCGCTGGCCGCTGCCTCGCTGATCAGCGGCATGATGACCCTGGTGGCGACCACGCCCAACATCGTGGTCAACAGCGCCCTGCGGGAACGGGATCTGGCGCCCCTGTCGTTCTTCAGCTTCTCTCCTTTCGGTCTGACCGTGCTCGTCCTGGCCATAGCCTTCATCATCGCCTCCGGGAGGCATCTGCTCTCAGCCCAGCGCAGCATGACCAGGCGCAAAAAGGAACGCTCCATCGATGAATTGATCCAGGGGTACGAAATTGACCAGCGCGTGGCCGTGCTGCGCGTTTCCGCCAACTCCGCGCTGATCGACCGGTCGGTGGCCCGCGTACAGCTTGGCGCCCAGTACCGCATCAACCTGGCGGCCCTGGAGACCGTGGGCGATCATGGCCGGAGGTTCGTCCCGGCCCGTCCTGAGACCGTGTTTCAGGCCGGCGATGTGCTGGTGGTGATTGCTGGAGGCGACCAGATCAACCGCTTTGCCGAGGCCTTTTTGCTGGAAAAAATGGAAATCGTCACCGATCCGGTGCGGCAGAAGCAATTTTTTCAAGTGGTCGGCATGGGCGAGGTGATGCTGACCCCGGAATCGAGTCTGATCGGCAAATCTGTGCGGGAAATAGGTTTCCACTCCCAGTTTCAATGCCAGGTGCTGGCCATTCGCCGCAAGGGCAAAACCCTGACCACCGATTTTGCCGACGAACCGCTCCGGTTTGGCGATGTTCTGCTGATCAGCGGCGCCTGGGCGGACATCCTCAAACTGCGCCAGCATCGCGATCAGTATCTGCTGCTCAACCTGCCCGAGGACTACCGGGAGGTCGTGCCGGCCAGGCACCGGGCGCCGGTGGCCCTGGCCATCCTCGCCGCCATGGTCGGCCTGATGGTGTTCGACATCCTGCCCACGGTCACCGCCGTGTTCGGAGCGACCATAGCCCTGGTGCTGACCCGCTGCATCCGGCTCGACTCCTGTTACCGGACCATCGACTGGCAGACGGTGGTGCTCATCGCCGGCATCCTGCCCCTGTCCCTGGCCCTGCGAAAAACAGGCGCCATCGACCTGGTCACCGACCGTCTGCTGATCGTCTTTGACGGCGCCGGGCCGTTGCCCGTGCTTGCGGTCCTGTTCCTGGTGACAGTGGGCATCGGCCTGTTCCTCTCCAACACCCCGACCGCGCTGCTGGTGGCTCCCATGGCCGTGGATGTCGGCCTGCGGATGGGCATTTCGCCCCAGGCCTGCGCCATGACCGTGGCGATTGCCTGTTCCGCCGCCTTCGTTTCCCCGATGGGATCGCCCGTCAACATGATCGTCCGGGAGCCGGGCGGGTACGGATTCGCCGATTACGCCAGGGTGGGCGTTCCTCTGGTGACCTTGACCCTGGCGGCCACGCTGCTGCTGACCTGGCTCCTGTACCTGCGCTGAACTCCATGCCGGTGCGGCCTGACCCCGCCGGCCCCAGCCTTTCTGCACAAAAAAACCCGCCGGAATGATCCGGCGGGCGTGGTCATAGGCTGTCCGGCAGGTCGCCGGCGGCGATCCGCTTAGGGCATGGCGTTGATTTCGATGGTTTTCACCGCGTCCTCGGCCACCTCCTTGCGCGGCATGGTCACGGTGAGGACGCCGTCTTTAAATCCGGCGCCGATGCCATCCAGGTCCACATCCTCGGGGAGCGTCAGCACTCGCTGGAACGAGCCGTAGCTCCGTTCGATGCGGTAAAACTCTTTTTCCTTCTCCTCCTTCTCCTGCTTCTTCTCGCCGCGGATGGTCAGCGAGTTGCCGCTGATGGCCAGGGTGAGGTCCTTCTCGCTCACCCCCGGGATTTCCACGGTAAGGCGATATTCCTTGTCCGTGGCGCTCAGGTCGGCCTTGGGCTTGAGCAGCCCGGATTCGACCAAGCCGGTCAGCGGTCGCATCGCATCGGCGGCGGAAAGGCCGAAGCCGTGGAAGAAGTTGTCAAAGATCCGGTCGATCTCGCGATGCACCTGCAGCAACGGTTCATAGGCGCGGCCGGACGGATTCACACCGCGACTGTCGTGCCGGACCGGTACGGTGTGGGCTTCCTCCTCGTCCTTGAACCAGTTCCACGGGGCCAGCTTTTTCAGTTCCATGGTCAGCTCCTCGGTCATTTAACCAATCACGGATTCTTCAGTACCTTCCCGGAATACCGGGATCACCCGGCCTTGATCTCGATCTGTCGCGGCCGGGCTGCCTCGGATTTCGGCAGGTGGAGACGAAGCACGCCGTCCTTGAGTTCGGCATGGACCCGGCCCACGTCAATGCTCTGCGGCACGGAAAAGGTCCGGCGGAACTCGGCGTCGCCAAACTCGCGCCAGGTCGAGGCCCCGGCCACCGAGAGGCGGCGCGTGCCGGAAAGGATCATTTTGCCGTTGTCGATGTGCACCGAGATGTCCTCCTTGACCACGCCGGGCATGTCGGCATGGAGCAGAATCTCGGCGTCGTTTTCATAGATGTCCACCGCCGGCGTGGCGATGGGCAGTTGGTGGACCAGTTCTCCAGCCTGCTTGGTGGTGACAAGTTCCGTCTTCTCGTTCATGGGTATTCCTCCGGTTCGGGTGGGATGCACAGGGTACTGGTCGCCGCGCTCAGTTGATGGCAATCTGCCTGGGCTTGGCCGCCTCCGACTTGGGCAGCTTCATCCGCAGCAGGCCGTCCTTGAGCGTTGCCTCCACCTTGCCGGCGTCGACATCGTAGGGCAGGGTGAAGCTGCGCGAGAACGAGGCCGTCCCCCGCTCGGTCCGGTGGGCGGCATAGCCCTCGGGTGCGTCAGAGGTTCGGGTGCCGCTGATTTCCAGGTAATTGCCCTGGATTTTCACGTTCACGTCTTCCTTCGCAATGCCGGGCAACTCGGCGACTACCTCCAGGTTGTCGCCGGTGTCGCTGAGGTTGGTGCGGGGAAAGGTCTCTGCCCCAATCCAAACCTGGCCGGGAACATAGGGCCGGTCACCTTCGTTGAACAAGCTGTTCATCCGGTTGCGGAACAGCTCCATCGCCCCCATCAACTGATCCAGATCACTCCATCTCGCCATGGTGGTCCTCCTTTGCTTTCTCCTCAATGTATTGCGCCTTTCTTGCTATGCAGCGCGGGTTCTTATTTGCAAATAAACTATAATGCAGCTCGATCCGCAGTCAATACGGTCGATAATTTTTTATGTCAATTACTAAAAAATATGTTATGTAAAAAGTAATACAGGGAACGATTCCTGCCACCAAACCTGAGGCATCCATGAAATACACCATTGAGACAGACGACAGTACCCCGGGGCCCAGCCTCGATGCCGACGCCCTGCGCGGCAGACAGTCGGTTCGGGTGACCTTCCGCCTGCCGTTGCCCATCATCGACCTGCTCAGCATTGCCGCCAACCAGTTGGGCATCAAGCAGAAATCGCTGTTCGACCAGCTGGTGGAAGACCGCGGGGTGCTTGAGCAGGTCGCTGCCGGAGCAGCCGGAAGATTCCGGCCCGCCATGGACCAGCGCCAGCAGAAGACCTACGTGGTCAGCCGCAGCGCCTTGGTATCGCTGGAATACGTCGCCAAGACCCACGGCATCCCTCGCGATCTGCTGGTGGAGATCTCCATCAGCCGGCTGCTGCCTGTGATCAGTTCGGAACAGGAAAAACAGGCCAAGCGCAAGGTTGTCCTGGCCGAGGTGGAGGAGTTTCTGCAACTGGGCGAGGCTGTGCTGGCACGCGCGGGCGAGTTGCTCGGGCCGGATGATCCGGCCTTCAGGCAGTTGTCCCTGGCGCTGGGGCAGGGGGGCCGTGCGCTGGAGGAATTGCGCGGCCGGGTGGAGAAGGGCAGGGCTATGGAGCGGTACGGTTGAGGGGATCGATCAGGTCCGGCGTGCGATCAGGCTGGATAAATCCGGGCCGTTCAGGGGCAGGCTGAAGAACGCGCCCTGGGCCTCGTCGCATCCTTCAGCAACCAGAAAGGCCTGCTGGTGTGCCGTTTCCACCTCATCGGCAGCAGCCTGCGCCTTCCCAGTGTGCGGCTCGCCTGGAGGCTGGTTTACCATGCCTGGTCGAGCATGCCGGCATTGCGCAGATGCCATGGTACTGATTCTGGATCTCGTCGATTCGGTTGTCGATAACCAGATCGGCCAGCACCGGCTGCGGTTCGGGGTGAAAGACCCTCCATTGGTTGGTTGCTGGTGCCGATCATCTCAGACGCCCTGGCGCCGCTCTGGGTTTTGCAGACCCGGTTCCAGAGGACGACCCGGTGGTGGGCATCGATCACCAAGGTGGCGGTCGGGCTGTTGCGGACGATCTGGGTGAGCAGATGTTGCTCTGTCACTTCATGGAAACCAGGCTCCCTGTTGGTGTCCCATGGCCGAAGCGGTGTGAACGGACCTGTATTGATGGATTGGCTGGCATTGTTGCCACTGCTGTATCACTGGGTGGGGCAATGAGAATGAGGTATTGCCCCCATACCGGATTCGCACCGTTACCAGCAAGCGGGTGACAGGATGGAACATGGCGGGGCCGCCAAGTGGCGCCAGTCAGGAGAACCGAGGGAATCGCCGAGATCCTGGTGTACAAAACAATGAGGCAATGATTTTGAATTGTGGTTTAATAAAGCCATGGAGTTGCCTTTCAACGTGGGCGACAGTGCGGCAGGCGGGCGTGTCGGCCGGAAAGCGCGGTCAAGGACGATGTCCCAAGGCGTGGTCAGGAATACCCCGGGCCTCTGCATACGGAACGAATATTTGTGGAGTTGCACGATGAAGTTGGTTGATGCGCGTTGCGGGTGCTTTTCCTGGATGCCGGTGCTCCTGGCCTCCCTGCTTCTTTCCGGGCAGTTTTCAGTGATTGCGGCGGCCGAAGGTCTGACCGAAAAGATGCATGAGTTGATGAGGGAACAGGAGCTTCGCGATCAGCAAAAACCCAAGCCACAGCGACCCAATCCCGGCCAACTTCCGGACCCGTTGCCCGGGCGCAAGCCGCCGATTTATCAGCCGCAGGGCAAGCCGGCACCGCCTCCTCCCCCGCCGCCGGTTCACCGACCAGAGCCCTATCGCAGGCCACCCGTGGTGCACCGTGAACCTCCCCCATCGTACCACCACCGGCCAGGCAACAGTTGGCGGCGGGATCGATGCTGGGATCTGTGGGGCGGCAGGGGCCCCGCCTACCACCGCTGCCTGGATGGGCGGCACGAATACCTCTACCCGGCGCACAGGTATGAACGCGCCCCTTCCGTGTACATTGAGGCCCCGCCGCCGCCGGTGATCCGGTATCGCGAGCCTGATTGGCCGGCGAACCTTCTGGCGGAACGTTTTCCTATGTGGTACGCTCCCCGGGTAACAGCTGCGGCTGTAATCACAGTGCAGGATCCGGACCGCAACGACCGCTCGTTCCACCTGGCCGGCATCCTGCCCGGCGGCAATGTCGACTACCTCGACGAGTGTCTCGCCCGCACCCTCGGTGATGCCAGGGTGCAGGTCAACGAGATCGCCCCCTTCAGCAACGTCCGTGGCGCCGATGCCGAGGCGGTGATCTTTGTCGGCGGGACGGCGCTCAATGTCCAGGTCCTTGCCGAGGGCTGCGCCCAGTTCGATGACCGGGGATGCCGTGACTTGGGGCTGGATATCTGCGACACGCTGCTCGACGCGGAACACTCGGCACGACGGAGCGGTCTGGGCATCTGGCAATAACTGGTCGGAGCGGCCCCGTAGCGCCGCGACTTCACCATCAAGGAACTGGAAGGCAAGGTTGTCGGGTCGACCATTGGCTACACCTATCCCGACTCCTTTTCCAAGAATAAGAAAATCAAGCATTTCCAGGCAGTATCCGACGATCACCTGATCAAGATGCTGGCCGCAGGCCGGGTCGAATTCATTCTCCTCAACGGTATGCCAGGCTATCGACGGATCAACGCCGATCCTGTCCTCAAGGCCAAGATCAAATCGGTGGGCATGATTTCCAACGACCAGTTCTGGGTGGCGTTCAGCAAGAACAACGAGGGGCCAAAGTATTGCGAGCTGTTCGAGCAGGGCATGCGAAACCTGATCGAGAGCGGCAAATACGAGGAGATGAAAACGGCCTTTCGCAAGCGCATGGGGTTCTAGGCGTGAACAGGATCAGGCGGCTGTCCGCCGGTTGCCTTCCCCCTGCCGGTGTGCTGCCGCCTGCCGCAACGCACACCGCCGAAGAGTCCGGCAGGCATTCGTTTCCTCGCGACGTGTACCGCAGTCGTTCAACCAATTCGATACAACCCCTCTGTTGACCAATGCCCAACACCTCCCCGCCCGATACTGGGCCCCAGCCGGAGAGCAGTCTCGCCGATCCCGTTGTCCGGGAAGAAGCCTTTGTGTTCCTCGATGCCCGAGGCCGTCGCTGGCCTCGGGTCAGACGGGTCGCGGTGGTGGCTGGGACGCTGCTCTTTCTCGCCGTGGTCCTTTTTGTCCAGACTCTGATCATTCAGCCGCAGCTGCCTCTTCCGGCCGCGGTCGAACAACTCAAAGCCCGGCTCAAGGCCACGCCGTCAACCGGTCGGCCCTCGCCGCAGAAGGCGACCCTTCCCCTGTGGCAGCAATTCGCCAAGGCTGGCCGGCATGCCCTGGCGCCACCTCCGGCCGTTGCTCAAACGCATTCCACGGGTCCAGCCGCGCTCCCTGTCCCGGCCAAGGCAAGCGATGCCGGCCGGGAGGTTCGGCTGGGTTTTTTCGAGGGCTGGGATCCGGCCAGTTTCGATTCGCTCAAGGCCCACGCCGACCAGTTGACCCACCTCTGCCCCGACTGGCTGACGCTTGCCGACAGTGAGGGGAAGCTCAAGGGGCAGACCAGCCAGGAAGTGATTGAACTGGCCGAGGACCGGGGTCTGACCTTGATGCCCCTGTTGCGCAACCTGGGCAGTGACGACGCCTGGTCGCCCGAGGCCGTGGAGGCTATCATCAACGGCCCGGCCGAACGCCGCCAGCAGTTCACGGTTGCCCTCGTCGAAACCCTGCAGGCGATGCACGCCGGCGGCGTGGTCATAGACTGGCAGCAGGTGGATCCAGCCTACAAGGCAAACCTGACCGCCTTCTTTGCCAGCCTCGCCGCCACCCTGCACGCCAGCGGCCTCGAACTCTGGCTCTGCGTGCCGCCGGGACATGAGCTGCGGGTGTTTGACCTCGAGGGGCTGGCCGTCCATGTGGACCGCTTCGTGGCCATGCTTCACGACGAGAACGCCGAATCCGATCCGCCCGGTCCGGTCACCTCGCGCCAGTTTTTCGAGGGCTGGCTGGCTGCCCTGGTCGACGGCTACGGCACCCCGTCGCAATGGATCATCTCACTCGGTTCCTATGGGTACGACTGGATCGAGGGTAAGGGCGAGGCGGAACACCTCGGCTTTCCGGATGTGATGAGCCGGGCCGCCAGGGCCTCCCTGAACGGCAGCGACTTCGACGCCCTGTCGCGCAATCCCCATTTTAATTACGAGGAGGCCGGGGCCGTGCATTCGGTCTGGTTCCTCGACGCCGTCACCTTTCTCAACCAGCTGATGCGCACCCGGCACGTTCGCGCCGGCGGCGTGGCCATCTCCCGGCTTGGCATCGAGGATCCCGGCATCTGGCAGGTGCTGGCCCTGGATCCGGGCAAAGATCCAGTCCTGGATGATCTGGCCGGTCTGGAAACGATCGCCCCGGAGTCGGCCATCGCCCATATCGGGCAGGGCACTCTCATCAGCATCAGTGACGAGCGCGCCGACGGCAGCCGCCGCATCGCCATCGAATCCGAAACCGGCCAGGGATTCCAGGCCACGGCCCGCTACGAGGCCTTTCCCAGGTATCTGACCGTGCTGCACCAGGGCGGGTCAGCGGACAAGGCTGCCATCACCTTTGACGACGGACCGGACGAAGAGTGGACGCCCCTGCTGCTCGATGTGCTCAAGGAAAAAGGGGTGAGCGCCGCCTTTTTTTTGATCGGCGCCAACATGGAGAAGCATCCCGAACTGGTCGAACGCATCGTCCGCGAGGGCCACATGATCGGGGTGCACACCTACAGTCACCCCAATCTGGCCGAGGTCTCCGACGAGCGCGCCCGACTGGAGTTCAACGCCACCCAGCGGCTGATCGAGTCGATCACCGGCCGTTCCACCATGCTGTTTCGACCGCCGTACAACGCCGATTCCAGGCCGCGTTCGCCAGAGGAGCTGATCCCGGTCAAGCAGGCCCAGTCCATGGGCTATCTGACCGTGACCGAGGACATCGACACCGAGGACTGGGACCAGCCCGAGGTGGCGACCATGGTCGAACGGGTGAAATCCGGCCGTCAGCAGGGCGGCAACATCGTCCTGCTCCACGATGCCGGCGGCG
>JBGSPP010000236.1:0-4970 GCA_041738515.1 Desulfobulbus sp.
CCGAGCGCGATCCCGCCCACACCGACCAGCAGCCAGATGCCGAAGATGCGGATGCCGTCGTGCAGGGTGGCTTCGGCGCCGCGGGTGGAGGCCTGGGTGAGCAGGTCGATGGTGCGGCCGAAGAGGATCGGCTCGACGAACGGAACCGCCGCCAGGACCAGGTTTGCCAGGGTCAGGGTGATGGCCATTCCCCGAACAGGCTTGAGCAGCAGCAGAACCCGGCGATAGACCTGCAGCGCTTTCAGATTGATCATGCCTTCCTCCTGTCGGTGAAAATGCCCGCCGGCGTGCCCATGCCAGTGGGCGCGCGGAGGGCCGAACAGGCCGGCGGGCTATGCGTATCGCGGCTTAGGAATCCTTGTCCTTGCGCTGGGCGTTGTCGTAGAGGGCGACGAAGTTGATCGGTTCCATCAGAAACGGCATGAAACCGCCATCCACGGCCATCTGGCAGACAATTTGGCGGGTGAAGGGGAAGAGCATCAGGGGGCAGTCTACAGCCAGCACCCGGTCGTGGTGCTCCTGGGGGATGTTCTTCATCAGGAACACGGCCGCATGCTCGATCTCGATAATGAACATGACTGCGTCGTCGTTGTTCTTGTCCAGCACCTTGGCGGTGATGGCGATGGAGACCTCGCTGTGGTCGTCGTCGATCCTGGCGTTTTTCAGCTGAAGGTTGAAATCCACCTTGGGCTCCTGGTTGCGCACCAGGAAGACCTTGGGCGCATTGGGGCTCTCGAAGGAGAAGTCCTTGATGTACATCTTCTGCATGCGGAAAATCGGGATCTCCTGGTTATTGCTCTGGTCGGTCATGGGGTGTCCTTTGATGGTCATTGGGTGAACGGCCCGGGGAAAAATCGCCGAGGGCCGGGTATCGATGCGGCCGCAACATACCAGGGAACTGCCTGAAAGCCTATCAAATTGTCGGTCAGCCCTCGGTCAGGAACTGCTTGAGGAACATGCCGGTGTAGGAGCCGGGATGGCGGGCGATCTCCTCGGGCGTGCCGGCCGCGATCACCCGGCCACCGCCGCTGCCGCCCTCCGGACCGATATCGACGACGTAGTCCGCAGTCTTGATCACATCGAGGTTGTGCTCGATCACCACCACGGTGTTGCCGGCATCGACCAGCCGCCCCAGCACCCGCAGCAGGTGCTGGATGTCGGCCGGGTGCAGGCCGGTGGTCGGTTCGTCGAGGATGTAGAGGGTCTTGCCGGTGGAACGGCGGCTCAACTCCTTGGCCAGCTTGACCCGCTGGGCCTCGCCGCCGGAGAGCGTCACCGAGCTCTGGCCCAGGGTGAGATAGCCAAGGCCGACGTCGGCGATGGTCTGCAGCCGGTGGCGGATCGGCGGCACGTTCTCGAAGAAGGTGAGCGACTCCTCCACTGTCATAGCCAGGATTTCGGCAATGTTTTTGCTTTTATAGCGGATGTCCAGGGTCTCCTCGTTGTAGCGCTTGCCCCGGCAGCGCTCGCAGGTGACGTAGATGTCGGGGAGGAAATGCATGGCGATGCGAATAAGCCCGTCGCCCTCACAGGTCTCGCAGCGGCCGCCCTTGATGTTGAAGCTGAAACGGCCCGGCTGGTAGCCGCGCGCCCGCGATTCGGGCAGGCGGGCCAGCAATTCGCGGATAGGCGTCATTACCCCGGTGTAAGTAGCCGGGTTGGAACGGGGGGTGCGGCCGATGGGGCTCTGATCGATGTCGATCACCTTGTCCAGATTGTCAACCCCGGCAAGCAGCGGCCGGCCCTTGGCGTAGCCACGCTTGTCGGTGAAATAGCGCTGGGCCTCGGCGAACAGGGTCTCAATGACCAGCGAGCTCTTGCCCGAGCCGGAAACCCCGGTAACGCAGGTCATCACCCCAAGGGGAAAGCGGACGGAGAGATCCTGCAGGTTGTTGACAGTGGCTCCGCACACTTCCAGGCCATGGGCCGGGCCGGTGCGGATGGAACGGCGGGATGGCGGCACCTCGATCCGCAGTCGGCCGGAGAGGTAGCCGCCGGTCAGGGAGGCTTCGCAGTCGAGCAGGCCTGGTACCGGACCCGAGTAGAGGATCTCGCCGCCGTGGACGCCCGCGCCCGGGCCGATGTCGAGCACATGGTCGGCGTTGGCGATGGTGTCGGCATCGTGCTCGACTACGATCACGGTGTTGCCGAGGTCGCGCAGGTTGATGAGCGTCTTGATCAGCTTGTTGTTGTCGCGCTGGTGCAGGCCGATGCTCGGCTCGTCGAGGATGTAGAGCACGCCGGCCAGGCCCGAACCGATCTGCGAGGCCAGGCGGATGCGCTGGGCCTCGCCGCCGGAAAGGGTGCCCGCCTTGCGGTCGAGCGAGAGGTAGCCAAGCCCCACACCCTGGAGGAAGAAGAGTCGCTCGCGGATCTCTTTCAGGATCGGGCTGGCGATGATGCTCTGCCGCTCGTCAAACTGGATCTGGGCAAGCTCGACCAGCAGCAGCTCGATGGCCATGCGGGTGATGTCGGTGATCGACCAGGGCCCCACCCGCACTGCCAGGGCCTCGGGCTTGAGCCGTGCACCCTGGCAGGCTGGGCAGTGCTGCTCGTTCATGAAACCCTCGATCTCCTCGCGCAGCCGGGCCGAGGTGGTCTCGCGGAACAATCGGTTGAGGCGGGGGACGATACCTTCGAAGGCGACCTGGGAGGCCAGGGTGCGGCGGCCGCGGCTGTGGACGAACTCCAGCTTCTCCCGGCCGGTGCCGTGCAGGAGCGCCTTCTTTACCTTGGCGGGCAGCTCGGCGAAGGGCGTGGCCGGGTCGAACCCGTAATGGCTGGCAAAGGCCGCGATCCACTGGTCGGCCATGGCCGAGAGACGCCGCCGGGTCCAGGGGACGATGGCCCCGTCCGCCAGCGAAAGGGACTCGTCGGGCACGATCAGGCGCTCGTCGATGAACTGGTTGACGCCCAGGCCGGAACAGGCCGGACAGGCTCCCTGGGGATTGTTGAAGGAAAACAGCTGTGTGGAGAGTTCGGGCACGGAGATGGCGCACTGGTGGCAGGCGGCGGTCTCGCTGAACAGCACCTCCTCGTCCCGGTCCGGAAACAGTGCCAGCATGGCGCCCGAGCCGAGCGCCACGGCGGTGCTCACCGACTCGTCCAGACGCCGGCGCACCGAGGGCTTAAGCACCAGCCGGTCGACCACCGTCTCGATGAAGTGGTGTTTGTTCTTGTCGAGTACGATCTCCTCGCTGAGCTGGCGGATCTCGCCGTCCACGCGCACGCGTACGAAGCCGTCCTTGCGCAGCCGCTGCAGGACCTGCTCGTGCTGGCCCTTCTTCTGCTTGATGAGCGGCGCCATCAGGATGACCTTTTCTCCCTCCGGCCGGGCGAGCAGGGCATCGAGCATGTCGTGCACCGACTGGGAGCGGATCGGCAGGCCGCACTGCGGGCAATGGGGTTGGCCAGCGCGAGCGAATAGCAGGCGGAGGTGGTCGTAAATCTCGGTGACCGTGCCCACGGTCGAGCGCGGGTTGCGGCTGGTGGTCTTCTGCTCGATCGACACCGCCGGCGAGAGCCCCTCAAGCAGATCCACGTCGGGTTTGTCCATCTGACCGAGGAACTGGCGGGCGTAGGTGGAGAGCGATTCGACGTAGCGGCGCTGGCCCTCAGCGTAGAGGGTGTCGAAGGCCAGGGTCGACTTGCCCGAACCGGAAAGGCCGGTGAAGACGATCAGCCGGTTGCGGGGGAGGTCAACCGAGATGTTCTTCAGGTTGTGCATCCGGGCGCCCCGGATGCGGAGAAACTGTGGTTCCATATCGTGCTGGGGCGGCCTGCCGCCGGAGCGGAGCGCCAGGAGAGGGGGCGTGACCCGTCGGGGTGATGGCGGGAGTTGTCTCGGCCAACAATAGCCATTGCGGCCGAGATGTGCAGGGGCGCGGGGGAATAAAAAAAGGATCTCAACGGCAAGCTGCCGGAGATCCATAAAAAAACCCGGTAAAGTAAACTTTACCGGGTGTATCGACTGGCTCCCCGTGTGCAACCCTCTTCATAACCATTCTCCATTAGGCTTCAGGTCCCTAAGCCCTTATAATATCACGAGTTATCAAAGAGCAGGCCGTTCCCGGTGGACCGGAAGCGGCGTTGATTTCGATTTCCCAATTACTCTACCCAATGCGGATGTCGCAAGTCGAGTCGTGAGTTTTTCGCAAGTTGTGTCGCAAACCTATCGCGAATTCAACAGTGGTGTCCGTCGATCAGGTTGGTGCCGGTGCCGGGTGGCAAGATGGGCAAGACCTTGTGTCCGTCGATCAGGTTGGTGCCGACGTCGGCACCAGAGATTGCCCGGGTCGCAAACGCAAAGTTATCCAGTGTCCGTCGATCAAGTTAGTGCCGACGTCGGCACCTACAGCCGAACGTGAGCATGCGGATTCAGGTTGAGTGTCCGTCGATCAGGTTAGTGCCGCCGTCGGCACCTCAACGTCCTGCCCGGGATGCGGCTCGGATACTTGGTGTCCGTCGATCAGGTTAGTGCCGACGTCGGCACCGATCAAGAAATTTCGGGAAAAGCGGCGGATTCCCGTGTCCGTCGATCAGGTTAGTGCCGACGTCGGCACCGTATTCCAAGCGTTCAAAGACCTTGGCGTAAAGGTGTCCGTCGATCAGGTTAGTGCCGACGTCGGCACCAGACATCACTAATAATTTCGAGCGCCGCATGGAGTGTCCGTCGATCAGGTTAGTGCCGACGTCGGCACCGAAACTTATTTGCTTGACACAATAGGGGGCGCTACGTTGTGTCCGTCGATCAGGTTAGTGCCGACGTCGGCACCACCCGCCAAGTAGGCCGCTTTCGGCCGCGACTCATGGTGTCCGTCGATCAGGTTAGTGCCGACGTCGGCACCTCAACGTCCTGCCCGGGATGCGGCTCGGATACTTGGTGTCCGTCGATCAGGTTAGTGCCGACGTCGGCACCAGACATCACTAATAATTTCGAGCGCCGCATGGAGTGTCCGTCGATCAGGTTA
>JBGSPP010000249.1:0-1805 GCA_041738515.1 Desulfobulbus sp.
CGATCTAGCCTGCGGCGGACCGTGCACGCCATCCTCGACCGGCTGGACTGCGTGGCCTCCTACCGGCTGGGCGACGAGCGGAGCGGTTCCTGGGGCGCTACGCTGGTGGATCTTCGGGCGCGTCCGCCTGCATCGACTCAATAAGGCCGTGGGCCGCGGCGAGCGTGCGCACCTGCAGCATGAAGGTCGAGGGCAGGGGCAGGGCGCGTTCTTCCTGAAGGAGACCGAGCGCCTTGGCCATGAGCAGGGAGGGGATGGAGTGGATGCCCTCCTGGTTGTCGCAGATGGTCTTCATCCGCAGGGCATCGGTGAGCACCGGCCGCAGATGCGGGCAGTGATCGGCAAGCTCGCGCAGCTCGCGCTCGACCAAGTCCCGGTTGTCGGCGGCAAACTGCTCCACGGCCGGGTCAAGCGGCCGCTCGCCAAAGAGGTTATTGAGCACCGCACCGGACAGGTGGCTGAAAAACGGCTCGGTCCGATCCACATAGCGGTCGTGCAGGTCCTGGCGCAGCACCTTGAACAGCACCATCTGCACCATGGCTACCGCCTCTCGCATCATCGGGGTGACCCGGTTGTCTCCCCTCCGCTCCATGGTGTCGCCCCCGCCGCTCACAGCACCATCCGAATGGCCGGGTGCGCGGCCAGCAGCCGGTAGAAACCCAGCCGCTCATCGTCATCATGGACAACCAGCTCGATCTTGAGGCTGAGGTAACGCCCGCCGGAACTGACGTTGGCCTCCGCAATCTCATCCGCCGGAATGCCCGTCAGGGTGGCGATGGCCTCGACCATGGCGGCGCGCTCCTCGCCGATGATGCGGAACTGCCAGCGGCAGGGATAGTCGATTTCGGGCTTGCAGCCGCTGTGGTCGTGCATGGAACACCTCCTGTCTGAAATACGCGGGCTGTATACCGCGCCCGGCCGCGCCTGGCAACCGAATTACCACTCCCCTTTTCCGGCGGCCATGGTACAATCCCGCCACCCCAGCCAACCGCAGCGGAGAACCGTATGGAAAACAATATCCTGCTCGTTCAGGACGAGGCCGAGCCCGTTGCCCTGAACGGCGACAACCTGGACGAATGGCGGATCACCAGGGCCTCCTCCGGCGAGGAGGCCCTGGCCCTGCTCGAGGATCCGATCGAGTGGCAGATCGTTGTCTCGGGCCCGCGACTGCCCGACATGCAGGGCCTGGTTTTTCTCAAGAAGGCGCTGTTGCTGTCGGATGCGGTCCAGGTGCTGCTGACCCTGGACACAGGTCTGGCCGCAGCCGTGCACCAGGCCAATAGCATGTCGATCTTCCGGGTCATCCCCCAGAGCACACCGGCAGCAACGCTGAAGATCATCCTCCGCGACGCCTGCGCCCAGTACCGGATGCGGCGACAGCAGGCCCTGATGCTGCAGCGCATCGAGGCGCTGACCATTGTTGATCCGCTCACCGGCTGCTTCACCCGCGACCACATCATCGAATACCTGACCCGGGAGCTGCGGCGGGCGATGCGTTTCTCCCACTACCTGTCGGTGCTGCTCTGCGACCTTGACGGCCTGCGCCGGATCAACGAGGAGTTTGGCCAGGAGGCCGGCGACCAGGTGCTGGCCGGATTCGGCCGCACCGCCATGCGGCTGGTGCGCCGGGATATCGACACCGTCACCCGCTGGGGCGAGGACGAATTCCTGCTGGTGCTGCCCGAGACCAACGTCCGCGGCGCCGGTCGGGTGGCCATCCGCCTGCGCGACCACATCGCCCGCCTGGGTTTGCGCCACAACGGCCGGCCGATTGAATTCTCCGCCTGCTACGGCGCTTCTGGCTT
>JBGSPP010000287.1:0-10976 GCA_041738515.1 Desulfobulbus sp.
CGCCGGCCAGAGCCGCGGCAGCCAGTCCGGCCTTGATCGGGGTCAGTCGCTGCCGGCCGAGCATGGCCGAGGCGACCAGCACCAGGGCCGGGTAGAGATAGAGCAGCAGTGCGGTCAGACCGGCGGTGGCGTGGTGCAGGGCGGAGAAGTAACAGAAGGCCTGGCCGGCGTAGCCGAGCGCTCCCAGGCCGATCAGCAGCCACAGATCGCGGCCGCGCGGCCAGGCGAGGCGCCTGGTGCGCATGAGTGCGGTCATCAGCAGGCCGGCGAGGAAAAAACGGAGAAAGAGCACGGTGACAGTGGAGGCGCCGCCGGCGTACGCTATCTTGCCGAGGATGCCAAGGGTGCCAAAACCAACCGCCGAGGCCATCACATACACCGCGCCGCGAGCGCGTGCATGCGCCACCCGAACCAGCCGCAGTCCTTCCTGCCCCATCCCCTGCCCCCCTTCCCTGCCTCGTGTCGACGAACATGACGACCGGTTCCGGCCGCCTTGCGATGTCTCGGCCCGGAACAAGCCGCGGTTCAATCGACGATAAAGAGTCGCGCCCCGGTCGTGGTGGATGAACGGTGCGGCTCGGCGTTGTCCGCCACCTGATAGCTCATGCCGGCCTTGAGGACAAAGACGCGACCATCGGCAAGCTCGGTGTGGAGTTCGCCCTCGAGGCAGAGCAGGATGTGGCCTTTGACGCACCAGTGATCGGCGACATAACCGGGCGAATACTCGACCATACGCACCCGGAGGTCGCCAAACTGGCGGGTGCGCCACAGGGCAAGGCCGCGCTCGCCCCGGTGCTCGGTGGGCTCGATGGTCGACCAGTCGGTGATGCCAAAAGCTATGTCTGCAATCTGCATGGACCTGCTCCAGGTGGATATGATGGTCTTGTGAAGATTCCCCTGTCAATCCAGGGGAAAAGCGGCAGGTGGCCGCCCGCGACTTCCCTACCCCCGGGTCAGGCCGCTCCGCAGCATCTGCATCAGGCCCTCGATAAGGCAGGGCGCGGCCTGGCGCATGTCGATCAGGTCCGGGGTCATGACCCACTGGGAAATCAGGCCGTGGATATAGGAAAGCACGGCCATGGCGCCCAAACGGCAATCCATGTCCGCCGGCAGCTGGCCCCGTTCCATGGCGTGGCGCAGCACCATCTGGATACGCTCGAACCGGTCCGACATGCAGGCCACATGGCGGATGCGGATTGCCTCGAAATCCTCGGCAGAACCGCTCCTGTCAAACAGGATCCGGGTCAGCTGCTGCTGGCGCGGGTTGTCGATCAAGCCCTGTAGCAGGGCCACATAAAGCATCTTCAACTTGCCCAGCGGATCGGGCTCATCCGCGTGTTCGCTCGCCTGGGCCTGGGACGCGTACATCCGCAGAACCTCTTCCCAGAGCGCAGCCAGCAGGTCGGCCTTGTTGGCGAAGTGCCAGTAGATGGCCCCCCGGGTCACCCCGGCCTCGCGGGCCACGTCAGCCAGCGAGGTTGCGGCCACACCCTTGACGGAAAACACCTGCACCGCCGCATCGACAATGGCGACGCGGGTCTCCCGGGCCTCTTCCTTGGTCTTTCGTGCCATGGTCTTCCTCACATCCTGGCGGGCGAGAATCTCGCCCGGCCGGGTTACTCCTTCCAGCCGCCGCCCAGGGCCTTGTACAGGTTGACCCGGTTGACCAGCTGCGCCAGCCGGGTGGCGACCACCGCTTGGCGGGCGTTGTAGAGCGAGCGCTGGGCATCGAGCAGCACCAGATAACTGTCCACGCCCTGCTCGTACCGGTTGCGGGCCAGGTTGTAATACTCCTGGTTGGCGGCGAGGCCAGCCTCCTGGGCGTGCAGCTGTTGGTCATAGGTTGCGGTCGCGACCAGGGCGTCGGCGGTCTCGCGGAAGGCAGTCTGGATGGCCTTCTCGTACTGGGCCACCGAGATCTCCTTGCGGAGTTCGGCCACATCCAGCTGCGCTGCCAGCCTGCCGGCGGTGAACAGCGGGATCCTGATCGATGGGGCCAGCAGCCAGGTGCCTGAAGAGCCGTCGAAGAGCCCCGACATCTCCGGGCTGATCCACCCGGCGCTGGCGGTCAGGGTGATGGTGGGGAAAAAGGCGGCCCGGGCCGCGCCGATATTGGCATTGGCGGCCAGCAGGCTGTGCTCGGCAGCCATGATGTCGGGCCGGTGCAGCAGCAGTTGCGAGGACAGCCCGGCCGGCGCTGCGGCGGAAAGGTCCTGCCGGTCCAGTTCCACCCCTTCCGGCAGGGCGCCATTGAGCGGAGCGCCCACGAGCAGGGTAAGGAGATTGACATCCTGGCCCAGCTGGCGGCGGTATTTGGCCAGGTTGGCGCGGGCGTTTTCCAGGCTGGTCCGGGCCTGGGCCAGGTCGATCTGGGTGGAGATGCCCTCGTTGACGCGTCGGTCTATCAGGTTGAACGAGGCCTGTTCGCTGGCAGCCGTCTCGCCGGTGATGGCCAGCAGCTGCCGGTCGGCCAGCCAGGTCAGATAGGCCCGGGCCACCTCGGCCACCAGGCTGATCTGGGCGCTGCGCCGGCTCTCCTCCATGGCCAGGTACTGTTCCAGGGCCTGCGCATTCAGGCTGCGTACCCGACCAAAGAGATCGAGTTCATAGGCGGTGAGACCGACGGCAACGGTATAGGCTTCGCCGGTAACGTAGCGCTCGCCGCTCAGGTTGCGCTGTTTGGCATACTCGCCGGCAGCGCCGAGGGTGGGATAAAGTTCAGAGCGCTGAATGCGGTACTGGGCCTGGTAGGCCTGGACATTGAGGGCCGTCTGGCGCAGATCGCGGTTATTGACCAGGGCCAGCTCGATGAGGCCCTGCAGCCGGGAATCGGTAAAATACTGCCGCCAGCCGGTGTCGGCCGCCAGCTGTGCGTCCGGGATCGCGTCCTTTGCACCAGGCAGGGCCGCCTCGACCGGGGCCACGGGCCGATGGTATTCCGGGACCAGGGAACAGGCCCCGAGGACGACCGGCAACAACAGGGCAACGAGGGTTTTTCTCGTGGATTGCATCGACATCACTCCTCAACAGGTGCGGGGGGTGCGGCTTGTTCACCGCGCTTGCCAAAGACGCGCAGCACCGCGACAAAAAAGAGCGGGATGAAGACAATGGCCAGCACCGTGGCCGAGGTCATGCCGCCGAGCACGCCGGTGCCGATGGCGTGCCGGCTGTTGACACCGGCGCCGGTGGAGATGGCCAGCGGCAGCACGCCCAGCATGAAGGCCATGGAGGTCATGAGAATCGGGCGAAGCCGCAGCCGGGCCGCCGACAAGGTCGCTTCGATCAGATCCCGTCCCTTGTCGTGACGGCGCTTGGCGAACTCGACGATCAGAATGGCGTTCTTGGCCGAGAGCCCGATGGTGGTCAGCAGGCCGACCTGGAAATAGACGTCGTTGGACAGGCCGCGGAAATAGACCGCCACCAGGGCGCCGAGCACACCGATGGGCACGGCGAGCAGAACCGAGAACGGCACCGACCAGCTCTCGTACAGGGCGGCCAGGCAGAGAAAGACCACCAGCATCGAGATGGCGTAGAGGAACGGGGCCTGGGATCCGGCCTGCACCTCCTGGAATGAGGCGCCGGTCCATTCGAAGCCGAACCCCTTGGGCAGCTGACCGATCAGTTCGGCCATGGTTTTCATGGCGTCGCCGCTGGAGAGTCCCGGAGCGGCCTCGCCGAGAATGTTCACCGCCGGATTGCCGTTGTATCGCTCCAGCCGGGGCGAGCCGTAGGTCCAGTGGCCGGTGGCGAAGGCGGAAAAAGGCGCCATTTCCCCCTTGTTGTTGCGCACAAACCAGAGGCTCAGGTCCTCGGCATCCATACGGAAGGGCGCCTCGGACTGGACATAGACTTTTTTCACCCGCCCCTGGTGGAGGAAATCGTTGACGTAGCTTGAGCCCCAGGCAGTGCCCACGGTGGTGTTGATATCGCTGACCGTGAGCCCCAGGGCCATGGCCTTTTCGTAGTCGATGTCGACGTTGTACTGGGGCGCGTCCTCCATGCCGTTGGGCCGCACCCGGGTCAGGGTGGGGTTCTTGGCGACCATGCCGAGCAGCATGTTGCGCGCCTCGATCAGCTTCTCATGGCCCTGGCCGGAACGGTCCTGGAGATAGAGATTGAAGCCGGTGGCTGATCCCAGGGCTGGAATGGGCGGAATGTTGAAGGCAAAGACCATGGCCTCCTTGATCTGGGAAAAAGCGCCCATGGCCCGGTTGGCGATGGCCCTGACCTCCTGGTCAGGCCGTTTGCGCTCGCTCCAGTCCCGCAACTGAACAAAAGCCAGGCCCATGTTCTGCCCCTGACCGGCGAAACTGAAGCCGGCCACGGTGAAGGCCGATTTGATGTTTTCCTTCTCCGCCCCCAGGTAATGCTCGCGCACCCGGTCCATCACCTTCTGGGTGCGGTCCAGGGTGGCGCCGGCGGGCAGCTGCACCAGGGTGAGCAGGACGCCCTGGTCCTCCTCGGGAATGAAGCTGGTCGGCAGCTTGTAGAAGAAAAACCCGACCACGCCCAGGATCAGCAGGTAGATCAGGGCAAAGCGGCCAGTCCGCTTGAGGACGTAGCCGATGGTTGCGCGGTAGCGGTCGGCGTTGCGCTCGAACATGCGGTTGAACCAGCCGAAGAACCCGCGCTTCTGAATGTGGGCGCCCTTGGCCACGGGCTTGAGGATGGTGGCGCACAGGGCCGGGGTGAGCACCAGGGCCACCACCACCGAGAGCAGCATGGCCGAGACGATGGTCAGCGAGAACTGCCGGTAGATGGCGCCGGTGGACCCGCCGGTGAAGGCCATGGGCACGAACACCGCCGACAGCACCAGGGCGATGCCGACCAGGGCGCCGGTGATCTGGTCCATGGATTTGCGGGTCGCCTCCAGCGGCGACAGCCCCTCCTCGTGCATGATCCGCTCGACGTTTTCGACCACCACGATGGCGTCATCGACCAGCAGGCCGATGGCCAGCACCAGGCCGAACATGGTCAGGGTGTTGATCGAAAACCCGAAGGCCGACATAATGCCAAAGGTGCCGAGCAGGACCACCGGCACGGCGATGGTGGGGATGATCGTGGCCCGAAAGCTCTGCAGGAACAGATACATGACGAAGAACACCAGGATCACCGCCTCGATCAGGGTCTTGACCACCTCCTTGATCGATATGCGCACAAAGGTGGTGGTATCGTAAGGGTAGATCACCTCCACGCCTTCGGGAAAATAGGGTTTCAGCTCGGTGATCTTGGACCGGACCGCATCGGCGGTGGCGAGTGCGTTGGCCCCGGTGGCCAGCATGATGGCCATGCCCGACGCCGGCTGGCCGTTGAAGGTGGTCAGCGAGTTGTAGTTTTCAGCGCCGACCTCGACCTTGGCCACATCCTTGAGCCGGACCTGGGAACCGTCGCTGTTCACCCGGAGGATGATCCGTTCAAACTGTTCGGGCGAGCTCATCATGGTTTGGGCCATCATGCTGACGTTGAGCTGCTGGCCCGCAATCGCGGGTGCGCCGCCCAGGTCGCCCACGGCCACCTGGTTGTTCTGCGCCTGGATGGCGGCGCGGACGTCGCCGGGGGTCATCTGGAAGCTGTTGAGCCGGGCCGGGTCCAGCCAGATGCGCATGGCGTACTGGCTGCCGAAGACCTGGATCGCACCCACGCCGGGCGTCCGGCTGAGCGGGTCGCGCAGGGTGGTGATCATGAAGTCGGCGAGATCGTAGTTAGCCTTGGACCCGTCGGTGGAGATCAGGCCGACCACCATGAGAAAGGTGGAGTTGGATTTGGCCACCTGCACGCCCTCATTCTGCACCTCCTGCGGAATCAGGGGCAGGGCCTGCTGCAGCTTGTTTTGCACCTGCACCTGGGCGATATCCGGGTTGGTGCCCGGCTCGAAGGTCAGGGTGATGTTGACGTTGCCGGTCGAGGAACTCTCCGAGCTCATGTAGAGGAAGTTATCCAGACCGGTCATGTTCTGTTCAATGATCTGGACGACGCTGTTTTCAATGGTTGCGGCCGAGGCGCCCGGATAGCGGGCGGTGATACGCACCGAGGGCGGCGCGATCTCCGGGTACTGGGACACCGGCAGCTGTTTGATGGCGAGCGAGCCCGCCAGCATGATAACGATGGCGATGACCCAGGCAAAAATGGGTCGGTCGATGAAGAATCTGGCCATGAGAGGATGCTCCGTTGTCAGGGGATGGAATTATTTGGCCGCGTCGGCCTTGGTGCCCGCCTGACCGCCAGGTTGACCGGCTGCCTGCCCGGCCGCGGCCGGATCGGCGATCTTCACCGGCGCACCCGGTCGCACTTTCTGCAGGCCGGCCACGATCACCCGATCGCCGGGGGCAAGTCCTTTCTCAACCAGGGCCTTGCCATCGATCACCTGGCTGGTGACGATCTTGCGCAGTTCCACCATTGATTCGCCATTGACCAGCATGACCTGGGCCCCGCCCTTGAGGTCGCGGCTGACCCCGGCCTGGGGCACGAGGATGGCATCCTTGCGCTGGCCTTTGTCGAGGAGGGCGCGGACAAACATGCCGGGCAGCAGTTCCTGCCGGGGATTGGCGACCAAGGCCCGCAGGGTCACGGTGCCGGTGGACTCGTTGACGGTGACGTCGGCAAACTCGAGCATGCCCGGCTCCCGATAGGCTGAGCCGTCCTCGAGCAGCACCGTCACCCGGGCCTTGCCCGTCTGGTCCATCACCAGCTGGCCGCTGGCCGCTTCGTTCTTCAGCCGCTGCAGTTCGCCGCTGGGCTGGCTGACATCGACATACATGGGATCGAGCTGCTGCACCGTGGCCAGGGCCGTGGCCTGCTGAGCCGTGACCAGGGCGCCCTCGGTCACCGAGGACTTGCCGATGCGGCCGGAGATGGGCGACTTGACCTCGGTATAGGCCAGATTGATGCGGGTTGACTCCACCGCCGCTTTGGCGGCCGCCACTTCGGCCTGGGCCTGTTTCCAGGCGGCCTCGGTCTCGACTTGATCCTGGACGCTCACCGCCTTGCCATCCACCAGTTTGCGGTAACGCTCGGCCTTGAGACGGGTGGAGTTTTCCATGGCCTCGGCCCGGGCCTGGGCGGCTTTGGCGCTGTCGTGGGCGGCCCGGTACAGGGCGGGATCGATCTGATAGAGCACCTGGCCGGCCTTGACCTCGCTGCCCTCTTCGAACTGCCGCTTGAGGATGATGCCGCTCACCTGTGGCCGAACCTCGGCAACGCGGTAGGCGGCGGTGCGGCCCGGCAGTTCGGTGTTCAGGCTGATGGTCTGGGGCACCAGGGTGACGACCTCGACCTCCACCGGACCGCCAGGGGGGGGGCCGGCCTGCTTAGCGCCTCCCTTGCAGCCGCCGAGCAGCAGGGCTGCGGCGAAAAATGGCAGGAAAACACAGATATTTTTCCGTGATGTCTTCATGATAGCATTCCTTTTGATGAAAAGGGACAACCTGTGGGGGGCCATGATCAAGGCGGCAGGGGAACCCTGCCTGTCAGCGAGGCTATTTACATACATCCATGAATGTATGCAAGAGAAAGCTGAACGATGCCGAAAGGAACAAGGGTGTTTTGTTGCCCAACCAGCCGACAAATCCCTGGGCGGCGCTCCTGATATTGTTGCCCTTGCTTCTGAAAAACGACTGTGAATCTTTTTCTTTCCTACAAGACCACGGTATTCCGGGAAATATTACTTCCAGAGCCACACCGGATGTCGTGCCGGTCTGACACCGGTCCCGGATAAGGCTGTGATCGGAGCAGGCCTCCAGGCCGAATAACGGCCACAGCCTGACCGTCTCGCTCATCCTTGGCGCATCCTTTGCCGCCAAGGATGATGCCCGCTCCATCGGCGCAGGCCTGACCTGGAGGTTCTAAACAAGTTCCCCTTCCGCTCTCACCAATTAAAAAAAAAACGGCCAGGGATTAACCCTTGGCCGCTTTGCTGTTTCATGGAGATGGTATGTTCCGTTTGTTGGTTCAACCCTCCGAAATGGTATTGATCTGAGCTGTGTTAATTGGCACTCTTCTGCTCAAAGATGGGCTGAGGCGGGAAAACGTCCAGCACTCCGGGGATGGGAACCAAGATGCTCCCACGGGGGAAATGCGAGTACCAGATACCGGCCTGCTTTCCGTCGGAGTCAAGAAGAACTCCGCCGCTCATGTCAGCAGCGGTATGTCCATCTGCTTTCCATGCCTGCAACCATGTCCTGACCACCCTGTCCTCCATGTCATCGACCCTGGCCCACACCTTTGAGTCACGCAAGGTATATCCCTTCTTGATTGCGATGACCGAATCGGGTTCGATAATGCTGCCACCAGAATAATAGTAGGTGTGGTCGGCAAGAGCTTTGCCTGTTTCAAAGGCCGACTTGGCCCCCGCATCCGTCTTCATATTTCCCATTGGACCATGTGTTGGAGTATGTGAAGCGATGCCATAGGAAACTAAAAACGTCATACTGAAAAGCAGAAACAGAAATGAAAAAATTCGTCGCGGTTTCATGTTACTACCTCCATAGTTACGAATACTTCTAAAGTAAGCACCAGGCAGATGCTTGTGTACGTTGAAGATAAGCACATTAATGTATAAAACAAGAGAAAAGAAATTAATAATGCCGATGATTCATGTGTCACAAAATGGTACAAATTGAAAATTTTCCTTACTATGCTTGCAATTGCGGTAAGCCTGCAGGAAGTACTCCAGGAAAGAAACAAGCTGTCGGGTCAATCTATTACGCCACCGGTCACTTGGTCGAATTCCCCCCATATTGTCGGAGCAAATTATAATTAAAATTAATTATTATCATTAATTTGAGAAAGATGACTGTGAGGGAGGATTGAAAGTACTTTGGGGCAAGGCAGGATGCCGCAGAAAACGCAGGTATACGGAGGGGCCAAACAAGCTTTTGGCGGTGTCGCGCTGAAGTCCGTGGCGATCATGCCACCCTGCGCAAGGAAGGATGCCAGATCGTTTGGTCAGAATTGCTGACGCCGATCGGAAAGCGGGAGCGGCCATCGGGTTGTCACGGGGGCAAACACTCGACCTTGCCGTTCAAACCCGAACATGCACATGCTTGCGCTCGGTTTGCTTGGCCCTGTCCCAATTCCTGGGGTAATCAGGTTGCGAAGCGTTTGAGGTAGCAAGGCACTGGGCTGAGCGTCTTCACTCCTTTTCAAAGGAAAAGCCATACCAGGGAACATCGTCAGCATCGGGTTCGATTGGTTCGATAATCTCGCAGTCCTGTAATTTCGCCACCATTCCGCGCTGCCAAAGCAGCGCTTCTTCCTTGGCGGCGAACGGGCCGATGGCGGTCAGCGAAGCGGCATGCAGACCCATGTTCGCATACAATTGATCGACCTTATCCTGATGTTGATGAATGCCTATCATAGTGGTCATCGTGCACCTCTTCAGAGCGAGTAATTGGGACTGATCAAGGCGCCACTATAACGCTTAACCATTGACAATCTTTTCAAAATTCTTTTCCCTGCGCGGATATCTGCAGGAATTTTTCCGGTATGCGGGTCTCGAAGCGACAGGGCAGGCCGGTCCGTGGATGGGTGAAGGCGAGGACCTGGGCGTGCAAGGCGACACGGCGGATGGGATTCCAGTTTGAACCGTATTTTTTATCGCCGACAATTGGATGCCCCAGGTCCTGCATATGCACACGGATCTGGTGTTTCCGGCCCGTCTCGAGATTGATCTGCAGTACACTGCACCTGTCGTTCCCGCCTATTTTGCGGTAGTGGGTGATTGCCTTTTTTCCGGCCTGGGCATTGGCCACAGAGTACACCCTGAACGCCGTGGTCTCGGCCAGCCAGGAAACGATCGTCCCCTCTGCTGGCTCCACAACCCCTTCCACCACCCCGATATAGGTTCGCTGGTTGACCGTGGTCTCCCACGTTTCCTGAATCTGGTGTTTGACTGTACTGTTTTTGGCAAACAGAAGCAGGCCGGAGGTCTCCCGGTCGAGTCGGTGGACAACAAAAATCTTGTTGTCCGGATTCTCAAGTTTTACATGATCACTGAGCTGCGAATAGGCGGTTTTCCGCTTTTCCACGTCAGTGGCGACCGTCAGCAGACCGGAGGGTTTGTCGATGACAATCAGGTCTGCATCTTCAAATAGAATGTTCAGCCCCGATCGGGCCGGCTGTTTCCGGGTGGATTCCCGGTCCCATTGGACTGCAACCAGTGATCCCGGGATGAGCGCCTGGTCAAACTGGCTGACCGGCTGACCGTCAATGAAAACTTGCCGGTCGCGCAAGACTGCCTTCAGGGTGCTGCGCCCATTGCCTGGCAACCGGTCAAGCAGAAAGGCGAGCAGGGTATCGTCTTGCTCCACCCTGAAGGTGTCCACCTTTGTTTTTTTCTGCCCTGCTGCCGCGACCTTTTTGCTTGTTTTCACTGTACCCTTTGATGACGTTGTTTATTTCAGGTGAGCGGTGAGCCCTGTGGGCAGGCGCCGCCGGGCGGATACTCCTGCACCCCCCCTACTCCACGGTCACGCTCTTGGCCAGGTTGCGCGGCTGATCCACGTCGCAGCCGCGGCGGCAGGCGATCTCGTAGGCCAGCAACTGAGCCGGGATGGTGTAGAGCAGCGGGTTGAGATCCTCGGTGATTGCAGGCAGGAAGATGACATCCCCGGTGAGCGAGGTCAGGTGGTCGTCGCCGCTGGTGCCAAACAGCACCAGCCGCCCCTGGCGGGCCTTGATCTCCTCGATGTTGGACACGGTCTTCAGGTAGACCGCGTCCCTGGGCGCCAGCGCCACCACCGGCATGTCCTTGTCGATCAGGGCGATGGGGCCGTGCTTGAGTTCCCCCGCGGCATAGCCCTCGGCGTGGATGTAGGAGATCTCCTTGAGCTTCAGCGCCCCTTCAAGGGCGATAGGGTAATTCATGCCCCGGCCGACAAAGAGAAAATCGCGGGCATCGGCATAGCGTTCGATCATCTCCCGAATCTCGATCTGCAGCCTGGGCAGCTCGCCGGCGAGCACGGCGGCAAGCTCGATCA
>JBGSPP010000330.1:0-7199 GCA_041738515.1 Desulfobulbus sp.
CGCCGGCAGGTCGCGCATGAAGATGACCATGGCCCGGTGGCTGGCATCGCCGAGGATGGGCAGCGGGCCGCCGCCATGGGAGAAGTAGACGATCTGGGCCTTGGTGTCCGGGGTGTGATGTTCCATGGGCGGCCATGCCTCAAGGGTGGTTCTCCGCTTCGGGAGTGGTTGATTGCATTGATCGTGTATCAGGCGGACAGCCCTGACCGCCGCGTCCCTTCCGTGTGCATCCGGCGCAGGTTCCGCTTCAGCCGCAGCCTGTTCCAGTAGGTCAGGGGCGGCCGTACTGTCTTCACTCTACCATCCGGAGCCATCTCCGGTCCATAGATCAGATCGGCAATATGGACCGTCGGCGTCACCCGGTTCAGTCGGCTGGCGCAACCGGCGCAGGCAACGACTAGGGTTCGCTGTCGGGCCTCCTGCCGGCGTATATCCCCCCATCGCTGAGAAAAATCGGGGTTGGCGGCGCCCGCCGAGCCACCCTCGCCGCAGCATACAGTCTGCTGGCCGTGATGGTTCATCTCCACGATCGTACAACCCATATCTACGAGTATGCCGCGAATCGCGGCCTGTGTCTGCGGGTCGTCACGCAGGGGGCAGGGGTCGTGGACGCTGACCTCGCCGAGATTCGGCCGCGCGGTTGCCTGCCCCATCCCCTGGGCATGGAGCACCTCGTACACCGTGCGCACACGCAGCCCCTGGCCGTGCAGGCGGAAGATCTTGGTGCAGTTCGGGCAGGCGGTGACCACGGTATGGACGCCGCGGCGGACCAGGCGCTCGTGCAGGGCGTGGAAATGGGCCTGGAACCGGGCGGTCATGCCCAGGTCGTGGGAGGCCTTCAGGCAGCAATCCAGCACCAGGCCAAGTGACGGGGTGATCGCCTGCAGCTGCCGGTACATCTGCATGGTCACCTCGGGCCGGGTTCCAGGCAGGGCGCATCCGGGGAAAAAGACCGTGTCGCATCCATCCGGCAGTCCGTGCCACGAGAACAGCGGCGAGGTGCCCCGTTGTTCGTAGGCGATCATCCGGCGGTACCGGGATGGTTGAAAATGACCCTCCTGGACATGGCGGCGGCGCACGGCAAGGAACAGGGCGCAGGGATCGAGCTGTTCCGGGCAGACGGCGGTACAGAGGCCGCACAAGCTGCAGGCATAGGCCATGGTTTGATCCCGAGACCGGGAGAAGTCATGGGTCTGGATGATGGCCCCGGGCGTGCCGTGGGCAGACAGGAAAGCGCATTCCCGGACGCAGGCGCCGCACTCGCTGCATTGGTCCCGGATATGTTCCAGAATCGGGGCGAGGTCGCGGGCTGCCTCGTCGGGGCGATCCGTCGGGAGAGGAGGCCGCCTCCCGACCGGGTCGCATTGGGCGAGGTCTCCCCGAAACTTTCGGGCGATCACCAGTCCGAACAGGGCCAGCAGGGTGAGGATGCCGATCAGAAATATTGCGGAGGTGGCAGGGGACATGGGGCGTGGTTCCAAGACGGGCACCGCCACACCGGAACATCACCGGTGCGGCTTGGCTAGCCGAGGCTTCCGATCCGGTGTCAGCGAATGAGGCGAGGGGAGGGCGCCGGGAGAAATCGAGACGGAACGTGCGCCGCCGGGGACGGCAGGCCCGCCCCAGCGACAGCAGGTGTTTGGGTCAGGTTATTGCACCGTATTGGCCTGGTATCCGGCCCCCTTCCAGGAGAAAATGCCGCCCGGCTGGCGAAAGACGTTGGTATAGCCGAGCTTCTTTGCCCAGGCAGCGCCATTGTGGCTGCGGGTGCATTTGACGAAGCCGCAATAGATGACGATGGTCTTGTTCTTGTCCGAACCGAGCAGGGCCTCGAAGTCCTTGATGCTCTTGCCGTCCGTTTCCTTGGTGTCCCATTCCTTCATCTCCGGGATGGGGAAGAGGAACTGTTTGGCCCCGGGGATATGATTCTTTTTGTAGGAATCTTCAAAGGGCATGGTGTCGATGATCACCATCTCCTTGCCGGCGTCAATAGCCGCCTTCAGTTCCTCGGCGGTCATGAGGCCGTAGCCGCCCTGCAGGGTTTCGCGCGCCAGGGTGACCGCCTCCTTTTCCTTGACGACCTCATCCTGGAACTTGTCCGTGCCAAAGGCCAAGGCTGAAACGGCCGAACCGAGCAGGAACAGGCAGATCATCAGTCCACGGGTCATGTACTTTGCTTGCATCGCGTTGTTCTCCTTATGCTGCATTGATGTTTCAGCAACCGTTCCGCCATCCGGTCCGGCCGCGACTCCAATAAATAAAAAGGACTGCGGCCATCATCGCCACATCCCTGACCAGGGCTGGCTTGAGCCCCTTGTAGGCCTGTTCGGGATCTTCAGGCCCGAAACAGCCGCAGTCGATGTCCAGCCCCAGGTGGATGCCGTAGATGAGGACCGCGATGAAGACCAGCAGCATGCCGGCAATGGCCGCGAGACTGCCGGGTATCGAAAAAAGGAGCCCTAGCCCCGCCGCCATCTCGAACACCGGAAGGGCCAGGGCCACGGGGTGGATCATCGCCTTGGGCAGCAGGCCGAATCCGCCAAGCACCACCGCAAAGGCAGATGGATCGAGGAGTTTGACGAGTCCGGAGTACAGGAAGATGCCGGCAAGTGGCCAGCGCACGGACCGCTCCACCACGGAAAGACGCAGGAGGTTGCGGCACCGGGAGAACAAGGCGGTGTCGGCCGTGTTCATAGCCAGGTTCCCTTGTCAGTGGAGGTCATGTCAGGCGCGGTCATGCTGGGGGGCGGCGGCGATGGTGTCAGGGTGTGTCATTTTCAATAAATAGATAATTACTATCTGTCGCACTGGTAAATAGATTTTACTGATCGATAACATCCATATAAACTTGGGGATTGGCGAGTTAAATCTTCTCGCTCAATTTTCATTGAGGATTGACTAGCACAATGTTACGTATAATGCAAACCTATACGACTGGTTGAGTTGGCTGGCGCCGGCCACGGGCTTCAACCCCGTTGAGCCATCCTTGCACGGAGGGCTGTTTGGTTCGATTCCAAAACCAGTCTCCTCCCGAAAGTCAAGAAGTGGCCGGAAAAGGTGCGGCGCACATGGGGGGGAAACCAGCCGCCAGAGGCTTTGCCAGCGACCATGTCAGCCGAACGTCCAGACTGGGAATTTGACGATGAGTTCGACGGGGGCGAGGAAACCTGCGGCCGGGTGATCGTCAACCTGTATCTGTACGTCCGCAACCAGACGCCCGGGTACCGAATTCTGGTTATTTCTAAGGACCCCGGCGCCCCTATTGAATTGCCCGCCTGGTGCCGGATGACCAGGAACGAATTGACCGCGGCCCAGCATCCCTATTACCTCATAACCCTCAAGCCTGATGATGTAAGGAGATAAACCATGGCGAACACATTCTGCGTGACCATCACCCACTGCAAAACCGATCCGGACAAGGCCACCCTTGGTTTTGTCGTCGCCAATGCGGCCCAGGGCAGCGAGAAGGAGACCATGGTCTTCCTCAGTTCCGATGGCGTGTACTGCGCTGTTCCCGATGAAATGGCCAAGATTAATGAAGGCGCGCCGTTTGCGCCCCTGAAGGATCTGGTGGAGAAATTCATCAAGGCCGGAGGCAGGATTTATGTCTGCACCCCGTGCATGAAGAAAAGGGGCATCGCCGAATCGAGCCTGATCGAGGGGGCAACGCCCGCGGGAGGGGCGGCGCTGGTGGAATGGTTGGCGAACGGTTCTCCGGCAGTCGCCTACTGATGGATGTCTCGGGAGGGTGGGGCCATGGAATATGATGACAACGCAGCTGCCCCGGATGTAATTTTCGACGGCGGCGATCTGGATTGCGGTTCCGGCCTGATCCTCCTGATCAGGGAGCATATGCTCAAGACACCGGTGGGCGGTGTCCTGGAAATGCGCAGTCGCGAACCGACGGTCGCTGACGACCTCCCACCATGGTGCCGGATGGCCGGTCATATGTATCTGGGGAAAACCGCTGGCGAGGGCTTCAGTCGCTATTTCATCAGAAGGGGCGACGGGTCGCGGACGGATGAAGAGGCCCTGAGCAGGGACAAAGCCGAGGCGAAGGGCTACGAATGGCGCCTCAGGGCCAGAGCCACCGGACATTTGAAATCGACGATCTACGCCCGCAATTTTTCTTTTGAAATAGGCCAGCCGACAAGTTTCGAGGAAAGAGACGAACGTCCCTGCGCCATCGAGTATCTCTTCGGGGCACTCGCCGGATCGCTTACCACCGCCTTTGCCACCGAGTGCGCCCGGGACAGCCTGGAGGTCGACGACATCGAAATATCGCTTGGCGGTTCGCTCAACAATGTTCTGGCCCATCTGGGGTTGGAAGAGGGGGACCCTTCGGTGCGGCGGATAGAACTGAAGTGTTTTGCTTCGACCTTTGACGATGAGGAAAAGGTAAGAGCCGCCTGGTCGCGAACGGTTGAGCGGTCACCGCTTGTGACAACGCTGGCCAAGGCGGTCGATCTGGAAATCAAATTTGCTCTGGTGTGACACTATGACTACTGCACACGACTCATTCGTCACCACCCAGGTGGGTTCCTGGCCACGTTCCAAGGTCATGCTCAAGGCTTTGCGGGGATATCAGAAGGGGGCGCTCTCCCGTGGGGAATTCAACGCAGTTGCCGAGGGGGAGGTTCGCCGCACCGTGGCCCTGCAGGAGCAGGTGGGTCTCGATATCCTCGTGGATGGCGAACACCGGCGGGAAAGTTTCTATGCGTTCATTACCGACAAGGTAGCCGGCGCCCAATTGATGTCCCTTGCCGAGATGCTCGATTTCGTCGAGGACAAGGCCGAGTTTGAAGAGATGCTCAGGACCATGGACATGCCAGCTTCGGCGGTGAAAAACCCGACCTGTACCGGCAGGCTGTCAAGGCGGGAGCCATTGGCCCTGGAAGACTTCCGCTTCCTCCGGACCCTGACCGACAAGCCTGTGAAAATCACCCTGCCGGGTCCGTACCTGTTGACCCGATCCATGTGGGTCGGCGCCCTGACCCGCAATATTTACGGCAGCCCTGGCGAAATGGCGGACGACATCGTGCGCATTCTCCGCGAGGAACTTGTTGATTTGCGCGATGCCGGTTGTGATTTCATCCAGTTCGATGAGCCGGTCCTGACCGAAGTGGTGATGTCGGAGGAGTGCGACCGGCGCACCTTCATGTGAGCCACCCTGGCTACCCGCCGTGACGCGGGTAAGGAACTGGAGTTTGCGGCTGATCTAATCAACCGGGTCGTCGAGGGCGTCGAGGGGTGCCGAATTGGGGTGCATGTGTGCCGCGGCAACTGGAGCAAGCAGGAGGACGTCCTGCTCACAGGCGATTACGCGCGCCTGCTGCCGGCTTTGCAACGAATGCGGATTGACCAGTTCGTGCTCGAATACGCCACGCCGAGGGCGGGTGATATCGAGGTGGTCGGCCGGACCCTGTCGGACCGGGAACTGGGACTTGGTGTGGTCAATCCCCGCACTGACAAGGTGGAGCCGGTGGAGTTCATTGTCGCCAAGGCCGAGCAGGCGCTAGCATTTTATCGACCCGAACAGTTGTTTCTGAACACCGACTGCGGCTTTGGCTGTTTTGCCGGGCGTTCGGTGAATGTGGAGGCGGTGGCGGTCCGCAAACTGGCGGCAATCGTTGCTGCGGCCCGGGTACTGCGCCGGAAGCACGGCTAATCGGTGCTTACGTGCCGGTCTTCCTGTTCGGCTGCTGTCCGCAGATGGTTGGCAAAGGCCGAGACAGAGGGTTGCAGTGCCCTATTCTTTCTAGTGACGAGATAAAAGGGGCGCTCCCCGGAGAGATCTGCCAGCGAGAGCGCCACCAGCGTCCCCCGTTGCAGGTCCTCGGCAACCGATCGCCGCGACAGCATGGAAACGCCGACCCCTGCCTTGACCGCTTCCTTGACCGCCTCGTTGGAACCAAACTGGGCGACCTGATCCAGGTCAGTTTCCTTGCAGCCTTTGGCTTCAAGGGCCTGGGCAATGACCTTGCGCGTTCCCGAACCCTGTTCCCTGAAGATGAAGGGCGCTGTGCGCAAGGCGTCGATGCCTATGGGCTGGGCGTCCACCAGGGGGCTGTCGGGCGGGGCGATCAGCACCAGGGTGTCATGAAAGAGCGGCTGCCACGCAAGGCCCCGCTCGTTCCAGATCGCTCCGACCAGGCCCAGGTCGTACTCTCCGGCAAGCACCTTCCTGGCGATGTCCAGGGACCCGCTGATCTGGACTATGGTTTTGATCTCCGGGAAATGCCGCCGGAACGAGCCGATCAGTCCGGGCAGGATATGGGTTCCGGGGATAGTGCTGGCGCCGATGAGCATGACCCCGCTGAACAGGCCGCTGAACTGGGCGATCGCCTGCAGCGTCTCCTGCTGCAGGCGGAGGATTCTCACCGCATAGCTGTACAGCAGGCTGCCCACCGGCGTTGCCTCCACCTGGCGGCCGAGGCGGTCCACCAGTTTGCTGCCGAGTTCCTCCTCAAGGGTACGGATATGGTCGCTCACCGTCGGCTGGGAGAGATGGAGCGCCCGGGCCGCCCTGGTGAAGCTTTTCAGTTCGACGACCTTGCAGAATACATCAAGTTTGCGGATGTCCATGGTCTCCTGGCGGGTATTTCCGGAGTATAAAAAATGGTCGCTTCCTTTCGGTCGCAACCCTTATATTATTGGTCCGATTCCGTGAAATTGGCGGGGCGGAACATTGTCCCCAGTATATCAGTGGAGCCCACGGCGGACAATCTCAACCTCAATCCAGCAAGGACCTGATACAGGGAAACAGTGCTCTTGCGGGCCCCTTGCCTGCGATCAGTCGGAGGGCGTCAACAGGGCGGGATAGCGTCCCCGGACCGAATTGATCAGGGTGAAGGTGTTTCGCGTTTGGATTTGACCGCGGATGTCAGCCACTGTAAGCACCTGCTCGGTCAACCGGCCGCTGGCCAGGAGATGCTGGCGGCAGGTGCCTGCCAGCAGGCCGCAACGCACCGGCGGCGTTACCGCACGGCCGTCGATCTCGACTACGATGTTGGCGATGGTGGTCTCGGTGACCTCACCCCGTTGGTTGTAAAGCAGCACATCCTCCACCTCCGGGCCGCAGGCGGAGCGCAGCCGCTCGTAAACCTCGCGCCGGGTGGTCTTGTGGTACAGAAAGACATCCTGGTCATCGATGGGGTGCGGGGCCAGCGCCACCCGCACCGGCCGGGTGGTGTCGGCGG
>JBGSPP010000341.1:0-12147 GCA_041738515.1 Desulfobulbus sp.
GCGGCCTGCTGCTCGGCCTGATGCTGACCGAAAAGGGGATCGCCCAGGGCGCGGTCATCGTGCAGCAGCTCTTCGAGCGCGGCGTGCTGATCAATTTTGCCGGCAACACGGTGCTGCGGTTCGTGCCGCCGCTGATCGTCGAGACCAGCGAGATCGACACCCTCATCGAGCGGCTCGGCGAGGTGCTGGCCGTGTTGGCCTGAGCGGAGCGTAACCCGAGCCCCACAGGACCGTTGCCGTGGATACCCTCTCCCTGATCGCGCTCGCCGTGGCCCTGGCCATGGACGCCTTTGCCGTGGCCCTGGCCGCCGGCGCTATCCTTGCGCCGCTGACCTTTCGGCCCTGCTTCCGCCTGGCCTTCCATTTTGGCCTGTTCCAGGCCATGATGCCGGTGATCGGCTGGCTGGCCGGCCTCTCGGTGCAATCCTTTGTCGCCGCCTGGAGCCACTGGATCGCCTTTGCCCTGCTGCTGTGGATCGGTGTCCGCATGATCCGTGAGGCTCTGCGGGCCGAGGAGGACAGCGAGCGCGCCGCCGACCCCAGTCGCGGCCTCACCATGGTGGCGCTTTCGGTCGCCACCAGCATCGACGCCCTCGCCGTCGGCTTGACCCTGGCCATGATCGATGTGGACATCTGGTTTCCCTCGCTGGTCATCGGCCTGGTCGCCTGCGGCTTCACCGTTGCCGGCCTGTTCCTCGGCAAGCGGGCCGGGGAACTGTGGGGCAAACGGGTCGAGGTGGCAGGCGGCGTTATCCTCATCCTCATCGGCGGCAAGATCCTCTTTTCCGCCCTCCTGTTCACCAAGGCAGTGGCCGCTCCCCTCGGCTGATCCGCCTCCCCGGCCGCTGTCCCCAATCCGTTCCGCGCCATAAAATAGCTTTGCAAACGGTTAGTTTTTATGTATCAATTATTTTTTCTTCAAGGGGCGGCGCGGGTGGCGGCTGACGGTTCTGCAAAGGCGTCGCCATGCCGGGGCGCGCCGGGATGCACGGGATGCGACTATGACCACTCATCTGCTGTCACTGGCTGATTTTTCCAAGGAAGAACTGCGCGCCCTGATCGACCGGGCGATCGAACTCAAGGCGGAGCGCGCCCGTGGCATCCGTCACCAGCAGCTGGCCGGCCGCCGGATTTGCTTGCTCTTCGAAAAGCCCTCCACCCGGACCCGGGTGTCGTTCGAGGCGGCGATGTACGGCCTGGGCGGGCAGGTCATCTTCATGTCGGCCAAGGAATCGCAGCTGGGCCGGGGCGAGCCGCTCAAGGATACGGCCCGGGTGCTGGCACGCTATGTGGACGGCATCGTGGTCCGCACCTTCGGCCAGAATGTGGTGGAGGAACTGGCCCATTACAGCGACGTGCCGGTGATCAACGCGCTGACTGATTTGCACCATCCCTGCCAGATTTTAAGCGACCTGATGACCGTGATCGAGAAGAAGGGCGAGTTGGAGACGCTCAAGACGGTCTGGATCGGCGACGGCAACAACATGGCCAATTCCTGGATCGAGGCCGCCTCGGTGCTCGGTTTCCCGCTGACCTTGGCCTGTCCGGCCGGGTACAGCCCGGATACCGCCATCCTGGAGCGGGCCCGCCTCTGCAGTCCACGCCCGATCCTGGTGCTGCGCGACCCCAGCGAGGCCATCCGGGGGGCGGATGTGGTCAACGTCGACGTCTGGGCCTCCATGGGCAAGGAGGCGGAGCAGGACAAGCGGCTCTCCCAGTTCCTCGACTATCAGCTCAACCAGTCCCTGCTGTCCCGGGCCAGGGAAGACGCCATCGTCCTCCACTGTCTGCCCGCCCATCGCGGCGAGGAGATCACCGACGAGGTGCTCGAAGGACCGCGCAGCGTGGTCTTTGACCAGGCGGAAAAAAAGATGCACATCCACGCGGCGATCCTGGAACGGTTCCTCGCCGGCGGAAACTGAACGACAATTAAACCATCGGACCCCGAGCGGGCTCCGTCAGAGTGATCCCATGAGCGTTAAAGCAATAGTCCTCGCCTACTCCGGCGGGTTGGACACCTCGGTCATCCTTAAATGGCTGGCTAACGAGTATGGCTGTCCGGTCATCGCCTATTCCGCCGACATCGGCCAGAAAGAAGACTGGGATGCGGTCCGGGCCAAGGGCATGGCCACCGGCGCGTCCAAGGTGGTGGTTTCCGACCTGCGCGAGGAGTTCGTCCGTGACTACATCTTTCCTGCCTTCCGCGCCAACGCCATCTATGAGGGCTCCTATCTGCTCGGCACTTCGCTGGCCCGCCCGCTGATCGCCAAGGAACAGGTGCGCATCGCCACCGCCGAGGGCGCGGACGCAGTCAGTCACGGGGCCACCGGCAAGGGCAACGATCAGGTGCGGTTCGAACTGACCTACATGGCGCTCAACCCGCGGCTGACCATCATCGCCCCCTGGCGGATCTGGGACCTCAACTCCCGCCAGAAACTGGTCGCCTTTGCCCAGGAACACAACATCCCGGTGCCGGTGACCAAGAAGAACCCCTACAGCTCGGATGAGAACCTGCTGCACATCAGCTTCGAGGGTGGCATCCTTGAGGACCCATGGAACGAGCCGGACGAGGACATGTTCAAGCTGACCGTGTCGCCCGAGAAGGCCCCCGATCGGCCCACCTACGTCGAGATCGACTTCGAGCAGGGCACGCCGTCGGCAGTCGATGGCGAGCGCCTGGGACCGGTGGAACTGATGACCCGGCTCAACGTCCTGGGCGGCGCCAACGGCATCGGCCGGCTGGACATGGTAGAGAACCGTTTTGTCGGCATGAAGTCGCGCGGGGTCTATGAGACCCCGGGCGGGACCATCCTGCGTTCGGCCCACCGCGACCTGGAAACCATCACCCTGGACCGTGAGGTCATGGCCATCCGTGATTCGCTGGTACCGCGTTACTCGCAGCTGATCTACAACGGCTTCTGGTTTTCACCGGAGATGCGGCTGCTGCAGCGGACCATGGACGACTCCCAGGCCACGGTCAACGGCACGGTGCGGCTGAAGCTCTACAAGGGCAACTGCACCCCGGTGGGCCGCAAATCGGCCAACTCGCTCTATTCCGAGTCGTTTGCCACCTTTGAAGAGGACGAGGTCTACAACCAGGCCGACGCCACCGGCTTTATCCGGCTCAACGCCCTGCGACTGCGCATCCAGGCGCACCAGCGGGTGCGCTGAGCTGCGAGGGGAGAGGAAATGTCCGGCACAATGTGGGGCGGTCGCTTCGCTGAGGCCACCGCTGCCTCAGTGGAGGCCTTCAGCGCATCCATCCAGTACGACGCCCGGCTCTATCGCCACGACGTCATGGGCTCCAAGGCCCATGCCCGGATGCTGGCTCGGCAGGGACTGATCAGTGCCGAGGAGTGCGAGGCCATTGTCCGCGGACTCTCCGAGATCGAGGCCGAGATCGAGCGCGGCGAGTTTGTCTTCCGGCCCGAACTGGAAGATATCCACATGAACATCGAGAAGGCCCTGACCGATCGGATCGGCGCGGCCGGAGCCAAGCTGCACACCGCCCGCAGCCGCAACGACCAGGTCAACCTCGACTTCCGCCTCTACCTGCGGGACGAGGCCGACGCCCTGGACGGGCTCCTGGCCGAGACGCAGCGGGCCTTTGTCCGCCAGGCACGAACGTACCTGGGCGCGGTGATGCCCGGCTACACCCATATGCAGCGAGCCCAGCCGGTGCTGCTGTCGCACCACCTGCTAGCCTATGTGGAGATGTTCGGCCGGGACCGGGAGCGCGTGGCCGACTGCCGCCGCCGGATCAACGTCATGCCCCTGGGCGCGGCCGCCCTGGCCGGTACCGGGCTGCCCATCGACAGGCAGTCGGTGGCCGAGGAACTCGGTTTTGCCGCGATCACCGCCAACTCCATGGACACCACCGGCGACCGTGATTTCGCCCTGGAATTCCTCTTCTGTCTCACTCTGATCCAGCTGCACCTGAGCCGCCTGGCCGAGGAACTGGTGCTCTGGTCGTCCAAGGAGTTCGAGTTCATCCGCATCGGCGACCGCTACTGCACCGGTTCGTCGATCATGCCGCAGAAGAAGAACCCGGACATCCCCGAACTGATCCGCGGCAAGAGCGGCCGGGTGACCGGGGCGCTGGTGTCGCTGCTGATGACCGTCAAGGGACTGCCGCTGACCTACAACCGGGATATGCAGGAAGACAAGGAGCCGGTCTTCGACGCCCTCGACACGGTCAAGGCCAGCCTGACCATTATCGCCGAGATGCTTGATCATACCGAATTCGACACCGATCGGCTGCGGGCCCTGACCGTCGGCGGCTTCATGACCGCCACCGACCTGGCCGATTATCTGGTGCAAAAGGGCATGCCCTTTCGTCAGGCCCACAGCGTGGTCGGTCGGGTGGTCGCCCACTGCCAGGAACGGCGGTGCGAACTGGTGGATCTGGCGCTTGCCGACCTGCGTGATTTTTCAGCATTGATCGAGGCGGATGTGTTTGCCGTCCTCTCCGTCGACGGTTCGGTGAACAGCCGGGTCTCGGCTGGCGGAACGGCCGGCGTCAGAGTTCGGGAGGCCTTGGAAAAGGCGGAACAACAACTAGGTATGTGATATGATCAGAAACGATGTGCATTCGATGCGGCGTGCCGTAAGCTTGACGGTCCTGGCCCTCCTGACCTTGCTTGGCGGGTGCGGCTACAAGGACAAGCCGGTGGCGCCGAACCAGGTGGTGCCCCTGCCGGTGAACGACCTCCGCTACCAGTTGAGCGACAAGGGCGTCACCCTTTCGTGGAGTTATCCGCGGGAAACGGTCACCGGCGACAAGGTGGTCGAAATCAGCTCGTTTGATCTCTACCGGGCGGTGGTCCCGGTCGAGGAGTACTGCGAAACCTGCCCGGTTCCCTATGCCGCGCCCATTGACCTGCCCGGCGGTTCGCTGCCCGACCAGGGCCAACGGACGTCCAGCTATGAGATGACCGTGCTGCGGCCCGGCAACCTCTACTTTTTCATGGTGCGGAGCAAGACCGGGTGGTGGAACGAGTCGGCCGACTCCAACGTGATCTCCTTCCTCTGGAACACCCCGCCCGGTGCCCCCGAGGGGCTGAGCGTCAAGCCCGGTGATGGGAGGAACCTGCTCGCCTGGAAGCCGGTCCAGAAGCATGCCGATGGTTCGCCGGCCACTGAACCGATCCGCTATCAGATACTCCGCAGCGTCGATGGCAGCGTCTTCGCCAAGCTCGGCGAACCGGTGGCCGCCACCAGCCATACCGACCTCCAGGTGGAAAACGGCAGAACCTATGCCTATCAGGTGCAGGCGGTCAGCGCCTTCAAAGAGGGCGCGGTGACTGGCGCCGCCAGCGAATCGGTCGAGACCAGCCCGATAGACCGCACCGCACCGCCGCCGCCAAGAAACGTCGAGGGCGTCAGGACCGATGTCGGCGTCAAAGTGTTCTGGGATCATGTCCAGGCCAGCGATCTGGCCGGATACAGGGTCTTCCGGAGAACGGGCAGCCAGGCAAAGCCAGAACTGGCTGGTGAGGTCCTTCTGCCCTACAATATGTTTATCGACAAAAAAGCGCCCAAGGGGACCGAAATCTTCTACTCGGTGACCAGCATTGACGGCCGCAAGCCGGCCAACGAAAGCGAGCGGACGCCCGAGGTGATGGTAGAGAACTGAGGGCGGACCGAGGTGACGGTAATGCACGGCGTCAAGCTGCCGATAGCCTTCTGCAAGATGAGCGGAGCTGGCAATGACTTTCTTGTCATTGACCACCGCGCCCCGCTCATCGCAAGGGAGCGGATGGCCGAGTTCGCCCGGTTGGTGTGCCGGCGGCGGTTTTCCGTCGGCGCCGATGGGCTGTTCCTGATCGAACCCTCGACCACGGCTGATTTTCGATGGCGGTTTTTCAACGCCGACGGCTCCGAGGCCGAGATGTGCGGCAACGGCGCCCGCTGTGTGGCCCGATTTGCCTGCATGCACGGGATCGCCCCGGAACGGATGCGGTTCGAGACCCTGGCCGGCGTCATCGAGGCCACGGTGGCCGGCAGCCAGGTGACCATCGGCATGACCGCGCCCCACAGCCTGCAGTTGGACTTCGAGATCGAAGCACTGGGGCAGCGATGCACCACCCACGCGGTCAACACCGGTGTGCCCCATCTTGTGGTCTTTGTTGACGATCTTGAGGGGACGGATGTCGCCGGGCTGGGGCGGGTGCTCCGCTTTCACCAGTTGTTCGCCCCGGCTGGAACCAATGTCAATTTTGTCGGCCGGACCAAAGGCGGTTTTGCCGTCCGTACCTACGAGCGCGGCGTCGAGGCCGAGACCCTGGCCTGCGGCACCGGGGTGACGGCCGCGGCCCTGATCGCGGCGGCCAGGGGACTGACCGCTTCTCCGGTGGAGATCACCACCCGGGGTGGCGCGACGCTGGTCATCCGGTTTTCCGGTGGCGGCCATGGGCCGTGGACGCAGGTGGAACTCGAGGGGCCGGCCCATCTGATTTACCGCGGTGAACTGAGCGAAGAGGCGTTGCTCGCCTGAAGAGCGTTCGTCGCCCGCCGACCCGAGACCTTTTCGGGCGGAACATTGAAACAAGGAGCAGCACATGCAGCAGATTCAGGGAGCCATCACCGCACTGGTCACACCCATGCGCGACGGCAGGGTGGATGAGCAGGGACTGATCGATCTGATCGAGTTCCAGATAGCCAGCGGCATTCACGGGGTAGTACCCTGCGGTACCACCGGTGAGTCGGCGACGCTTGGTTTCGATGAGCACAAGCGGGTGATTGAGTTGACCGTGAAAACGGTCAAGGGCAGGGTGCCGGTCATTGCCGGCACGGGCGCCAACTCCACCTCCGAGGCCATTGAACTGACGCAGTCGGCCAAGCAGAGCGGCGCCGATGCGGTGCTGTCGGTGGTGCCGTACTACAACAAGCCGAGCCAGGAAGGATTGTACCAGCATTTCAAGGCGATCCTCGAGGCGGTGGACATACCCATGGTGCTCTACAACGTCCCCGGTCGGACCGTGACCAACATGCTGCCCGCCACCGTGGCCCGGCTGGCCCAACAGGCCAACGTCATCGGCATCAAGGAGGCCTGCGGCAGCCTCAATCAGGTGAGTGAACTGGTCCAGCTCTGCCCGAAGGAGTTTATTATCCTCTCCGGCGACGATTTCACGGCCATGCCCACGGTGCTGATCGGCGGCAAGGGTGTTATTTCGGTGGTGTCCAATCTGGAGCCGGGCAAGATGGCCCGGATGATGGAGGCCGCGCTGGCGGGCGATCTGGCCCGTGCCAATGCCCTGCACTACGAACTGTTTTCCCTCATGGGGGCCATGTTCTGCTATCCCAGCCCTGCGCCGGCCAAAAAGGGGCTGCAGCTGATGGGCCGAATTGCCTCGGCCGAGGTGCGGCTGCCTATGACCATGATGGATGAAGCCAGCCTGGAGCGGCTGAAGAAGGATATGAGCGGCGTCGGGCTGCTCTGAGCGGACGCCTGGATATCGCGGGAGGATAGAGCAATGACGAGAGTACTCGTGGCGGGCGCGGCTGGTCGCATGGGGCAGCGGATCATCCATATGGTCCAGGCCCATCCGGAGCTGGAACTGGCCGGGGCCTTCGAGGCGCCGGGTAATCCGGCCATTGGCCGGGACGCCGGGGCGATCAGCGGCATGGAGCCCACCGGCGTGCCAATCAGCGAGGGGTTGGCCACGGTCATCGACCGGGGCGATGTGCTCATCGATTTCACCTTTCACGCGGCCACTGTGACCTTCGCCCGCCTGGCGGCGGAGCATGGCAGGGCCATGGTCATCGGCACCACCGGACTTGGCGAGAGCGAACTGGCCGAGATCAGGACTCTGGCCAAGGGCCATTTTCCCTGCGTCCAGTCGCCCAACATGGCGGTGGGGGTGAATGTGCTGTTCAAACTGGTGGCCAAGACGGCGGCGGTGCTCGGCGACGCCTACGATGTTGAGATCGTCGAGGCCCATCACCGGATGAAAAAAGATGCCCCCTCGGGTACGGCCCTCAAGCTGGGGCAGATGGCCGCTTCGGCGCTTGGTCGTGATCTGGTCGAGGTCGGGGTGATGGAGCGCAACGGCATCATCGGCGAGCGGACCGCCAAGGAGATCGGCATCCAGACCATCCGCGGCGGCGATATCGTCGGCGAGCACACCGTCTACTTCGCCGGCGCGGGCGAACGGCTGGAGATCACCCACCGCGCCACCAGCCGGGACAACTTTGCCCGCGGGGCCACGCTTGCCGCCGCCTGGGTCCTGGGCAGGCCGAACGGCATGTACACCATGTTCGACGTCCTCGATCTGGCCAATTTCTGAGCGTTTTCCAAGAGTCGGTTCGAGACTGCCGTGGCCTGCCGGCTTTCCCACCCCCACCCCACTCCGCAGGCGGTCTCCAAGCCATGGTCAAAGAGTGGACTGCCTGTATTGGCCTGGGTTCCAATCTGGGGCCATCCCTCCTGCTGCTGCGGTCTGCCTGGAGGCAGATGGGGCAGCACCCAGCCATCGAGACGGTCCGGCTCTCCTCCCCGTACCGCAGCCAGCCGCACGACATGGAAACGGAACACTGGTTTGTCAACGCCGCCGGTCTGATCCGCACCACCCTGACGGCCGAGGCACTACTGGCCCATCTGCACCTCATCGAAGAGCAGCACGGCCGGATCCGCGCTCCGGGACTGGCCGCATACCGTGACCGAACCCTGGACCTTGACCTGCTGCTCTACGGGGATCTCGTCGCCCAAGGACCGATCCTGACAGTGCCCCATCCGCGGATGCTGGAACGCCGGTTCGTGCTCGCACCGCTGGCCGAGATCGCCTCTGGCCTGGTCCATCCCCTGACCGGCAGGACCATGGGCTCGCTGCTGGGCATGCTCGAAAAAACGAATCCATATCAGGAGGTTGAAAAGACAGTCTGGCCGCTTGCACAGTGCGAAGGGCGACCTTGAAAGCCTTGGAAAAGAACAGGTTGGCAAGAAATTGTTTCAACATTACTCCGCTCCCGGCTATAATGGGCCATGTGTGGAGCAGAGGGAAATCAGCAGGCTGACGCTGGGGTGAAGGCTACATGACCCCCATTCGTCTCCTGATACTGGCCCTTCTTTTCTATTGTGGCTGGCGTCTGCTGCGTAAGAATTTTCGCAAGCAACCGCCGGTCGAGGATGCGGGCAGCCGTGCCGATGCCGAGAAGCCGGCCCAGGATGTGCTGGTCGAGGATCCCATCTGTCACGTCCTGATCCCGAAACACCAAGCCTTGCGCGTGCGCCGGGATGGCGTCACTTACTATTTCTGCAGCGAACAGTGCTGCGATCAATTTACCGCAACACCGAACAAGGGAGAGCAATGAAGTTTTTCATCGATACCGCCAACATTGAGGAAATTAAGAAAGGAATGGCCCTGGGCATGGTCGACGGCGTCACCACCAATCCGTCCCTGGTCGCCAAGGAGCAGCGCCCATTCGCCGCCATCCTCCACGATATCTGCGACCTGGTCGACGGGCCGATCAGCGCCGAGGTAGTCAGCCTCGAAGCGGATGGCATGATCAAGGAGGCGAGGGAACTGGCCAAAATCAGCGATAATATCGTCATCAAGGTGCCGATGATCGAGGAGGGCCTTAAGGCTGTCAAACGATTGACTGATGAAGGCATCAAAACCAACGTCACCCTCATCTTTTCCGTTTCCCAGGTGCTGCTCGCGGCCAAGGCCGGAGCCACCTACGTCAGCCCCTTTGTCGGCCGCCTCGACGATATTTCGGTAAACGGGCTCGATCTGGTGGCCGATATAATGACAATACTGCGCAACTACGGGTTCTCCACCGAGGTGATCGTCGCCTCGGTCCGCAGCCCGATGCATGTGGTTGAAGCCGCCCTGCTCGGCGCGGATATTGCAACCATCCCGTACAAAGTCATCGCCCAGTTGGCCAAGCATCCGCTCACCGACATTGGCATGCAGCAGTTTCTTGCCGACTGGGATAAACGCAAACAATAACCAAGGGACAAGATGGGACTTCGCCTTTTCTCAACAGTACTCCTGCTCCTAGCCGTCTTGCTGCCGACCGTCGCCAGGGCTGCCATGTACTCGTATGTTGATGAACGGGGCATTCGTCATTACACCAACACCCCGGGGGATGGCAGGGCCAAAATGATCGAGCGGCCGATGCGAAGGGCGGGGACGCCGGAGGAGCAACTTTTGCGGACCATCGCCAGGCGTTCCAACCCGGTTGCCGGCCGAAGCATTTACCTGCCTTGGCGGGGCAACGACGCCAGCCTGCCCCAGGAACTCAACCGGCACATCCTGGCCGCAGCCCGCAGCACCGGGGTGGATCCGTTGCTGATCAAGGCGGTGATCAAGGCCGAATCCAATTTCGACCCCAGGGCAGTCTCTTCCAAGGGGGCGCAGGGGCTGATGCAGCTGATGCCCGGTACGGCCCAGGACATGCGAGTCAGCAACCCCTTCGACCCGGCGGAGAATATCAACGGCGGCAGTCGATATCTGCGTTACCTGCTTGACAATTATAAAGGAAATGTGGAATTAACTCTGGCGGCATACAATGCTGGCCCGGCGAATGTCACTCCGGAAAGGGGTATCCCCGGCATTCCCGAGACCCGCGCCTATGTGGCCAAGGTCATGGAAACCTACCGCGCTTATGGCGGAGGCGTGGCCTCACTTTCCAATATCAATGTCCGGCAGATGGTAACAGTGAATTGAGTCGCCGCTCCAAAGTCTTCAATCTTCCCAACCTGATCACGGGCGGCCGGTTTCTTCTTTCCGGCTGCCTGATGCTGTTGATGCTCCTTGAGCAGACCCCGGACACCGCCCTGGTGGCGTTCTGGGTATTTGCCATCGCCGCCGGCTCCGACTGGATCGACGGCTACTGCGCCCGGCGCTACAAAAGCGAAACCGTGCTCGGCAAGCTGATGGACCCGCTGGCCGACAAGGTGCTCGTGACCACAGCCCTGGTCATGCTCATTCCCTTGGGCAGAGTGCCGGCCTGGCTGGCGCTGATCATCCTCTGCCGGGAGATCGTGATCACCGGTCTGCGCGGCGTGGCCTCCTCCGCCGGTATCGTGGTCGCTGCCAGCGGTCTGGGCAAACTCAAGTCGATCATCCAGTATCTTGGTCTCGGTACGCTGATTTTCCCTCTGGGCGTCCTGCCCATCCCCTACCTCCACCACATCGGCTCGGCCATCCTCTATGTGGCCTTGGTCATCACCATCTGGTCAGGCATCGATTACTTCTACAAACTCCGCCGGGTCTTTCTCGAAGACGAACGCTGAGTCATCCCGCAAGCATCAGCACCCCCAATCCAATCAAAAGCATATAGACAAGCCGGAGGTACGCCCTCCGGTCGATCCTGATTCTCGACCCGACCACTGTGCCAGCCAGGACAAAGAGCACCGTGCCGGCAAAGGAAATAATTGTTTCCCGGTTGAGCATTCCGGCAAAGAGATAGGTGACCAGGGTTATAGAGCCGTTGGACAGGAATAAACCGGTAAGTGTGGCCTTGATTTCGTCCTTCTTCCAGTCGGTGAGGGTGGCGTAGATGATGGCCGGGGGGCCGCCGGCGCTGAGGGCAGCGTTGATGGCCCCGGTGAAGAAGCCGGCGATGAAGCCCCAGATGGGCGGCGGGTTGATTGGGCGCGGGGAGAACACCAGATTGAATCCGCTGTAGCCGATAAGCAGTACCGCCAGCAGGTGTTTGATCAGGCCCGGGTCGGCGAGTTTCAGCGCTGCCGCCCCGACAAGGACGCCGGGCATGGAGCCGAGGAGCAGCGGCAGAATCTTGCGATGATCCAGGTGGCGCCGCAGGGTAATGGCCATGGTGGTGGTAATGGCGAGGTTGTTGAGCAGGCACAGGGGAACCGCCAGGCGGATGTCCATGAACAGACAGAGCAGCGGCAGCGCCACCAGGCCGGCGCCGAACCCAGTCAGGCCTTGGATCAGGCCGGCGAGGAGAAAAATGAGGTTGGGCAGGAGAGAGAGGGTCACGTCTGGATGGAGAGATCGCTTTGCATTGCGGCCTTATGGTTGGCCAATGAGACCCAGGTTTCTCATTTTCCGGTAGAGCAGGGTGCGGTGGATGCCGAGTATCTGGGCGGCGGTGCTTTTGTTCTGGCCGGCCTCGGCCAGGGCGTGCTCGATGGCGTGTCGTTCGGCGGCATCCATATAGGTCTTGAGGTTC
>JBGSPP010000343.1:0-11747 GCA_041738515.1 Desulfobulbus sp.
CCTGGTAATCGCCGGCGCTGGCAGCGGCAAAACCCGCACCTTGGTGCACCGGGTTGCCCACCTGATCGAGCAGGGGGTGGCGCCGGAATCGATCCTGCTGCTCACCTTTACCCGCCGGGCCGCCCAGGAGATGCTGTGGCGTGCCGGCCAGCTCACTGGCCCGAGCTGCCGCCGGGTGATGGGCGGCACCTTCCACGCCACCGCCAACATCCTCCTGCGCCAGTTCGGCCACCACCTGGGCCTTGGCGCTCATTTCACCATCATCGACCGGGGCGACGCCGAGGGCATCCTCAACCTGATCAAGTCGTCCCTGGGCATGAGCGGCGCGGGCAAGCGGTTCCCGTCCAAGCGGGTGATCATGAACCTGATCTCCGGGGCCATCAACAAGTCGGCCGCCATCGAGGAACTGGTCTATCGCGACCACATCCACCTGGCCGAGTTCATCAACGATTTCCATACTATCAACGAGCACTACGGCCAGTTCAAGCGCGACCACGGCCTGATGGACTACGACGACCTGCTGGTCCACTGGAAACGGCTGCTGGCCCAGTCGGAGGAGGCCCGGCGCGAACTGTCCAACCGCTTCCGCCACATCCTGGTGGACGAGTACCAGGACACCAACCAGCTGCAGGCCGAGATCGTCCGCCTGCTCGCCTCCTGTCACCAGAACGTCATGGTGGTGGGCGACGACGCCCAGTCGATCTACAGCTTCCGGGGCGCTGATTTCCAGAACATCATGCGGTTTGCCGACCAGTTTCCCGGCGCCAGGATCGTCAAGCTGGAAGAGAACTACCGCTCCACCCAGCCGATCCTGCAACTGACCAACGCCATCATTGCCAATGCCGAGCAGAAGTTCACCAAGACCCTGTTCACCAGCCGCGAGGGTGGTGACCGGCCGCAGGTGGTGGCTGCGGCCAACGAGGCGGCCGAGGCCCGCTTCGTCGCCGACCGGATCGAAGAGCGCCGCCGCGAGGGCGTGGCCCTCAATGAAATTGCGGTACTGTTCCGCTCCGGCTACCACTCCTATAAGCTCGAGATCGAGCTGGCCGGCCGCGACATTGAGTTCGACAAGCGCGGCGGCCTCAAGCTGACCGAATCGGCCCATATCAAGGATCTGCTCAGCTTTTTCCGGGTGCTGATCAACCCCTGGGACAACCTCTCCTGGAACCGCATCCTCCTCCAGCTGGACAAGGTTGGCCCCAAGACGGTGCAAAAGATCCTGACCTCGCTGCGGCAGGCAGCCGAGCCGATGGCCGCCCTGGCCGCCTACCGGCCGGGCCCTGCCTGGAAGGGTCAGTTCGAGCGGCTCAACCAGGCCTTGGCCGACCTGCTGCGGCCGGGACTGACGCCTTCGGACCAGTTCGACCTGGTGATGGGCTACTACGAGCCAGTGTTCGAAAAAATGTATTACGACGACTATCCCAAGCGGCGCAAGGAACTGGACCAGATCAAGGTGCTGATCAGCGGCTACGGCGATCTCCAGTCCTTTGTCGACGACACTGCCCTTGACCCGCCCGAGACCGGCGCCGCCGACCATCCGGACCCGGGTGACGACGCCCGGCTGGCGCTTTCCACCATCCACTCGGCCAAGGGGCTGGAGTGGGACACGGTCTTTGTCATTGGCCTGGCCGATGGCCGCTTTCCCCACCAGAACGCCGGCCCCGGCGAGCAGTGGGAGGAGGAGCGCCGCCTGCTCTATGTCGCCGCCACCCGGGCCAAACGGCAGCTCTTCCTGACCTATCCCAAGGAGATGATGACCCCGGACCGGCAGCAGCTGCGCACCGCCATGTCGCCCTTTCTCCGCGAGATCAGCCCTGGCCTGTATAACACGATCAATCGGGCCGGCGCCCTGGCCGCGCCCATGGCCAGCGCCTATCCCGAGGGGTTTGTGACCCGGCCGGCCAACAAACCAGTTGCCCCGACCCAGGAGTTTTGCGAGAACATGCAGGTCAGCCACGCCTTTTTCGGCATCGGCCGGATCGTGGCCCTGCCCGGACCGCGACGGGTCGAGGTGCTGTTCGACCGTCATGGTGTAAAGATCCTCCACCTCGACTACGCCAAATTGGAGATCCTGGGGTGAAGTTGCCTCCTGGCCTGCCCCCCTGTCCGTTCCCGCCCGAATCGTCCCCCTCCATGGATTATCTCCAGGCCGAGCAGTTTCTGGACCGGCTGCAGATGTTCACCATCAAGCTCGGCCTGGCCACCACAGGCGACCTCCTGGCCGAACTGGGCAACCCCCAGAAGCGGCTGGCAATCCTCCACATCGCCGGCACCAACGGCAAGGGCTCGGTGGGTGCGACCCTGCAGGCGGTGCTGACCGCTGCGGGCCATCGGGCCGGGTTCTACTCCTCGCCGCATCTGAGCTCGGTGCGCGAGCGGTTCCGCCTGGGCAAGGAATACATCTCCGAGGCAGCCTTCGCCCGTCTGGTCAGCCGCCTGGCGCACCAGTTTGCCGACCGCCAGCCCACCTATTTCGAGTTCGCCACCCTCCTGGCCCTGCTGTGGTTCGCGGAAGAACAGGCCGAGGTGGTCATCCTCGAGACCGGCATGGGCGGCCGTCTGGACGCCACCAACGTGGTCACGCCGCTGGTCTCGATCATCACCGACATCGGCCGCGACCATGAGCAATATCTGGGCGACACCATCGAGGCTATTGCCGGGGAAAAGGCGGGCATCGTCAAGCCGGGCGTTGGAGTAGTCTGCTCTGGCCGCGAACCCGGGGCCCTGCCGGTGATCCGCGAACGCTGCCGGGCACTGACCAGCCCGGTCTATGTGTTTGGCGAGGATTTTTCAGGCTCGCTCGACGACCATGGCCGGCTGGACTATCAACCGATCACTGGCCCCAAACAGATCGGCCTGCCCCTGCGCCTGACCGGCGCCCATCAGGCGGTCAACGCCTCGCTCGCCCTGGCTGCCCTGGAACTGGTGGCCGATCGTTTTCCGGTCTCCGAACAGGCCCTGCGCCAGGGACTGGCCCAGGTTTCCTGGCCGGGACGGATGGAGCTGATTCCGGCGCCGCTCGCAGGCAGGCCCTGCCAGATCCTGCTTGACGGCGCCCACAACGAGGCCGGCATCCGCGCCCTCATTGACGCCTTGCAGCGCAATCACCAGGGCCGGGGTCTGCTCCTGATCTGGGGCAGCATGGCGGACAAGCATCTTGGCCAGGCCTTCCACGACCTTATCGCCCTGACCGACCACCTGATCCTCACCCGCACCGAGTCGCCCCGCTTCGCCGAACCAGCTGACCTCATGGCGCAATTGCCGCCCGATCGCCGCGACCGCGCCCAGTGTGCAGCCGGTATCGAACAGGCCCTGGATCTGGCGGCCAGCCTGGTCGGGCCTGGGGACCTGATCTGCATCGCCGGCTCGCTCTATCTGGTCGGCCGCGCCCGCCAGTTGCTGCTGGGGGAGGTGGCGCTATGACCGTGGACTGGTATTCCCTGGACGCCATCGACGAGGCCGTGATCCGGGCAGAGAAGAACAAGGCGCGGGAGCTGCGCAAGAGCCGATGGTGGCAGCAGAAGACCGCCTCCGGGACCTGCTGGTACTGCGGCCAGAAGGTGGGCTACGCCAACCTCACCATGGACCACGTCATCCCGCTGGCCCGCGGCGGCCGCAGCACCAAAGATAATCTCGTGCCCTGCTGCAAGGAGTGCAACAACCAAAAAAAATCGTTGCTGCCGGTGGAGTGGAGCGAGTACATGGAAGCACTCAAGACCAGGCACAAATAAACCCGGCCGACTGCCCTGGCCTGCGCGGCAAAGGCTGCCAGCCGTTTGGCCTGCAAGCGGCCGCCCCATCTCCCCATACCCTTTCAAGGAAATCAGCCATGCAGCGAAGAACCATTCAGGTCGAGGAAAAGGTGCCCCTGCTGACCGGCATCCCGTTGAGCTTCCAGCACCTCTTTGCCATGTTCGGGGCCTCGGTGCTGGTGCCGACCCTGTTCAAGATCGACCCGGCCATCGTCTTATTGATGAACGGCATCGGCACCCTGATCTATCTGGTGCTGTGCAAGGGCAAGGCCCCGGCCTTCCTCGGTTCGAGCTTCGCCTTCCTCTCGCCGGTGTTCGTGGTGCTTGGCGCCAATCAAGCCCTATGGGGCGGCAACTACTCGATGGCCCTGGGCGGCTTTATCGCCTCGGGCATGGTGTTCACCGGCGTGGCCCTGATTATCTGGCGATTTGGTTCGGACTGGATCAAGACCGTGCTGCCGCCGGCCACCATGGGGCCAATCGTGGCCCTCATCGGCCTGGAACTGGCCCAGGTGGCGGCCAACATGGCCGGCATCCTACCCGACCCCAAGACCGGGGGCTACAACATGCCGGCGATCATCGTCTCCATGGCCACCCTCCTGGCAGTGACCTTCGGCTCGGTGCTGTTCCGGGGCTTCATGGCAGTGATCCCGGTGCTGACCGGCATCGTCTTTGGATACCTTTTGGCCATCCCGCTCGGCCTGGTTCACTTCGAGACCATTGCCCAGGCCCCTCTGCTGGCCCTGCCCACCTTCTACCTGCCCACCTTCAATTTCAATGCCATCCTCATCATCCTGCCTGCCTCGCTGGTGGTCATTTCCGAGCACATCGGCCACCTGGTGGTGACCGGCAACATCGTCGGACGCGACCTGACCCGCGACCCCGGCCTGCACCGTTCGCTCATGGGCGACGGCATCTCGACCATGCTGTCCGGCTTCTGCGGCTCGGTGCCGACTACCACCTACGGCGAGAACATCGGCGTCATGGCCATCACCCGGGTCTACTCGGTCTGGGTGATCGGCGGTGCGGCCGTGCTCTCGATCGGGCTGGCCTTTATCGGCAAGCTCTCGGCCTTCATCCAGTCGATCCCCACCCCGGTCATGGGCGGGGTATGCCTGCTGCTCTTTGGCGTCATTGCCGCCTCGGGCATCCGTATGCTGGTCGAGGCCAAGGTGGACTACTCCAAGCCGGCCAACCTGTCGCTGACCGCCATCGTCCTCATCGTGGGCATCAGCGGCGCGGCCGTCAAGCTGGGCAATGTCCAGCTCAAGGGCATGGCCCTGGCCACGGTGGTCGGCATGGCGCTCTCGCTCATCTTCCATTGTATCGCCACCCTGCAACCGGTGGAGGAACAGGTCGACGCCTGAACCGCAGCAGCCGTCCAGGTTGTTCGGGAACGAGTCAGGGGATGATGCTCTTTGCGGGAGACACACCGCTTTTCCAAGTATAACCATGAAAAGAACATTGCCGCCAACCGACTCGGATCGAGCCATGTCCGCACCCACGCCCGGCCAGAGGAAGGCGGCCGTCTTCGTTCTGCTCTGCGCGGTTGCTGTCTGGATCTCGGGGTGCTCCCTGCTCCACCTGCGCCAGGAGACGGAAACCCTGTACAATTCGACCATCGTGGTCGGGATCGTCACTGCCGATGGCACGGTTCCGGGCTTGCCCCTGGTGGTCGCCGCTGTGGCCGCGTCAGGCAACGAGCGGACCATCGCCCATGCCACGGTCATCCACCAGCCCGGTCCCTATGAACTCATCGTGCCCCAGGGCCAATGGCAGATCATCGCCTTTGCCGACGCCAACGCCGATCTGACCTGGCAGCAGAACGAGGCGATCGGCAAGCACGCTGGCGGGCCGCTGCGGATTGATCGCACCGGCGGGGTCATGCAGGAGGTGAATATCGTTGTCCGCGCCGCGAAACCGGCGGAGATCGACTTGCCGGCCAACACCGCAGTTTCGCGGGTCAAGCCCGGCGGACCCCATTTCACCTCGTCCGGGGTGGTCCGCGCCCTCGACGATCCCCTGTTCAGCGAGGACAATGGCGGCAAGGGGTTCTGGCGGCCGCTGGAGTTCTTCAGGGAGTTTGGCGGCACACTCTCTTTCCTGCAGCCGTACGACCCCAAGAAAATACCCATCCTGTTCGTGCATGGCGCCACCGGCACACCCTCCGGTTGGCAGTATCTCCTCGATCATATCGACCTCGACCGCTTCCAGCCCTGGTTCTATTACTACCCCTCGGGAGCGTCCATCAAGTCCATGGCCGATCTGCTCTTCTGGAAGCTGATCAACATGCGGAACAACTACCCCGCCCAGGAGATGTATCTGGTCGCCCACAGCATGGGAGGGCTAGTGGTGCGGTCGTTTCTGGTCGATTACGGACAACTCTTTCCGGCCATCAAAAAGTTCATCTCCATCTCCACCCCCTGGAGCGGCGACGAACTGGTTGAAAACGGCCTGAAGTACTCGCCGGGTGTTATTCCGGTGTGGCGTGACATGGAGCCGCACAGCGAATTTGCCCAATCCATCTATCGCAAGCGACTGCCGCCCGGCATTGACCACTATCTCCTGTTTGGCCACAGGGGCAATCGCAACCCCTTGCGTCCCAACAACGACGGGGTGGTGACCCTGGCAACCCAACTGGACCCGCGCGCCCAGACCGAGGCCAGGATGGTGTGTGGATTCGATGAGGACCACAGCAGCATTCTCGTCAGCGACAAGGTCGCTGCCCAGCTGGCAACCATCCTGACCCCGTCTCAGGGACAAGGCATGGCCGCACATGACACGGCCACCGGCACGCTGACGGTCAGTTTCTCCCGGGCTGACGGAGGCAGTGGGGACATCTGGCCGGAACTGCAGCTCCTGCCCAAGAACCGGGATATGGCGGATGGATATTTCCTCCGCCTGGACACGGCCCGGACCGGCCAGTCGCTCGGGCCGTTTCCCGCCGGCGACTATGAGGTGCGGGTGATGGTCAACGGCTTCAGATCCAGTCCTATGCGTCAGGAGGTGACCATTGGCGCAGGCCTTCAGCCACACCTGCAGATCGCCTTGGTTCCTTCCGGAAGCGTCACCGGGCTGGTCCATCGTCAGTTCTACCGCGACGCCGATCCGGCCGGCGTGTACATGCCTGCCAGTCGCGCGATGCATATCAACGCCATCCGCCTCACCGGCGAAGGCCTGGACCGGGCCGTGACGCCCCGACAGACCGAGGGATTCGATATCTTCCGAGAGTATCAAATGGGCAGGGACTGGGCCTACGGGAACGCCTTTGCCTTCTACAACCTGCCGCAAGGCGCCTATACCCTGACCGTCGAGGCCGAGGGCCATCCCCCCTACAACGAGCAGAGGATTGTCGAGCCTGGCAAACCAGTTCCCCTGCACAGCATCGCCCTGCCCTGAGCCAGCCGGATCTGTCCCCCGATCTGGCAGCTGTGCCGGCTGGTTCGGCGCGGGCATTCCGGTTCATCCCTCGTTCAATATCCGGCTGAACAGTCATTCTTTTCCTGCCCGCAGGCCGCTTCTCCGTCTTGGCCATTGCTAACGGTTAAGGAAATGCTTAACTATCTCGTAAAGTCTGTACGCCAACGATTCTCCCGGCCGGGTCTCGCCCTTCTTCCACCCAAGGAGTCAGCCGCCATGAACTTCGCCGCCCTCAGCCGCACTGTCCTCCTCCTCGTCCTCCTCTGCAGCCTGATACTCGTTGCGGCCCCTGCGCTGTTTGCCGCCGATTACAAGGAGGATGTGGCTGGCGAAGACTACCTCTTTGTCAAAGGCAAGGTGCATTCCGTCGCGCCCCGGGAGCAGACCGTCATGGTCAAACCCATGAAAGGCGCGCGGATCAAGATCATGATGGAGCAGCAGACCGAGGTCAGCGGCTTCAAGACTATCGAGGACCTGCGACCTGATGAGAATGTGAAGGTCTGGTATCGCCCGACCAAGAGCGGCCTCATCGGCCTGAAGATCATCAGATTGCCTGACCTTGGCTGTTGAGTTAGGCCTAACGATTCATCCAACCTATGAGGCCTCACCATGAACATGCTGCATCCTTTCCGGATCATGGTCTTGATGGTCCTCTTCACCGGCACCGCCCTTCCTGCACAAGCCATCGCCGCCGATCCCCCGACCGGTACCGGCAAGGAGTCCAAGGTCTATTTTGACCTCAGCATCGGCGAGCCGGAAAAACTGGCCGTGCGCATGCGCTTGATCGAACAGACGCGCGACGATCTTATCGCGGCAGGGCTGACGCCCCGAATTGTGGTTGGCGTTCGCGGCAAGGCGAGCAATTTCTTCACCAAAGACGAGGACTACGTGCTCGAGAGTGACCTGGCGGTGAAAAAGAAGATCCTTGCTCAGGTGGTCCGGTTCAAGGATCTGGGCCTGCGGCTGGAACAGTGCGGGCTCGCGGCCGACATGCAGGCCATCGCCAAGGCCGACGTCCTGCCCCAGTTGGAACTGGTAGGTAACGGCTATATGGCCATGATTATCTACCAGCATCAGGGCTATGCCTACGTGCCCATGGACTGAACCGGCGTCCTGGTGCACGCGCCCATGGGTGGCGCGGCCGCAGGACGCCGCGACCATTTGATTGCGCCCGTCATTCCACCTCCCGCAGTCCCCTCCCCCTCGCCCCTGAACAGCTGGATTTTCCCCTGTTCCATGCCCATTTTTTCATGGCAACCCCTTGGCCCGGATTGGTATGTTGGAACCTCCGGTTGCACCTCGTTGCCGGTGCATGGATCTAACCGTGCAAGAATCGTTACAAGTACTGCGCATTGATGAGCGAGAGGCTGCTGTGCCCATAGTGAACCACCCCGTAACGGTGCTGGCCCTCGCCTATGCGATCGGCTGCCTGCAGACCGGCTACTGGGTGGTTCGCTGGAAAACAGGCCAGGACCTGCGCCTTGTTGGCAGCGGCAGCACCGGCGCGACCAATGTCGGCCGAGTGCTCGGCAGATCGGGTTTTGTCCTCATCATGCTCCTGGACATGCTCAAAGGCGCGGTCGCTCTGGGGCTCTCCATCCTGTCGGGATCGCCGACCGCGCTCATGCCATGGGTCATTCTGGCCGTGGTGGCCGGGCATGTGCTTCCGGTGCAGCTGGGGTTTCGCGGCGGCAAAGGCCTCTCCCCCGGTTTCGGCGCTCTCCTGGTCCATGACTGGCGCCTGGCCGGCGGCATCCTCGCCGCGGCCGCACTCATCTGGCTGGTTGCGTGCCGGTCCAGGCCTGTACTCTGCCTGGCCGCGGCCCTGATGTTCACGCCGCTGGCGGCAGTCCTCATGGGCCACACCCGATTCGATGCGGCCGGCCTGGTTGCAGCCATCGGGCTCATCCTGTGGGCGCACAGGAGCAACATACAGGCTGCCTGGCAGGACCGCCGCGCGCAGCCCAAGGACAAGGAACGAAGCAACAGCACCCGGTAGGAGGCAGAATGGCAACGACGTCCCTGCGCTTCAAGATTGCAACAGAAGCCAATGAATTCGAACAGATCCACAGGCTGAACTACAAGACCTTTGTCGAGGAGATTCCGCAGCACGCCACCAACCAGGAACACGTCCTCATCGACAAGTTCCACGCCGAGAACACCTACATCGTCTGCCTGCACAAGGATCAGGTCGTGGGCATGGTAGCAATGCGGGACCGGCGGCCGTTCTCCCTCGACAGCAAGCTCGAAAATCTTGATTCCTACCTGCCGCCGCACCGATCGATCTGCGAGATCAGACTGCTGGCCGTGGACAAGGCCTACCGCACCCCGCGGGTGTTCCAGGGCCTGATGCTCCACCTGGCCCAATACGCCGGGGAAAAGGGGTATGACCTGGCGGTCATCTCGGGCACAGTCAGGCAGCAGAAACTGTATCAGCACCTGGGATTCGCCCCCTTCGGCCCCCTGGTCGGAACTCGGGACGCGCTTTATCAGCCCATGCATCTGACTGCCGAGGGCTTTGCCGCACTCAGGAGACAATCCCGGGTCTTTGCCGACGGAAGCATGCACGCGGTGGCCACCACCCCGCTGGTCAATTTTCTTCCCGGCCCGGTGTCCATCGGCGAGGCCGTGCGCCGCGCCCACAACGATCTGCCCGTGTCCCATCGCTCCGAGCAGTTCATGGCCACCTTCGCGGAGACCAAGGCCCGGCTCTGCTCGCTGTTTGGCGCCCGCTTCGTCGAAATCATGCAGGGATCCGGGACGCTTGCCAACGACGCCGTTGCCGGCCAGCTCAGACTGCTGTCCCGGCCCGGCCTGGTGCTCAGCAACGGCGAGTTCGGCGAGCGGCTGATCGATCACGCCGACCGCTTCGGCCTGCGTTTCCAGACGCTGCGCGCCGAATGGGGCAGCGTCTTTGATTATGATGCTGTTCGCACGATGCTGGACCGCCAGGCGGATATCGGCTGGCTCTGGGTGGTCCACTGCGAGACCTCATCCGGCATCCTCAACGATCTCGACCTGCTGAAAACCATTGCGGCGGAACTGGGCCTGCTGCTCTGCGCCGACTGCATCAGCACCCTGGGCAACATTGCGGTCGATCTTGGCGGCATCCATCTGGCCTCGGGCACCAGCGGCAAGGGTCTGGGCGCCTTTCCGGGACTCAGCCTGGTCTTCGCCGACCATGAAATCGCCCCGGCACCCGGCCGGCTGCCTCGATACCTTGATCTTGGGTTCTACGCCGCCAACCAGGGTGTACCCTTCACCATCTCATCGAATCTGCTCCATGCCTTGCACGCTGCTGTGGAGCAGCTGACTCCGGCCCACCTGGAGGCAATCCGTGCATGCTCGGGCGAATTGAAGCACCAACTGCGCCACCTGGGCCTGGATCTGGTGGGCATGGAGGCCCCGGTGTCGCCTTCCGTGCTCACCATTGCCCTGCCCCGCTCCATACCCTCCGACCGCGTCGGCGACGCGCTCCTGGAAGCCGGGTATCTGATCAGTTACCGCAGCGGCTATCTGCTCAAACGCAACTGGATCCAGATCTGCCTGATGGGCGAGTGCAACCGCGAGGCCATCGACCCGCTGGCCGCCGCCCTGGGCCATGCCCTGGCGCTGGTGCAGGGAAAAATAGGCTGGGCGACCTGAGCGTCCTCCGGGCCGTGGTGGCAGGAGATCGCTGACTGCTCAATCCTGAACGAAGAGCACTGCAGATGCAGGGAGATGTTCTTCCATCCCCACGCAGTCCAAATTTCAAACCCTTTGGCCTGTAAAGCTCCAAGAGCGATCAGGGCATTTACTCACTTCCTCGACATTCCTCCATTCGGGACGTCAACCCTGCAGCCTGCCCCTGTTTTTTCATGGCAGAGCACGCCTTCGGGTTGGTATGCTTGATCAGGCTTGTCCCTTCTCCCATTCCTCTTTCCCGGATGGCCAACCATGACTCGAGGTCTGTTTGCCCTGCTGCTGATGCTCACCGGTTGCACCTCAATCCCGGACGGCGTCCGCCCGGTGGATGATTTCCAGCTGGAACGCTATCTCGGCCGCTGGTACGAGATCGCCCGGCTCGATCACTCCTTTGAGCGCGGCATGAGCCGGGTGACGGCCGACTACAGCCTGCGCGACGACGGCGGCGTGCGGGTGCGCAATCGCGGCTACCTGGCTGAGAAAAACATCTGGAAAGAAGCCGAGGGTCGAGCCTACCCCGCCGGAGAATCCGGGCAGGGATTTCTCAACGTCTCGTTCTTCGGTCCCTTCTACGGTTCCTATGTGATAATTGAGCTTGATCACGCCAGCTACCAGTACGCCCTGGTCAGCGGACCGGACCGCTCCTACCTCTGGATCCTGGCGCGCACACCCCGCCTCCCCACGGAGGTGCTCGATCGCCTCGTCGCCCGGGCGGCCTCGCTCGGCTTTGCCACCGACCAACTGCTCTTTATCGATCACCCATAGCCTTGCCCCCGGCACAAACCTCCTCTCTCCTCTGGTGCGGCCATGCAATCCTCCCCTTTGCTCAAGCCCTTCGTCATTCTGTGGCGCGGCATCGTCACCGTGCTGGTCGCCCTCTTTGGCCGCGTC
>JBGSPP010000374.1:0-5712 GCA_041738515.1 Desulfobulbus sp.
CCAAGCAGCGGGTAGCGCAGGCCGGCACGGAGATCGTAGGTGACGTAATGTTTGGCCGAGCCGCTGAGGGAAGTGTCCGTGGTGTAGCCAGCGCCCGCGCCAGCAAAGAGCTTCATACCCTGCTCGTTGCGCTGCCGGGCCAGCTGGGCCATCCCGGCTTCCAAATCGGCAACGGCCATGGCCACCTCGTCGGGGTCGGTCAGTCGCCGCTCCAGATCGGCCAGGGCGAGCGGGGGGTGGGTTCCTTCCGCGGTTGCGGTTGAAGCCGTCATCAGCAGGCCCAGAAGCACGCAGAAGATGAGTCCCCATGCGCTCCATATCCCGTGGATGCCCCACCAGCGTTGCTCCACTTCTCGTCAACCTCGCTCAGAATTTCGATTTGCGCAGCACCCACCAGGGAGCCATGCTGCTGTCCAGGTGGGAACTGCAGGTCATCTGCTTGAGCGTGGCCAGGGCGTTGTTGACCCGTTGCGCAAACATGAACAGGGGCAGAACTGGCAGCAGCCAGGCTAGCTGCAAGTCCTCGCGCCGCCGTTCCGAAAATAAAAAAACATGCACCGCAAAAAAGACCATGTTGACCAGGGTGTACAGTAAATACACCATGGCCCAGGTCCCCAGCACCATGCCGGTGGGATAGAAGGCGAATACGAAGGCGGTGTAGATCAGGATGATATACGGCATGAGCAACTGAAAATAGAGTCCGGTCCAGGCCTGCATGATGGCGTTGGTCCAACCCTGCATCCGCGGCAGGAAACTCCTGGCGTGTTTGCGAATGTACAGGTAGTAAAGATCCCCGTCCCAGCGCTGGCGTTGCTTGAAGAAGACGCGCCAGGTCGTAGGCGCATCGGTTTGGCCAATGGCCCGCGACTCGAACACCAGGCGGAGATCAGGGTGGCGGCCGTAGTAGTTCTTCATCCGCAGGGTGATGTCGCCGTCCTGGGCTGTGCCGGTGTCGTAGCCGCCAACTTTCTCCAGGAAGCTGCGCCGGAACCCGCCCAGGGCGCCAGAAATCACATGCACCACCCCGAACTCGCTCAAACCGACCCGGCTGACATTGATGGCCAGGAGATACTCCAGGGCCTGCAGCCGCGTAAGCAGGTTGATCTTGGCGTTGCGCACGCGAAGGTTGCCAGCCACGCCGATCACCGAGGGGTTCTCGAAGTTGCGGGCCACGTTGAGGACCATGTCGTTGTCAAAGGAGGTGTCGCCATCGAGCGCCATGACCACCTCGCCGGTAACCAGATTGAGGCCGAGGTTGAGCGAGGAGACCGCGCCGCCCCGCTGCCATTTGGGGATGACCCGGAGCGAACGGTTGGGCATGGCGTTGACGTATGCATCCATGGACATCGCCGCCTCGTAGGTGCTGCTGTTCTGGATGGCACCGTCCACCAGGGGGATGAGTTCGATCTGGCCGGGATAACGCTGTTCGGCCACGGAGACGATGGTCCGTTTGACGTCCTCGCCCTCGTTGTAGCAGGTGATCAGGCAGCTGACCTTGGGATAATAGGGCCGCTCTTCCGCCACCGCGAAATCCCTTTTCAGGGCGTGGCGCAGCGCCCCCAGGAGAATGAACAGGTACACCGGCATCTCAAGGAAGAGGACAAAGGGTACGAACTTGAGCATCAGCTCCATCCAGCCTGCGCCGAAGGGCGAAATCAGGAGCAGAAGCAGGCCGTTCCAGGCCTCGCGCAGCACCTCCATCCTATTCGAAGCCCCCTTCCAGCCGGGCCAGCAGCAGCTTGCCGGTCTCGCCCGGGTCCATATCCTCGGGGGCGTTGAAGACCACGGTTTCGAAATCGATACCCTCGCCTTCCTCATTGTGCACCAGGTTCTTCAGGTCGAGGATGCGGTTGAGCACGATCTGATGCTGGGGCCGGCCGGTCTTGGGCAGCAGCAGCCAGAAGATCTGCTGGCCGGTGCGGGTGGCCAGATCGGTGGTGCGCACCAGTTCGCGCAGCCGGTTGGCCAGGCTATCCATCAGCTCGATCACCACCTGCCGGCCGAAGCGGGCGTTGAGGTCGGCCAGGTTCTTCATCCGCATGCCGATAACCGTAAACCGCTCCTCGCTGTGCCGCCGGGCAAGAGCCAGCTGCCAGTCGACCAGGTTAAGGAAGTAGGTCGGGCTGACGTTGTTGACCTTGTCGAGCAGGGCGAACACATCCTCAAGCAAACCGCTGCGGGCGGCCTGGATGCCCAGGTCGGTCAGTTCATAGCTGTACACCGGCCGGGGCGTCAGCTTGTCCGGCGGGCTCAGGGTGGCGCAATGCATGCAGCGGGCCAGCACCTCGGGCTCGATGAATACGTGTCGGCAGTTCTGGCACTCGAAGTTCTCCAGCGGCCGGTCGTAGTCGGCGCCGATGTGCCGCAGGCGGGCTTGGCAATTGGGGCAGCGCAGCGCCCCCTGGTCGAGAAAGCGATCCTCCGGGGCCACCGAGCCACAGGTGAAGCAGTGGAGAAAAGCCTTCTGCAGGATGTCGATGTGACGGCAGCTGGGGCAGACATCGATGAAATTGAGGTGTACCCCACCGCATGAGGGACACTGGCGGACTCGGTCGAGCAGGGTAGTGCGCTGCAGCAGTTTGCAATCGTGGAGGCTGAGCAGCCTGGTCGTCACCAGTTGCGGCGAGCCGAGCATCGCCTCCATGGCCGGGTAGGAATAAAAGCATTCGCTCGACCAGGTCCGCTGCGGCGCCAGATGCAGTTCGGGTCGGGAATAGAGATAGCCGAGAATGCGGAGGAAATCGCTGCCCCCCAGCTCGAAGACCGCCGCATCCAACTGCTGCAGCCGGTCGATGATTGCCTTGGCCCTGGTGTAGGCGTCCACCGGGGTGCTGATCCGGCCGTCGCTGATCTGCTCCAGGGGAAAGCCGAATTCACTGGTGAGAAAGATCGGCTGCAGCCCGGTGCGCGGATCGCGGCGTAGGGCCTGCAGCAGCCGGGCGGCGCTGCCTGGGTCCTGGTTGGAGATGACGAACACCGAGGTCAGCGAAAACGAGGTGGGCAGGGCGGCGTAATCGTTGTAGCAGTGGTAGGTGACGCCGTCCATCTGGATTTCATCCGGACAGCGGCCGCCGGGCTCGGGAAAGCAGATCAGCTCCATGGGAGGCTCACCGTGGATATCGTCGCGGGGTGCAGGGGTTGCGCATTATCGCTCAACGGCCCGGGCGGCGCCGGGGCAGATCCGCTTTCCTGTTCTGACAGAAAGCGGATCAGATAACTTCTGTTTAGAGAACATTATCATACTGCAAACGGACCGGCAATGGTCAAGGAAATTCATTACCAGAGCAACAGATAAGGAGTAATTCTCTCGCAATGGCTTCCGACCATCTGGCCACATTTCCCTTGAACAAGTTGCCGGACTGTACTTAATTCCAATCGTTCCCCACCGATTGACGCCTCTGGCCGACGGTGGGGGACCCCAAGGTCCACCCACTCACCAGGGAGGCGGCAATGCGAGAAGAAATAGGCACAATCCTAACGGAGATTGCGGGAGGCGCCGGCCGGATCACGGTCCTGACGGGGGCCGGTATCTCGGCGGAAAGCGGCATCCCCACCTTCCGGGGACCGGAGGGCTACTGGACGGTCGGCTCCAAGGTCTATCAGCCGCAGGAGATGGCCACCTTCTGGATGTTCACCCACCAGCCGGACGAGGTGTGGAAGTGGTACCTCTACCGCATGGGAATCTGTGCCCGGGCCGAACCCAACCCGGGCCACCTGGCCCTGGTCGCGATGGAACAGCGGTTCGGCGACCGCTTCACCCTGATCACCCAGAATGTGGACGGGCTCCACCTGCGGGCCGGCAACTCTCTGGCCCGCACCTTCCAGATCCACGGTAATGTTTTTTCCATGCGCTGCTCGCTCGAGTGCAGCGAGGCAGTCTACCCGATCCCGGCGACGGTCAAGGCCAAGAACAAGGACGAGCACCTCACCGACACGGACAAGGAACTCCTGCGCTGCCCGCTCTGCGGGGCGCGCTCGCGGCCGCACATCCTGCTGTTTGACGAGAGCTACAACGAGCATCACTACCACTTTTACAGTTCGCTCAAGGCCGCCCGCGAGACCGCCCTGCTGCTCGTAGTGGGCACGGCCGGGGCCACCAACCTGCCCAACCAGGTGGCCCATGAGGTGTATCAACAGGGTGGGGTGATCATCGACATCAACATCGACCCCAACCCATTCAGCAAACTTGCCGAGGATAGCGCCTGCGGCTTTTTCATCCGCGAACCCAGCGCCTCGGCCCTGCCCGCATTGGTGGCGGCCATGGGCTGATTTCCTCCCGCCCGGGCCGCTGGCCATCGCGGCCGCCGGATATCTTGGTCAAGCAACCCCTCACGATCCGAGGAGAACACCCTGACCAATAACGTCACCATCACCGTGATCAGCCTGTAACAGGATGACATTAAACCAAGAAACCATATAATTCCCAGGAGTGACACCCATGAAAATAGCGGTTCCGACCATCGGCGATCAGGTGGACCAGCACTTCGGCCACTGCGAGAAATACACCATCTTCACCATCGAAAACCAGGCCATCACCGCCGAAGAGTACATGGCCTCGCCCGCCGGCTGCGGCTGCAAGTCCAACATGGCCAGCACCCTGGCCGAGAACGGGGTGACGATGCTGATTGCCGGCGGCATAGGCAATGGCGCGGTGAACGTGCTTGCCGCCAGCGGCATTCAGACAATCAAGGGCGCCTCCGGGCCGACGAGGGCCGCGGTGGAGCAATTTGTCCGGGGAGAACTGGTCGATCGCGGCGACATCTGCCACGAACACGGACCCGGTCACATCTGCCAGCACCCGTGAGCCTTCCATGGAAAAGGGAACATCGGGGATGACCCTGCCCGATCTGCTGCAACAGTCCAGCAGCTACTGGAAATCCTGCACCATCCATGCCGGTGTCAAACTGGATGTCTTCACCCCCCTGGTGGAGGGGCCGCGGACTGCGGCGGAACTGGCGGCAATCATGCAGTCCGACGAACGCGGCCTGGCCATGCTGCTGCATGCGCTGGCGGCCATGGAACTCCTGGTCAAGGACGGGGACCACTTCCGCCTGCCCCCGCTTGCCGCCGAGCACCTCGTCCGCATCTCGCCCGCCTACATGGGGCACATCCTCATGCATCACCACTTTCTGGTGGAGGGCTGGGGCAAACTGGATGCGGCGGTGCGAACCGGCGGCCCGGTGCGCAAGCGTTCCTCCCACGAGACCGACGGCGAGGAGCGGGAGAGCTTCCTCATGGGCATGTTTAACCTGGCCTCCCTGCTCGCACCACGCGTCGCCAAAGAGATCGACTTGGCAGGCCGGCGGCGTCTGCTCGACCTGGCCGGCGGTCCCGGTACCTATGCCATCCACTTCTGTCAGCAGAACCCGGACCTGACCGCGGTCATCCACGACCTGCCCACCACCCGCCCCTTTGCCGAGCAGACGGTGGCGCGGTTCGGCCTGGCCGATCGCATCGCCTTCGCCGCCGGCGACATCCTGGCCGAACCCATCGGCTCGGGGTTTGACGTGGTGTGGATCTCCCACCTGCTCCACAGCGAGGGCCCGGATACCTGTGGCCGCATCGTCGCCAAGGCGGCCGAGGCCCTGGACGCAGGCGGGCTGCTGCTGATCCAGGAGTTCATCCTCGACGATAGCCGCACCACGCCGCTGCACCCGGCGCTGTTCTCGCTCAACATGCTGCTTGGCACCCGCGAGGGTCAGGCCTACGCCC
>JBGSPP010000010.1:0-10599 GCA_041738515.1 Desulfobulbus sp.
GGCCCGCCGCCCTGGGGCATGACCGGCGCCGCCACTGGAGCGGCCACCGGAGCGGCGGCCTGCAATGGCCGGACGCAGACAAGAAGCAGCAGCAAAGGCAGCAGGTGGAGCAGCGCAAGGCATCGGGATCGCATCATATCAGTTCACACGTTCGTGAGGGCTATCGGTTGCATATTTCGATCCCGGCCCCTGCCTCGTCGCAACGGGGACAGCCGGGACTCTATCGTCATTTGTTCGCTGGAGCCTCCTCGACGGGCTCCTTGTCGTCCGGGGCAGGCGATTCAGCTTCAGTCATGTCCGGCGGCTCTTCCGCCTCGACGATGGGCGGGGGTGACACCATACCCCCGCCGACCGGCGCCGGCGCCGTGTTGCGGAAGTTGATCCGTCGTCGCGGCAAGGCCTCAGGCACCTTGCGGTCATCGATATCCTCCGGTTGGCCAGCCTGGGCCGCCGGGTTTTCCGCAACGGGCTGTACGGGCGAGGGCATGGGCGGCGTCATGCCCATCGGCTGGCCGCTGCCCTGCTGGCCGTTGCCCTCGGGATCTTTGATGTTGAGAACCTCCTCGCGACCATCGACTTGCAGAACCACCCGGCCCCGCTCTATTCTGGTGATGAGCGCCCCCTGGATGTCGCTGCCGACCTGGAAGATGTCCTCTTTCTTGGCCGCCTCGTCGCGGATAATGGCCCGCGCATCTTCCCTGCTGCCGGAAACCGTACCCAGCAGCACCAGTTTCATGGAGGTTTCCGCCAGGGCTTCCAGGTCTTTTTCCAGGTCTCCGGCTGGTTGTTCGCCGGCTTCGAGCACGGCCTTGAAAATGTTCCTGGTGAGGATTACCTGGGGGTCAATCTGCTCTGTTTTTTTCCCCGTCTCCGGTTTCGGCCCGCCCTGGGCCGGGGTTTCCTTCTTTTCCACGGGAACAAGGTTCTGCAGCGTCTTTTCGGTCCTTCCGTACCAGAAGGTCACACCGACATAGACCAGCAGAGCGATGATCACCAATCGGACAAGCAGGGAGAGCACGGTTTATTTTGACCTCTTTTCCAGGGTTTCCAGGAGAACGGCATACTCTTCAAAGTGGATGGCCGGAGAGCGCAGCTCACCGGACAAACGAAACGGCAGGGGCCGGTCCTTGAGCCGCAGCCTGACCACCTGCAGGGCGGCAGCATTGCCGGCCACCTCCCTGAACAACTCAGGCCTTGGCTGCAAGCGGCCCTTGACGGCAATGGTGCTGACGGCAAAATCCTGGTTCAGCCGCACCTCGCCTGCGAATTCGCCGGCAAAGAGTTTGGAATCCACCGCGCCATCCGCGACCTGCACCCGATCCCCGCGCAGGGCAATCGTTGCGGCGGCCCGGGCAAAAGGCAGCGCGGCATGGCCAAGAACCGGCTGCAACAGTTCCAGACGACCGTTCTCGACTCGAACCTTGGCCTGCAGCTCTGAAAGGACCAAGGGCTTCAGGGTGACCCCGCCGGTAAAGGAACCGGCCGCGACCCCCTGCACCTCTCGCTGCAACGGCCTGGTCAGCGCCGCCAGTTCCGGAAGCTGGATCTCCTGCATGGCACCGTCGAATCGCAGGCCCGATCTCCGGTCCCGCATGGACAGGGCGCCGGCAACCGTTCCCTTGGCCAGCGTCATCTCATACGTCGCCCTCAACTGTCTGGTCTTCGCCATCTCGGGGATATCCGGCGTCACCCTCAGGCTGTCAATATGCACCAGCGGCTTTTTGTCGTCGTCCAGGCCATATCCCTCAATCCGGTCGAGGCGGACGGCCAGGGGGAAATCAAAGGCCAGGGTCCCAACCCGCCACTGCACCGGGGCAAAGGCAGCATCAAGCGAGCGGATCAGCAGTCGGTGCAGGGAGTCCCTGGGAAACAGCAGCCAGAGGCACAGCCCCAGCATCACCAGGATGTAGAACAGATACCCGAGACAGGCTACGACAGATCTGCCAAGTTTCTTCAGCATCTGCAGGTGGTCCTTCTACTGGGCGGTGGCTCCCGCCACCTTATCGATGCTCACCAGCTGCAGGGTGGCGTCCAGGGTTCCCTGCTCCTTGCCGTTTTCCTGGATGGTGATCTTGTCGATCCCGACCAGGTGTTCGGGCGACTCCACCGTTTCCACAAACTCGACCAACTGCCGCAGACTGACGGCCTGAAGCTTCATCTCCACCCGGCTCTGCTGGAACAGCTCTCCCTCGGGCGACTCCGAGGGCCGCATGTGGGCGATCTGGTCCTTGACCGCGCTGTCGTCGGCGCTCTGCTCAAGAAAGGAAAACAGGCTGAACCCCTCCTCTCGCCTGGCCAGCGTCTCGGCAATGGAGCCGCTCTGACTGGAGAGCGCCCGGAACCGCTCCTGCATGGAGCGCATCTCTCTGATCGCCTTCTCCTTGACCGCCAAGCCCTTGACCAGCCGGGTCCGCTTGTCCATCAGCGGAAAGACCAGAAACTGCAGCACCGCGAAGAGCAGCAGCGCGCTGCCGGCAATCCCCACCGCTATCTTTTCCCGCTGATTGAGCTGCATCAGACGCCTCGTAACTGCAGCTGGAGTTCGAAGCGAATGAAACCGCCGTTTTTGCCCTTGCCCTTGTCCGCAGTGGCCGAAACAATCTTGACCTCGCTGAACCTGGGTGAAGCAGCCAGACTGCTCTTGATGGTTTCCACCGCGTTGAAGGTGTCGGTGGTCCCCTTCATCAGCACCGATTCATGGTCAATGGATAACCGTCCGACCTGAACGGAAACCGCGGCTGGAATACGGGCGGAGATATCGGCCAGCAGATTGAGCACCCGCCGGTCGGTCACTGCCAGCGGGCTGGATGTCCCCGACCCCTGCACCCCCTTCATCGCCGCCTGCATTTCGGCCATGGGCTCAACCACCCTGGTCACCGAGGGGAAGGTTTGCTTGTAGATCGTGGCCATCTCCTCTTTCAAGGCCCGGTCCCGGCTATACATCTGCCGATAGTCAAACCACAGGTAACCTAGCAGGCAAGCCACCACCACCGCCGCCGCGGCCACCGCCGCCGCCACCTGTTTTCTGGCGGCGTAGAGGGAAAGTTTGCGAGCGAATTCCGCTTTGCGGAAATTGATCGCCGCCTTCCTGCCCATGCCTTGCAGGGCAAGCGCCAGGGCCACGTCGCAGGGTTGGTCGCGCCAGAGCTGTTGCAAGGCCTCATCGGTACATTCGACACTGGCCTCGGCAAGCAGGTCAGGCGGTTCCACCGCCAGTCCCAGCTGGGCGCCGATCCGCGCGGCCAGGGCTGGTTGGAGCACCGCAAGGCCCGCAGGCACAAGCGCCTCGGGTTGAAACGGCGCCCCGTTCTCCAGGCGGAAAAAATCAATACTGCGCTCGATCGCGTCGCAAAGCTGCCGCACGCCCTCGACAAAGGTCTCGCCGGCCTCCTCGACATCCACGGTCGCCGTCTGCGCCGTGGCGGCAGGGTCGGGCAGGAGCAGCTGTTCCGGATAGGGCAGCCGGCGGTACAGCACCGGGGTCTCGCCGGCCAGCAGTACCATGGTCAGACTCTGCGCTTCCAGGTTGAGGAGCAGCAGGGGGCGCTTTTGCCGGTTGCTTCCGGCGACCCGCGCAGCCAGGGCAACGGCCGACGGCATCACCGGGTCTGGATCGGCCTGCCCCTGCATGCCTTCGAGCACACGGCCAAGAAAGGTTTTTTCAACGGCAAAGGCAATGATGCGACTGCCGGAATCGATGGCCTCGACCTGCGAAAAATCGGTGATCAGCCTGTCCACCGGGGTGATCAGTTGTTCTTCCAGCTCAAACGGCAGGGTCTGGGCGATGCTTTTGGCATCCTTGAACGGCAGGGTCAGGTTGCGGACGCAGACCTGGGACAGCGGCAAGCCGCAGACGCAAATCTCCACCGGTCGACCAAGCAGGGTAAAGAGCTGGCGCAGTTGCTCGGCAAGGTCGGTGTTGACGGCATACGGCAGGCTGTGGCAGGCGGTCAGCGCCAGGCCTTTCCCCTGCCGCTTCAGTTCCACTGCGGTGATTCGGCCGTCGCCTATGTCGATGCCCAGCGCTTGTTTCGTCATAACTCCCTGCGGGCCGATACCTCCGGCGTCTCTTCCATCCGCCAGTGGAGAAGGGTCTGTTCCTTGTTTTCCGTCCGCCGCACCACCCCGGTCCCCTGGCGGCTGAACTGATGGTTGACCGCTTTGACCGTGACCCGAAAATAACTCCCGGTCACCTTGAGCAGGTTGCTGTTCAGGGTGAGGTTCGCTGGCATCCCGCGCACCTTGGTGTACCAGTTGACCTGGGCCAGTTCCTCCACGTTGCCTTTGTCCTCCCGAAAATCTATCAATTCCTGTGCCAGTTCCGCAGTCATTTCAGGGGCCAGCGCCTGCAGTACCGGCCGCGGCGCGGTGTTGATGTTCACGGTGCCATCCTCTCCCGCCACGGTGACGAAATCGGCTATCCCCTCGTGTTCCTTGTCGCCATAGAGGATCTCGGGAGTCATGCCCTTGACCAGCAACAACTCTTCCAGGGAGATTATCGTGCCGTTCCGGCACCCGTGCCCCAGGTCGCGGGCCCGGTAGTACTGCTCTTCCGCGCCCTGGATCCGTTCGTTGTCATCCTTGTCGACCCAGTCGGCAATGGCGTCAAGCAGGGCTTCGGCCTGGTCCTCATCCTTGACGGCGAACCGGCCCGAGGTGAGCAATCGCAGCCAGACCTCGCGAAGCGCGTTGTTCTCCTGCTGCTCGCCCTGTACCGAGCCGCCCGGATTCCTGCCCGGTCCCGACGCCCCCAGGGCGTTAACCTGCAGCCTGCCGGAGAGGTCGGCGATGGTCACCTGCAGTTCGATTCCACCGGCCAGGGCGGCCAGCCGCTCCTGATCGAGGTCGGCCCAGAGGTCCTGGGTGGTATCGACCTCGTTCTCCTGCTGGTCGGCCAGGAGAGCGGCCCGGGCCAGGTTGAGCCCGGCCAGGACCATGGCGTCCAGCCTGACCTGCTCCCGCTGCGCGGTTGACACCGTCACCTGCCGATCAATGGTGATCATCAGCTGCATGGTCACGGCCACAAGAAAGCTGATCAGGAGCAGAGTCAGCACCAGAGCCAGGCCCGACTGGTTGCCGGCAACCGGATCAGTTCGCATCCTTGGCCTCCTGTGCAAACAGGCCCACAGGCAGGAGGGTGTCGGTGGTGAAGATCTGCACCGTTTCCCTATCCGGGTCAAGCCAGAACTCCAGTGTGCAGCGAACCACTGCCGGCAGCGGCCGCGGCTTGCTCTCCCCCTCTTCCCCCGGGGCCTCCTCCTGTCCCTGGTCCCAGTTGTCAAATTCCTGACCTTCGCGGTCAAAATAGATGAACTGGACGGAACGCAGGTTGTCGGCCAGGAGAAACGGCCGCTCCTGGTCCTTCTCGCCGCCCTCATAGTCGATGCCGGGCAGCACCAGGGTGTCCGAGCGCAGAAGCTTCAGCCGCCGCTGGTCGTTTTCGTCCGGCTTGAGCTGATAGCGAATGAGCGCCATGCCGGGCTGCTGCTTTTCCGGGTTGAGCACCAAGTGCGCCAGAGAGGCAAAGGCCAGGGTGTCCGCCCGCTGGCCATTCAGGTCGAACTTTTTGCCGTCGAAGGGAATCAGGACGTCCCCGGAAGCGGCCGTCAGGTCGCCGCCGATCCGCCGCAACGCGGTCTGGGCCTGATGATACACCGCCTCCTGCTGCTCGGTGGCGTCCACCACCCGCAGGGTGGCGGAAAGGCTGATCGTCAGCATGGCCATCACCACCCCGAGCACGGTCATGGCCAGCAGGATCTCGAGCAGGGTGAAGCCCCGGGCGTCCACGTTCGTCACGGGGCCGCCTTGCCGCCCTGCAGGAGAATGGTCCGCAGGGCATAGGACAGGTTCGTGTCGCCTTCGATGGAAACCGTCAGGTCCACGGCCTTGAGCATGCCGGCAGTCCCCTTGAAGCCGGTGTCCTTCTCGCTCAACTCGGTGACTTGGGCCTTCCAGTGGAACTGGGGATACTCATCGCCAAAATCACCCTCAGCATCGCTGACCGCGGCATACTCCTGCAGACTGATCTCGGCCAACCGGCGCTGCGCCAGGAGGGCTGCCATGGCGTCGAACTTCGAGCTCGTGGCGATGGCCACGCTCTGCGACTGGGCTCCGATCAGGGTCACCAGGGCAATCGCGATCAGGCTGACCGCGATCATCACCTCGAGCAGTGTGAAGCCTGCCACTCCGGCCGCGGATGCGCCCTGCGCCCATTTACTGGAACAGCTCTTCCTTGTCCGGATTGACATAACTGTCCACGACCTGAATCGTGCCGAGAAACGGAGAAAGCACCAGCGACAGCTCCTTGCCGCCCTCCTCGCGCAGGTGGATGACGGTCGGTTCGACATAGCCGCTGCCATTGAAACGAATGGTAATATCGGCGCCTGATTTGACTCCGCCGTACAGGGACCACACATCCCGGACCGCCACCGAACCAGTCAGCCGCAGGTCGCCGTCCTTGCGCTCGTCGCCCTTGCGTTCACCTTGCCTCACCAGCCGTGACTCGTCGCTTCGTCGCTCGGGTTCGAGGACAAAGCGACGTTCCCGTTCAATGTATTTGAGCAGATGGGGCGCCTGCCGCTCCTGGGCCAGCAGCGAAGACCGGGCGAGCAGGCCAACCAGTTTACGCACCGAGGCCTTCAACTGGTCGGTGTAGAGGAAATTCGCGACTTGGGGAATGGCAAGCGAGGTGGTCAGGGCGATGAGCACCATGACCACGATCAGTTCAAGCAGAGTGAAGGCCCTGTCGTTCCATGGGCCTGGGCGCTTGGCTGTCGGCATGTCGGGGGCGGCGTCTATTGCAGCTCCCAGTTGTTGATGTCGGCATCCTTGTCCTCGCCACCGGATTGGCCGTCCGGCCCGTAGGAGACGAGGTCGAAATCGCCGTGCAGGCCGGGGCTGATGTACACGAAATCGTTATCCCACGGGTCCTTGGGCACCTTGCCCTTTTCCAGGTAGCCGCCGGTCCGCCATTTTTTGGCGAGCGCGCCTACGGCCGGCGGTTCGACCAGAGCGGTCAGCCCCTGCTCGGTGGTCGGGTACTGGCCGTTGTCAAGCTTGTAGAGCTTCAGCGCCTGTTCAATGGACTGGATCTGGACGGCGGCCTTGGTTCGCCGCGCCTCCTCTGGCCTATCCATGATTCGGGGCACGATCAACCCGGCGAGGATGCCGAGAATCACCATCACCACCATCAGCTCGATCAGGGTAAAGCCCTGCTCACCGGTTCGGGCCAGCGCCCTGTTATGCTCTGCGCGTTTCAGTGCGTTCATAGGTTCATGCCGAGTGAAAGGGGGCAATTTCTGCTGCTGGCCACGGTGTGGAAACCTCAGCATCGGGCTCGCAGCCGGGTCGTGCCCCAGCCAAGTCCGGCCGTGGCGCCGGCGGCGACCAGCAGGGCTTTGGCCAGGCCCAGATGGAGTGCCAGCCAGGAGAAGCCGATCAGGGGCAGCAGCAGCAGTTGCACCAGGTGGCGCAACAGGCTGTTGGCGGCAATGACGTCGGCCACCGGCGGCGACAGGGTGTAATACAGTTCGACAAGCGCACCGCCGATGGCGTTGTCGGCCAGCACCGTGTCACGGAACTGGCGGAGGATGCGGACCCCCGGATGGAGCAGGCTGCCGTAGGAGGCGGTGGCGACGAAGCAGGCGTCGGCGGTGCGGAACTGCATCTGCGGTCCATAATAGACGCCATCCGCAGTCACGGCGTAGGCCCGGACAAAGTAGACCGTTCCGGGCTTGAGTTTCTCCAGTTTGGCGCTGAAGTTGCCGTATCCCGAACCGTTCTCGGTCTCGCCTTCCTTGACGAAATCCTCGTCGCTCGTGTCGCTGCTGGCGGTGACGCCGAAGATGCCGGTGTTGGTGGTGGTCGAGTCGGTGGTCGAATCCGTGGTTGTGGTGGCGGCGATGGCCCGGGCGGGTTCCAGCAGGCTGGCCAGCACCTCGAAGGTCTTGCGGGGGAGGAAAGTCGCCGTCTTGGCGACGATAAAACTGACCGAAACGCTGGAACTGTTCGTCCCGCCGGAACCGTTGATCCCATTGGAACGGTTCGAACAGCGAACATAATAGGTGTAGGCTTGGCCTGCAGTCAGGCTTAATCCCGTTTCATGGGTGGTGGAATTGGTACTGTTGAACGCGGTCATGGAAGCGTAGGCCACATCGCTGGTGCTGTAGGCGCAGGTGGCGGTGACGTCGGTGGTCGCCGCCAGGGTGACCGTGGTGCTGGTCAAGGGAGACTCACTGGTGGGACTGGTGATGGTCACCGACGGCCCGCTGTCCGTACCGTTGTCCGTGCCGTCATCGGTGCCATCGTCGGTGCCGTCGCTGCTGCTGCCCGAGTACACCGGGGTGTCGGTGGTGCTGTAGACGACGCCGCGTTTGGTGACGGCCTTGCCCAGGGCCGATTTGACCTCGCCGCCGGTGATCACCGTCGAGCGGGTGACGTCAGTCGGGGTGCGAGTGATGACATTGCCGTTGGTATAGCCGGCCTCGGTAGTGGAGGTGGTGGCGTCGGCCACATAGCGCGCGGCGACGATGGAGCTGGCCTCCGTGCTGTCGGCGGTGCCCACGGCGATGACGTTGCCGGCCGCGTCGGTGGTCAGGGCATAACTGACCGACCCGCCGCTGCTGAAGGTGGTGGTGACCATGCTACTCGTGGTTGTCTTCCTTCGCTTCGTCTTCCTCAATGCCCAAAATCCGCAAGCTACGCAAACCGGTCGCAGCCAAAAGCCGATTAACTCTGCTGAAGCCCAAGAATACCTTTTCTGCTTCTGGAATGTTGAGAACCTTTTCGATGACAAAGACGACAAACGCAACAACATCGACGAAGCCTACGATAACCCATTTGCTCAAGATCAAAACCTACGCAACTTGAAGTACGATCGGATTGCCAAAGCACTGCTGAAGCTGAACGATGGGAAAGGGCCAGACATCATCGCCTGTGCGGAAGTGGAATCTGTCCGTGCTGCGGACTTGCTCAAGACCACACTCAACGGCCTCATCAAGGACGACAAGCTTAAGTACACCGCCGTGGCCATGCAGAACATCGACGGTGGGCGACACATCGGCACCTGTGTGCTGAGCCGTGTTCCGCTTGATGTGCGGGCGACTCGTTTGGTTCGCAAACCCCTGCGGATACTGGAAACACACCTCGTGGTGAACGGACATAACCTGTGCGTCCTGTCCTGCCACTGGACATCCCAACTCAAGCAGAACGACGGCAGCACAGGCGACGATGGCCGCAACAAGTACGCCAATGCCCTGTATGCCCGCTTCCGCGAGTTAAACGAAAAGAACATCAAGACTGATGTGCTATTCTGTGGCGACTTCAACGACAGCCCCAACGCCGATCCCATTGTGAAGAACCTCGGTGCCATTGCCGACATCACCAAAGTGAAGCCCACTGCCGATGAACCGATGCTATTAAACCTGATGGCCGGAAAAGACCCCGCCAAGTTCGGCACGATCTGGTACGATGGCAAGCCGTTGATCTACGATCAGATCATCGCCTCACCGGGCTTGCTGGATCAAGAAGGCTGGAGTGTGGATCCGAAGAGCATCACCGTTGAAACCAAAGACCTCATCCGCACTGGTGCACGGCGGCGGGAGCCGTGGCGATTCGGCAACCCAGAATGGAACATGCGTGACGAAGAACGTGGCTACGCCGACCACTTCCCCGTCACGGTGAAGCTCAAGGTTGCTGGGCAAGTGAAGAAGTAAGAACCATGACTGCAGCACTTGAATGGTCCTGCAGTTGCTTCGTTTAGTTCTCGCTCATGCGCCATTTGCTCACGTTTTGGAATACCCGGTACGGGTCGAGCAATGTCGGTGGCACGGGTTGGCTTGTGGTATCGAAACCAATCTTCAGCATGTTCGAGATGGCCATGTGCCGATCGAGTTGCCACAGCGGGATGAACGGCATCGCTTCGAGGAAGCGTTCGTGGGTTTCCCGAGAGAGATCAAGCAACTCCCCGCTCGTATCGCGGTGTCGGCGTAGTTCGGTAAACAGTTGGCCCAGCGCATCATCAGGCTTCGCTGGGTTGGTGTTTTTTTGCAGGTAGCTCATGTAGTTGCGACCACCTCGCCCTGCGGCGGTGGGATCCAACAGCGCCGCCAAGGCATGGGCATGCCAAATGTGTGGGTAGTCGAAGGTGGTGTAAGCGATGTCGAAGCGGCTTTGCTGTTCGACGCGCTGACGGAACTCGACGTGGTTCACACCTTCGAGTTGCAAGTTGACCCCGCCGGCTTCGGCTACCTGCGCTGCCATCATCGCACATGCTCGCTCGGCTTGTTTGTCGTCGTTGCAAAACAGCAGCTTAATGCGTTGTTGCCCCCCGGCGGCTTTCTGCTTCGCGGCGGCCAAATCGCGGTCGAAGAGTGGTTTCAGCGGCAAGCCAGTCTTGCTCTTCTCTTGCCAACTACCCAACGGGAATGGCCCGGCTAGTGCTTTGTGGAACTCCGGCTTGCCGCCACGGTACACCTCGTTCAGGATGGTATCCCGATCAATGGCCAGGGAAATGCCACGCCGGAGGTCGACCGATTGCATCACCGGCGAGTTGTGGTTCACCGCGAGGAGATGAACGCGGCGATTGTTCTGGGCGGTGAC
>JBGSPP010000016.1:0-2946 GCA_041738515.1 Desulfobulbus sp.
ACGGCCTGGTCCAGGCTGACCGCCGGCTCGCCCTGCACCCGCCTGCGGCCGTAGTTGAGGTTGGCCAGCACGGTGAGGTGCGCAAACAGACTGGCTTCCTGGAAAACATAGCCAAGCGGCCGCCGGTGGGTCGGCAACCAGTGCCGCTCATCCTGCCAGATCTCTCCGTTGACCGCCAACCGCCCGCCAGGCGCCCGCTCCAGCCCGGCCATGCAGCGAAGCAGGGTGGTCTTGCCCGAGCCGGAGTGGCCGAACAGGGCCGTCACCCCGGCGCCGGGCAGGCTCAGGTCGACATCAAGACTGAATCCGGGATAGTCCAGCCGGCAGCGCACTTCAATGCTCATCGTGTCCGTCCCGTGGGGTTGAGGGTGTAGAGAGCCAGCAGCACCAGGAAGGCGAACAACACCATGCCGCCGGCCAGCCAGTGCGCCTGGCCGTATTCCATGGCCTCGACGTGATCGTAGATCTGCACCGAGACCACCCGCGTCCTGCCCGGAATATTGCCGCCGATCATCAGCACCACCCCGAACTCGCCCACCGTGTGGGCAAAACCAAGAATGGTGGCAGTGAGAAAGCCTGGCTTTGCCAGCGGCATCGCCACGGTGAAGAAGGCGTCCAGGGGCGAGGCGCGCAGGGTGGCCGCGACCTCGAGCGGCCGGTCGCCAATGGCCGCAAAACCATTCTGGATCGGCTGGACCACAAAGGGCAGCGAGTAAAAGACCGAAGCCACCACCAGCCCCCAGAAGGTGAAGGGCAAGAGGCCCAGGCCGGCCCACTGGGTGAATTGGCCGACCGGGCCATGCGGCCCCAACAGGAGCAGCAGGTAGAAGCCCAGCACTGTTGGCGGCAGTACCAGCGGCATGGCCACCACCGCGCCCACCGGTCCCTTCCAGCGCGAATTCGTGCGGGCCAGCCACCAGGCCAGCGGCGTGCCCAGCAGCAGCAGGATCAGGGTGGTGGTGGCGGCCAGCCTGACGGTCAGCCAGACGGCGGCGAAATTGGCGGCATCGAACATGACATGGCTCCTGGAATAATCAGCGATCAGAGGTCATAGCCGTAGGACTTGATGATCGCGCGCGCTGTTTCGCCCTTCAGAAACAGCATCAGGGCCGCGGCGGCCGGGTTGTCCTTGCCGTTGGCCAGAAGAACAGCATCCTGGCGGATCGGTTGATGCAGGTCGGCAGGCACGACCCAGCCTGATCCCTGGCTGATCCGACCCTCGGCCATGACCTGGGAGAGGGCGACAAATCCGAGTTCGGCGTTGCCGGTGGCGATGAACTGATGCGCCTGGGCAATGTTCTCGGCCTGGACGAATTTTGCCTGGGCGGCGTCGAGGAGATGGAGCGCGGTCAGGGTCTCGATGGCTGCCGCCCCGTACGGTGCGAGTTTGGGATGGGCAATGGCAAGATGGTTGAATTCGCCCTTCTTGAGGACTGCACCCTGGTCGTCAACAAACCCGGGTTTGCCGCTCCACAGCACCAGGCGGCCGATGGCATAGGTGAAACGTGAGCCGGCAACCGCCGCGCCCTCAGCCTCCAGTTTGGCCGGGGTGGTATCGTCGGCGGCGAGGAAGACGGCAAACGGGGCGCCATTTTGTATCTGGGCATAGAATTTCCCCGTGGCGCCGAAGGAGAGTTCAGCCTTGTGCCCCTGCTCCTGCGTGAAGGCGGCGGCGATCTCTTTCATCGGGGCGGTGAAGTTGGCGGCAACGGCCACCTGCACCTCGGCCGCCTGGGCGTTTGCAACCAGTTGCGCCAACAGGACAGGGAAGACGAGTTTCCATGGTTTCATGTCGAACTCCTTGTTCGGGGGGTGAGAGTGAGGATGCCGTGCTGATACGTCACCGTATCCGTGTACGACCTGCAGTACCTGTACTATGGCAAATAGAGTACCAGGCGAGGATGATTTCTTTGTCGCAATTGGTTAGGCGTTGAATTACCATCATAAATAGGATGAAAAAACGTTGGGGCAGCCTGTTTTTCGATCGGCCCGACCTTAGTCGATATGTTTATACACGTCAATAATCGACATATACACGACACATCCGTCCAGTATCAGACAAAAATGAACACCTCGGCACTGGGGGCAAGGGCGGCACACCCATGACACGGCAACAGGAAAAAGAGGATGTCCTCTGCAGCGTCAAGGCGATCCGTACGGCCAGGGGACTCTCGCAAAAGGAGTTGGCCGAACGGACCGGCATCGGCAGGCAGGCCATCTACGACATGGAATCGGGCCGTTATGTGCCCAACACGGCGGTGGCGCTGCGCCTGGCCAGGGTGCTTGAGTGTGCTGTTGAGGATCTGTTCCGGATGGAGGACGGGTTGGGAGAACATGCGGTCACCCTGGCCGAGGAGACCGGCAGGCCGGGAACCAGGCTGTCGGTGGTCCGGATCGACGACCGCCTGGTCGCGTATCCCCAGGATGGCCGATGGCTGATTCATGAAGGATTTCAGTCCGCGGACGGACTGCTGCAAGGGATTAATCGCGGGGTGCGGCTGCTGCATGACGAGCGGCAACTGGAGCGCAGGATCATGCTGCTCGGTTGCGATCCGGCTTTCTCCATCCTCCATGCCCATATCAACCGCAACGGCAAGGGGGCCGAGTTGTTGTGCCGATTTGCCTCCAGCCACAGGGCCCTGACGGGTCTCAGGAGCGGTCAGGCCCATCTGGCTGCGATCCATCTGCACAACAGCGGCCATGGCGAGGCCAATCTCGAGCAGGCAAAGGCCGTTCTGGACCACACCGGCGCACAGATCATCGGCTTTTCCCTCATCGAGGAAGGGCTGATGGTGGCCGCCGGCAACCCGCGCGACATCCGCTCGGTCGCCGACCTCATCCGGGCTGACGTGCGCTTCGTCAATCGCGATCAGGGCGCGGCCCTGCGCGTGCTGCTTGACGACCAGCTCAGCCGCCTCGGCATCCCGAACGAGCTCGTTGCCGGCT
>JBGSPP010000071.1:0-6280 GCA_041738515.1 Desulfobulbus sp.
GGCCGGATCGACGAGGAAACCACCGCCAACTTCGGCACCATCCACGGCGGCGCCGCCTCCAACATCGTCCCCGAAAAGGTGGTGATCGAGGCCGAGGTCCGCAGCCACAGCATGGACAAGCTCGAGCGGGTGACCACTACAATCCGCGAGCGCTTCCAGGCCGTGGTGGACGACTGGCGCGACCCCTCGGGCGCGGCCAAGGGCCTGCCCACTGTGGAGGTGGCAGTCCGCCTCGACTTTCCGGTGATGCGGCTTTCGCGGGAGGACCGGGTGATCCGGCGGGTGGACGCGGCGGCTCGAGCCATCGGCCTGGAATTGACCTACGAGCGGGCGGGCGGCGGCAGCGACGCCAACATCTTCAACGGTCACGGCCTGGCCACGGCCATCGTCGCCACCGGCATGACCAATGTCCACTCCACCGACGAGCAGGTGGAACTGCAGGACATGGTCGACCTGACCCGACTGCTGTTGGCCCTGCTGACCGAGGAATCCTGTTAATCGGGCCTGTCCCTGTCCGGTCCGGACGGGGACAGCGTTCAGACCAGGCGCACCATTCCGGGGTCAGCGGCCAGCGCCTCGCCGATGATTCGGCACTGCGGCTGGTAACCCCGGGCCGCCAAGGCGGCAAGCAAAGATTCGGCCGTATCGCGCGCCATGGCCAGGAGCAGACCGCCAGAGGTCTGCGGATCAAGGACGATCATCGCCAGCGGGTCCGTCTCCTCCAGGCTTGTGCGCAGCCATTGGCCGTAGAAGCGCTGGTTGCGGTAGGCGCCCTCGGGGATGATGCCCATATCGGCATAGTCCCGCGCCCCGTCGAGGACCGGCAGTGTTCCGGCCTCGATGCGGATCGAGACCCGTGAGGCCTCGGCCATCTCGTGCAGGTGGCCCACCAGCCCGAACCCGGTGATGTCGGTACAGCCGTGCACCCCGGCCCGAAGCTCCACATCACCGTTCAGGATCTCCATGGGCAGCCGGTTCAGGGTTGCCATCAGTTCCACCAAATCCCGTTCCAGCGCAGTCCCCGCGAGTCCGCCCTTGACTGCGGTCGAAAGGATGCCCGTGCCCAGCGGCTTGGTCAGCAGGAGCACATCGCCCGGTCGTGCTCCGCTGTTAAGGAGCACCTGATCCGGATGCACCAGACCGGTGACCGAGAGCCCGTATTTCAGTTCTTCGTCCTCAATGCTGTGGCCGCCAACCAGGAGCGCACCGGCTTCACGGATCTTCTCCAGCCCGCCCTCGACGACCCGCCGGAACACCGAATGATCCATGGTTTTGGCGGGGCAGGCGAGGATGTTCATGCACAACAACGGCCGGCCGCCCATGGCGTAAACGTCGGAAAGGGCGTTGGCGGCTGCGATACGGCCGAAATCGTAGGCGTCATCGACAATCTGGGTGAAGAAGTCCAACGTCTGGATGAGCGCCGTGGTCTCGTTGAGACGGTACACCCCGGCGTCATCGCTGGTCTCTGTCCCGACAAGCAGATTGGGATCGCGCGGCAGGTCAAGCCCGCAGAGTATCCGGCCCAGGTCCCCCGGGCCCAATTTGGCGGCTCAGCCCGCGGCCTTGACGGTGCGGGTGAGTTGTATGGCTGTGTTGGTCATGGTGTTGTGTCCCAGGGTTCATGCCATGCGGTGGCAACAGGAATATTCCCGGAGGATACCCGATATTATGTTGAAAAAAAATGTGCAATCTGGTTCAAGATATCTTTCCTCAACGGGCGGGAAGAACAAAAGTACAGGCACAAGGAACCGTTCTTTGTGCCTTTTGATTTTTCACCCCTCCCGGCGATAGCTCAGGCAGCTGATATGACGATACAAGCTCCCGGTTGTGACCGTTCGACAAAACCCAAACATGAATGCGGCATCTGTGGGGTCTTCGGCCACCAGGATGCGGCCAAGCTGGTCTACTTTGGCCTCTACGCCCTGCAGCACCGCGGCCAGGAAAGCGCCGGCATCGTCGCCTCCGACGGCAGCAAGGTGGTCATTCACAAGGCCATGGGACTGGTCGCCGACGTCTTCAGTGAGCGCACCCTGGGCCGGCTCACCGGCCACCTCGCCACCGGCCATGTCCGCTATTCCACCACCGGCGAATCCAACATCATCAACACCCAGCCCTTCCTAGCGACCCACAAGGACATGTCCCTGAGCGTCGCCCACAACGGCAACCTGGTCAACTCCATCGCCCTGCGGCGGCACCTGGAGCAGAAGGGGTCAATCTTCCAGACCACCATGGACAGCGAGATCGTCATCCATCTCATGGCCCGCCATCTTGACCGGGGCCTGCTGGAGGCGATCAAAACCACTTTCTCCTGCATCCAGGGGGCCTACTCGCTGCTGCTCATGACCCAGGACACGATGATCGCCGTCCGCGATCCCAACGGGTTCCGGCCGCTCTGCCTCGGCCTGCTCGACAACGGCGCCCATGTAGTCGCCTCCGAGACCTGCGCCTTGGACCTGATCGAGGCCGAATATGTGCGGGAAATCGAACCGGGCGAGGTGCTCATTATCAACGAGCAGGGACTGACCTCGGTATTTCCCTGGGCCCCGGCGCAAAAGAGTTTCTGCATCTTCGAGCACGTCTATTTCGCCCGGCCGGACAGCGATGTGTTTGGCATCAACGTCTACGCCGCCCGCAAGCGCATGGGCGAGGTGTTGGCCCGGGAGGCAAAAATCGAGGCCGATTTCGTCATGCCTTTCCCCGACTCGGGCAACTACGCCGCCATCGGCTACTCTGCCGCCTCGGGCATCCCGTTGGAGATGGGCATGATCCGCAACCACTATGTCGGCCGCACCTTCATCCAGCCGACCCAGTCCATGCGCGACTTCTCCGTCCGGGTCAAGCTCAACCCGGTGCGCTCGCTGCTGAAAGGCAAGCGGGTGATCATCGTCGAGGACTCCATCGTCCGCGGCACCACTGGCCGCAGCCGGGTGCAGGCGCTGCGCCAGGCCGGGGCCGCCGAGGTGCATATGGTGGTCAGCTGCCCGCCCACCCGCCACGGCTGTTACTACGGCATCGATTTTCCTTCCAGCTCGCAGCTGGTAGCCTATGGCAACACGGTCGATGTCATCCGCGACTACCTTGGTCTGGATTCACTCCATTACCTCAGCGTCGAAGGGCTGGTAGAGGCCACCGGTCTGGGCCGCGACACCTTCTGTCTGGCCTGCTTCACCGGCGAGTATCCCATCGAACCGGACAAGAGCTTCACCAAGGAGGCCTTCAACGGCTGCGGCTGCTGACGACCGCTCCACCGAAGACCTGCCCATGAACGCCATTGACATCGACGCCTATCGCTGCAGCGGCTGCGCCACCTGCACCGCCATGTGCCCGGAGGTGTTCCGGCTCAACCCTCTCACCGGCAAGGCTGAGCTGATCGACCCGGATCAGGTAATCACCGAGGCGATTCGCCAGGCCGCCGCTTTCTGTCCTGAAAAGTGCATTCTCCTTGTCGAAGAGCCCCCATTCAGGTAAGAACATTTCTTGTCCCAGGCGGGCAGTTGTGCTCGTCCGCCGCTGTGTCCGCCGCGCTTCCTTCCTGAAGCCACCCCCGAGTTAATCCGCTCTCTTCGTCCTCCCGACCGTTGCGACCCGTTCGCCTGTCCGCCGGGAACGGTGGGGGCAAAACCCGCATGGAGGTTCCGATGGACGTCACCCGCCTCATCCCGGCCCCGGACACCATCCCCGTTGCCTGGGACTGGTTTCAGGCCTTTCTCCTGTCGACGTTTTTCCTCCACATCCTGCTGATGAACCTCATGCTCGGCCTGGCCTGTATCGCCCTGGTCGGCCAACTCGGGAACAACACTGCCGACAGGGCTGCTCTTGGCAGCGACATCGCCGGTGCCCTGCCCTTCACCATCGCCTTTGCTGTCAACCTTGGGGTCGCGCCGCTGCTCTTTGTCCAGGTGCTCTACGGCCACCTGATCTACACCAGCTCGATTCTCATGGCCGCCTTCTGGCTGGCAGTCATCGCCCTGCTCATTGGCGTCTACGCCCTTGCCTATGTCTACAAGTACCGATTTGACGGACTCGGCGGCAGACGGCCCCTGGTGGTCGGCCTGATCACCCTGATGCTGCTGGCCATCGGCTTCATCTATGTCAACAACTTCACCCTGATGCAACAGCCGCAAACCTGGGACCGCTACTTCGACCGGCCCGGCGGTTTGCTCCTCAATCTCGGCGACCCTACCTTGTGGGCGCGCTACCTGCACTTCATGCTTTCGGCCCCGGCCATTGGTGGCCTGGCCAACGCCCTGTACCATCACTGGCGAGAAAAGAAGGGTGCGACCGATGCCGGGCCCATGATCCGCTACGGGTGCCGCTGGTTCACGCACGCCACCCTGCTGAATTTCGCGGTTGGCCTCTGGTTCGCCGCGGTCCTGCCCAGGGGGCTCCTGAACCCCTCCAACGCCATCGGCTTGCAGCTGACCGTGGTCCTGAGCGCCGGCATCCTCTGCTCGATAGCCGCTGTTGTTTTCGGTTTTCGCGCCAGGCCCGTCTCCGCCCTGCTCTGGACGCTGGCCACCCTGGCCCTGATGATCCTGGCCCGCAGCCTGCTCCGCACCGCCATGCTCGCGCCCTGGTTTTCGCCCTCGCAACTGGCGGTTCACGGCGAATACGGGCCGCTGGCGCTCTTTCTCCTCTTCCTTGCGGGCGGGATTGGCCTGGTCATCTGGATGCTGCGCATGACCAGCCGCTCCGTCGCTTCCGGGGAGGTCAGACCATGAATTATCCCGTCTGGCAGCTCGATCCCCTCGGCGGCGGACTGCTCGTCATCCTGATCGCCGTGTTTCACGTCTATATCGCCCACTTCGCCGTAGGCGGCGGCCTCTTTCTGGTGCTGGCCGAACGCAAGGCTTACCGGGAGAACAACCCGGCTATCCTCGACTATGTCCGCAGGCATGCCCGCTTCTTCCTCCTGGTCACCATGGTGCTGGGTTCCACCACCGGGGTGGGGATCTGGTTTGTCATCTCCCTGCTCAACCCGGCGGCGACCTCCCTGCTCATCCACACCTTTGTCTTCGGCTGGGCCACCGAGTGGGTCTGCTTTGGTGTGGAAATCGTTTCCATCTTCCTCTACGCCTACACCTTCGGGCGGATGAACCGCCAACGCCACCAGTGGCTCGGCTGGATCTATTTCGGTGCGGCCTGGCTGTCGCTGTTTTTCATCAACGGCATCATCGGCTTCATGCTGACTCCCGGCAGCTGGCCCCAGGACGGCAGTTTCTGGTCCGGTTTCTTCAATCCCTCGTTCTGGCCCTCGCTGTTCTTCCGCACCTTCTTCGCCCTGATCATAGCCGGCCTCTTCGGCCTGATGACCGCGGCCTGGATCAAGGATCAAGACCTGCGCACCACCATGGTCCGCTTCTGCGTCCGCTGGCTGCTCGCGCCCCTGCTCTTCTTTCTCGGCTCGGCCTGGTGGTACCGGGCGGCCCTGCCGGCAGAGGTGGAGACCATGATTTTTAATCGCATGCCGGAGATGCGCGCCATCCTCGACGGATTTCTCCTCTGCGCCCCGATTCTCCTCATCGGCGGCCTGGTGCTGGCCCTGCGGGTGCCGGCCGGATTTGCCAAGACCATCGCGGTGGTGCTGCTGATCACCGGCCAGCTGTACATGGGCTTCTTCGAATTCATCCGCGAAGGCGGACGACGGCCCTACATCATCCGCGACCTGATGTACTCCACCTCGGTGCGCAAGGACGATGGAGAGCGGCTGCGCCACGAGGGCCTGCTCACCTCGGCCCGGTGGGTGCGGCATCGCCAGATTACCGACACCAACCGGCTGGAGGCCGGGCGGGAACTGTTCAACTTGCTCTGCCTGCCCTGTCACAGCATTGGCGGACCCATGCGGGATATCAAGCCGCTGACCGCCAAGTTCACCCCCGCCGGGCTGGATGCGATGATCAGCGGCATGGACCTCTTCTACCCTTCCATGCCGCCTTTTACGGGGACGAAGGAAGAACGGGCGGCCCTGGCCCAGTTCATCGCCCAGGGACTGAATGGCCGCACCGACCAGACCAAGCCAGTGACGCTGACCGAAAAAATCGTTGAGATTCCGGTGTTCGACCCCAAAAAGGATGCGTTCGTCCTGCTCGCCTGGAGCGATCTGGGCATGCGCTATGCCAGCGACGCCGAGAGCCGGCTCTCCCTCTTTCCGCTGGGGACGAGCATCCGCGCCCAGCTGATCCGGCGGGGCGAGACGCCGGAGATCGTCACCACCGGCGTCACCCTCGCCTACCGGGTGGAAGGCGACTTCGGGCCGGCTGGCGGCGGCCAGTTGACCGGC
>JBGSPP010000094.1:0-3558 GCA_041738515.1 Desulfobulbus sp.
GTCCAGGGCGGCCCGGTGCAGCCCCATGGCCACGGCCGCGACCAACTCCCGTTCGGGCACGGGTTTGATCAGATAGCCGTAGGGAACGACGTGCTTGGCCTCTTCCAGCAGCGGTTCCTGGGAGAAGCCGGAGAGAAAGATGATGGGGATCTCATGGGTGCGGGTGATGATCTCGGCGGTTTCGATGCCGTTGAGCTGCCCGGCCAGCTCGATGTCCATGATCGCCAGATCTGCCGACCGTTCTCGCAGCAGGGCCAGGGCCTCCTCGCCGGTGGCCGTCGGCCCCAGCACCCCATAGCCCAGGTCAGTGACAAGCGCCTCGAGATTGGCTGCGAGGATGCCGTCGTCCTCGACAATGAGCAGGGTGGGCTTGTCCATCAGCTGCCTCGCTTCTCGCTGAACCGGAGGGTTACCTTGAGTCCGTCGTGCAGGTCGAACGCATAGCTGCCGCCAAGCTGATGACAGCCGAGCATGCGCACCAGGACCAGGCCCATGGTGCTGGCTCTGGTCCAGTCAAATCCGGGCGGCAGGCCAACGCCGTTGTCGGCCACGCACAAGGTGTACACGCCGTCCTCGCGGGCGATGCTGACCAGGATGCGGCAGTCGTCCTGGCCAGGGGCGGGTTCCCCCTGGGGGAATGCGTACTTCATGGCGTTGGTCACCAGTTCGTTGATGATCATGCCGCAGGGCATGGCCAGATCCAGGGGTATGTACACCCCCTCGACCTCTGCCTGGCAGAGTATCCTGGGCGAGCCAAAGGAGGTGCGCAGGTGGGAGATCAGCGCTTGGGTGTAGGCCTGGAAGTCGATCCGGGAGAGGTTGTCGGCACGGTAGAGTTTCTCGTGGATCAGGCCCATGGAGCGAATCCGGCTGGCCAGGATCTTGAGGGTTTCGGCGCCCTCGGGGGCGTTGAGGGTGCGGCGCTGCATGTCGAGCAGGCCGATGATTGCCGCCAGGTTATTCTTGACCCGGTGGTGCACCTCGCGCAGCAGCACCTCCTTTTCCGCCAGGGTTCTGGTCAGGCGCTGCTCGGCCGATTTCAGGGTGGATATGTCGGTATGAGCAATAAGCACATAGCCCTGCGCGCCCTTGAGCGGCAGCACCCGCAGGCTGAACCAGCGCTCCTTGCCGGGGACGTGGCAGGGGTATTCGGTGGTAAAGGATTCCAGTTCCCCCCGTTGCACCCGGCGGATGCCGGCTAAGGCCTCCCCGGCATGGGCGGCGTCGCCATGTTCGGTTGACCAGGCGGAGAAGTAGCTGGCCCCAGGACCGAGCCGTTCCGCCGTCGCAGCGCCGTTCTCCTCGGCAAATTGCCGCCAGGGCGTGTTGACGTCGACGATGACGCCCCGCGGGTCGAGGATGGCGAGGTGGGCGGCGGTGGAGTCGAGGATGCGGCGAGTGAAGTCGGCCTGCTCCTTGAGGAGGGTTTCGGCGGCCTTGCGCCGGGTGATGTCGGTGAACATGGCAAAGGAGCCAAGGAACCGGCCGGCCTGGTCCATCAGGGGCGTACCGGAAACCATGACCCAGACCTCGCTGCCGTCGCGATGGAGCAAGCGGTGCTCGTATTGTCCCCCGATCCCGTGGCGACGATCCTCCAGGCGCTGGGAGGTATCCGCCAGGTCTTCGGCAAACATGTATTCGACGATCTCCCGCCCCATCATCTCCTCGGGGGTGGAGCCGAGCATGGCGGCCATGTGTTTGTTGACGAAGGTGGTCCGGCGCGCCTCGTCAATGGCCCAGATGCCCTCGCGGGCGGTCTCGACGATGCGGGTGTAGCGGGATTCGCTCTCCCGCAGCCGCTCCTCGGTCCGTTTGCGGAGGACGAAATCCCAGGCCAGGTCCCCCAGGCTGGTCACCAGTTCGACATCATCCTGGTCATAGGCCGCATCCTTGTTGCCCACACCAAAGACGGCAACGGTCTGGTCACCGCGGAAGATCGGGATCACCAGTTCGCGCCGCACCGAGGCATGCCCCTCGGGCAAGCCCCGGCGATGGGGCAGGGCAGCGAAGTCGTTGTGGATCACCGGCTGCCGCAGGCGGATGCAGTCGGCCCAGACCCCGGCCTGTTCCACGGGGTAATGCAGGCCCTGGCCCTCGGCCTGGCAGAAGTGCGTCAGCGTGCCGGTCGACCAGGCCTGGAGGGACAGCGTCTGCTGGTCCTCGCCAACAAAATGGAAGAAGCCGAGCCGGCTTTCGGTGAGTATTTCGGCCTCGTCGAGGATACGGCGGAGGAGATCGTCCATGGCCCCGGCCGAGACCGCTTCGCTGATCCGCAGCCGCGCTCGGACCAGCGCTTCCCGTTTCTTGCGGGCGGTGATGTCCGTGCCGATGACCAGCGTGGCCGGACCGTCGGCCAGCTGGATGGGCAGGGATCGGGATTCGACCATCATCCGGCGGCCGTCGGCCCGCAGGAGCATCAACTCCATGGGCGGGTTGGCCCGACCGGCCTGGCTGGCCTCAAGCCGCGCCAGGATTCGGTCGTAATAGCGGGGGTCGATGGTCTGTTCGACGGCAATGGCGGTACAGTCGGTCGCGTCGGTCCAGCCGAGCATCCGGCGGGCAAAGGTATTGGCGTAGCGGTACTGGCCGCAGCTGATGATCAGGATGGGCAGGGGGCTCGCCTCCACAATGGTATGGAACCGTTCCTCGCTGGCCTGCAGGGCCTCCTGGGCCTGCCTGCGGGCGGTGATGTCGCGGGTGTTGCTGAGCACGCCGATGATGCGCTGGTCCTTGTCCCGGCAGGGATAATACCGGACATCGATGTATCGCCGACCGGTTGCGGGGTACTCGAACCAGTGCTGATAGTGCATGGCCTCGCCCTGCAGGGCGCGATCGAGCCGGGGCTTGATCACCTCGGCAAAGACCTGCGCTCCCAGGTACTCGGCCACGGTCCGGCCGACAAACAGCTCCTGTTTGAATCCGGAGAGCCGTTCATAAGCCTCGTTGACCAGGACATACCGGTAGTCGTGATCGATATAGGCGATGCCGTCCTCGATTGAGGCCACGATGTTGCCAAAGAGGCAGAGGTGCTCCTCATGCAGCACCTGTTCGGTGATGTCGGCAATGTTGCCCCGCACCAGCACGATCCGGCCGTCCTGCCGGACCGGCTCGGCCATGGTGCGGATCCAGCGTTCACGGCCGTCCACCGTGCGGAAGGGGAACCGCAGATCATAGGACTGCCCCGACTCGACGCAGGCCTGGAAGGCCGTGACGATCTTCTGCCGATCCTCCTGCTGGTAGCAGGCCAGGCTCATCTCGATGAGGGCGGCGGGATCGGCGGGCCGATCCTCCGGGGTCAGCCCGTGGAGGCGGTAGGTTTCGGCCGTCCAGGTCATGGTCCGGCTGTCCAGGTCCCATTCCCACCCACCGACCCGGGTCAGGGCCTGGGTCGCGTCGAGCAGGGCCTGACTGCGCTTGAGGGCCTGCTCGGCCCGGACCTGCTCGGTCACGTCCCGGGAAAATATGGCGATCCGCCCAGGGCCGCCGTTGTGCTCGATCACCGGCCAGATGGTGGTTTCAAAGGATCGGCCCTGGCGCTGGTCCAGCAGGGTGTCGGGC
>JBGSPP010000151.1:0-9668 GCA_041738515.1 Desulfobulbus sp.
GTCCGCGGTGCGGTCGTAGTCCAGGCCGGTCCGGCCCTTGTCGGCCCGCTCCTCCAGGTACTGGAAGAGTCGCATACCCAGGGCGTAGGGGTTGAGGCCGACACGGGGCATGGAGGTCACCTTGGCGTTGACGATGGCGTAATCGACCTCATGCCCGCTGATGCGGTCGTCCCCCTTGAACAGGGTGTCGTGCCAGTAGCTGGCCCAGCCATCGTTGAGAATCTTGGTGCGAATCTGCGGCTGGAAGTAGAGCGAGGTCGAGCGGATGATTTCCAGCACCATCAGCATCCAGCGGTTCTCCTCCCGGTTGAGGAAGGGCGAATACTCCATGAGGAAACGCAACAGGTCGGTGCGGCCGACCATCTGTTTTTCCTTCAACTTCCGCTGATACAGGGCCTCGAGTTCGGCGTACCGCTCAAGCACGCTCTTGAGGAAGCGCTCCTCGCCGTCCTCGGGGTGTTCCCGTCGCATCCGGTTGTAGCGCTCGATCTCCGCCGAGTAGACGCTGATCGCCGGCCTGGGGCCGCGCTGGAGGAACACGTCGAAATAGAAGTCGAGCAGTGTGCGCGGTGCGGTCGGGCTGCCGTCAGCCTCGGCCAACAGGTCGAAATAGCCCACCAGGTTGTCGATGGCCAGGGCAAACTCGATGACATAATCGACCCAGCGGCCGTGTTCGGAACGCAGCTTGGCAATCAGCCGCTTGTCGGCCAGGGCCCGGCCGTTGAAATCATAGTCCCAGGTGTGGCGGAAGAAGAGGTTGTTCTGGAAAAAATCGATGTGGCCGATGACGTGATAGAAGATCATCACGTTGAGCCAGTCCGGGTTGTTGTCGTTGTAGTAGGAGATTGGAGGCCGGGTGTTGATCACCGTCTCGTAGGGATTGTTGGGGTAGAGTTCGTATCGTCCCTGCTCCTTGAGCACCTCCACGTCCTGCACCCAGTAGTCGTAGAGGGTGGGGATCATGATCTTCGGCCCGAGTTCGAGCAGGTCCCGGTTGGTGACGATGTACTCCAGGGTCTGATCCTCGAAGCGCAGGCCGGCCTGCCGGGCGCGGTCCTTGCACCCCTCCATGATCCGCTTGGCATGTTGACTGATCAGTTCCATGGTCGCCACCGGGAGCGGGGACAAGCCCCGGCTCCGTTCGTATTCCGGTTCAGGAGATCAGCGCCTTGATCCCCTCGATCACCCGCGTCTCGGTGCTGTCCTTGGACATCACGTCCAGCCGCAGCAGATCCTTTTTGCTCTCCAGCAGTCCGGATTTGGTGATGTATTTCTCCACCTCGGTCCGGCCGGAGGAGGAGAAGCCGTTCTCGGCGATGGTGATGCCCACCCGGCTGGCGTAATCGAGCATTGTTTCCAGCTCGGGCAGGGCCTCCTCGCCGTAGGTGTCCCAGTCGTCGCCGTCGGTGCCGTGAAAGACGTAGATGGAGTAGTCGCGGGCCAGTTCCTCTTCGGCGACGATCCGGTTGACCAGGCGGTAGGCCGAACTCACCTGGGTGCCGCCGGCGACCTGCATCTGGTAGTAGGCCTGGAAGTTCTCGACCTCCCGCGCCTCGGTGTCGTGGAGGATGAAGCGGGTCTCGACCTGATTCTGGTACTGGTAGGTCAGCCAGGCGTAAATGAGTACATGCTGGTTGACCACCAGATCGGTAGGCTTGCCGCCCATGGAGCCGGAGTAGTCGCGGACAAAGAAGACCACGGCCTGGGACTCGTAATCCTTCTCCTTGGAGAGGATGCGGTAAATTCGGTCGCGGGGCGAGACCAGCAGCCCGCCGGTGTCCACTGGCTCGCCCGGACGCAGCCGCCCCAGGGCGATGTTGGTCTGCAGTACCTGACGAAGGGTCGCTTTTTTGTCGAGGACCTGGCCGAAGCCGCGGTTACGGTCGGTGAGGTCGTAGGCGAACCGGGTCAGCGACCGCCGCTTGCCCTTGTCGCGCAGGTTGGGCAGGGCGAACTGCTCGGTGAGCACCCGGCCGAGGTCGTAGACCGTGGATTCCAGCTCATGGGCCCCGCCCTGGCCCTGACCGGCGCCGCTGCCGCCGTCCTGGCCTTCGCGCACCGGCTGCTCGCCAATGACCTCGCCCTCGGCGCCCTCGCCGGCGCCGCCCTCGCCATGATCCTGGCCCTCGCCTTCGCCGTCCTCGTTCTCCTCGCGGATGCGGTCGTGGATGAGTTTCTCCTCCACCGTGGTCGGAATCACCACCACCTTGTCGTCGCCGTCCCGGCCGGGCTTGACCAGTTTGCCCACCCGGATCTTGCGGGGAAACCCGTCCTGCTCGCGCTGCAGGTCTCGGGCCAGAAGATGATCCAGCGACTGCGCAGCCATCATCGAGGAGACCGGCGAGGCGAGCATCCGCTGCAGCAGATCCTGATCGTTGTAGGCATAGAGCGAGGGTAGGGAGGGCGGCGGCGCGAACTGGTGGGCCCGCTCGCTATCGCCGGTCTCTTCGGCCAGCCGCAGCTCCAACTCAATCACCCGCCGCTGTTCGGCCGAGAGCCCTCTGGCCTCGAGCTGCCGATACAGCAGCCGCAATCCGTGCAATGGCGTCTGGGTCATCGGGTCACCTGGGCAGGATTGGATGTTCAGTTTTCGTCCACCTGCGTGCAGAAATACTCGATGGTTTTCTGGGCGCAGGTGAGACAGTAGCCGAGCTTGTGCAGCATGGTGTCGATCATCCGGTCGTAGAGCTTCTGGTTTTCTTCGTTGGTGCGGTTGGCCAGAGCCCCGATCAGGCTGCCGGCGCCGGCTATGTCCGACTTGAGGCGGACGTCGGTGACCGCCTTGACCAGCTCTAGGTTGTCCATGAAGTCGTAGTCCGGGTTGATCGAGATCTTCTGGCCGTAGATATTGCGGATCGAGGTGCGGAAGCTGTCCTTCTGCTCGCGGATCTTCAGCCCCAGGCAGGCCTCGACCGAGTCAATGTAGCGCTCGTCGATCTTGAGCGCCACCAGATCGCCGGTCTGGGGGTTCTTGTACTTCCACATCCGGTCCGCGCCCAGGTTCTCGGCGTCGATGCCGATGATCATGTTGACGTAGTTGAGCACGTCCTTGCGGATGGCCAGCGGCTCGTCCATGTAGGCGTTGAACATTTCGGTCATGATCCGCTCGCGGTAGAGGCCACGGGCGATCTTGAGGTCGTCGAGGAACTTGGCTCGGTCGGCAGCCTCGCTGACATAGTCGAGAATGACACGCTCCAGCGCCGAAAAGGCGTCATAGGCGAACATGCAGCGGCCCTCGTTGGTTTCCGAACTCTCCAGCATCAGCTGCATGGTGCGGCCGAGGTTGCGCTGGCCGAGCCCCTTCTGGCCAAACCGTTTGGTGATGTCGTGCTCCTGGTTGAGGGTGTCGATCACTTCGGAAAGGGTCTTCAGGCTCTTCTCGCCGGCCACCTCGCCGGCGGCCAGCTTCATGGTCTCGATGGGGGTCAGCTTCTCCGAGCGGGGCAGGCGGGTCAAAACCACGGCCGCGGAAGCGGCGTAGTTGAGGTTGGGGTCCTGGTGCATGACGTTGCCGGTGAGCGTGGTCTTGGCCTCGTTGCCGATGGCATAGGCGGTCAGGTCGCGCTGCTGGAGGTAGTTGGTGTTGTGCGAGACGTAGCAGATGCGGCAGCGGTCGATGATCGGCGCCTCCTCCTTCTCGGAGAGGAAGCGGTTGAACTCCGAGTTGTTGCTGGTGGCGATGATCAGGGTGTCGATGGGCCACTTGTAGCCGTCGATCTCGATGGACCGGTTCTGGATGATGCCCAGGTAGACCTGCACCAGATCCTTTTTGTTTTTGTAGATCTCGTCGCTGAAGTGAATACCGCCGCCTGCCACCCGCGCCAGCGCCCCGCGCCGCAGGTCGAAGCGGTAGGGGTTGTTGGTGTCGCTGATGTGCAGCAGTCGCTGGATCGACTCCTCGCCGAGCAGGTCCACCGCCGAGCTGGTGATCTTGTCCTTGGCCGGGTACTTGCCGGTGACCGTGCCCAGGCTCTCCACCAGCGGAACGGGCACTATTTCGATGTGCTTGAGCATCTCGTCGAGGTCATCGTCGCAGCTGGCGCGGAGCTCGTTCCAGATGTAGGCGGAGCAGGCCCCGAGCGGACGGTAATTCTCGGCCCAGGTCGCGAGCGTGGCCTCGCTTACCCGGTATTTCTTCGCCAGGTACTGCATCGATTCGTTCTTGGTCTCGCAGAGATTGAGGGCCAGGATTGTCGGGTCCTCGTAGGTCTGTGACTCGATGGTGCGGATCGCCCCGTAGCCGCCGATCCGGTCGAGCCCGGTGAAGCGGAAGGTGTATTTTTTGTTCTTCGGCAGGGCAAGGAAGTCGCGGTAGAGGGCGCACAGGTATTCGACCAGGAAGGTCTTGCCGTTGCCCGGTTCGCCCACGAGGACAAAGGCCATCTCCTTGGACGAGCCGCCCTGGGCGGCGTCCTTGACGAATGAGACGAACGAGTTGATCTCGTCGTACATGCCGATGATATGCTTTTTGCCTTCGCGGAAGATGGTGAAATCGAAGGTGGACTTGCCGTTGACCGTGACCTTGTTGATTTCTTTTTCCAGGATCATTCGGCTGACGCTCTGAAAGGCGTTTTCAAAGACGCGCTCGCCTTTCTTGACGGCGGTGATGTGCTGATGCAGGGGGGAGTGCTTGGGGTCGGTCATCGTACCCTCCTTGAGGCGGTGGGGAGAGAGTTGCCACAGCGGTCCTGAGTGTATTATTGCTCCTGGCCCGGGCTAATTCAAGGGATTGTTGATTATTTTCCTCGCCGGAAGGGCGCGGGGGCGGAAGGAAGACCGTTGGACAGGCCCTTGCAGGCAACCAGAGCGGCCCGTCCCGGAAGGGAGGGCTGCCCTGGAGCGATGAACAGCAGGCTGGATTATCGAGCGTGTTGCATGGCAGTCCTGAGGTTGTCGAGCCAGAGTTCGACAATCGGCTCGAACTCGGCCAGTCCCTTGAGTACGGGCACGCTGTCGATGCCGACCTTGGCCAGCTGGCTCTTCCAGGAGTCGGGTTCCTCTCCGGCCATGTCGTTTGCGGCATGGTCTCCGGCCACGGTCATCAGCGGCACGAGATAGGCCTTCCGGATCCCTTTGTGCACCAGCGTCTCACGAACTTCGTCGAAGCTCGGGCTGCCCTCCACCGTGGCCACGAACAGGTTGGGGTCGCGTTTCTGCGCCTTGTACATCAGAGCCGAATAGATGGCGTCGCTGGGGTGGTGGGTGCCGTGGCCCATGAGCACCACCGCCTCGCCGGGTTTCCGTTCCTTGGGCACCACCTGGGCAGCGACGATGTCCAGGGCCTTTTCCATGGCCGCGTCGCTTGAGAGCAGCGGCGGGGACACGGTTACCCGCGCAAACCCGTCCGCCATCTGGGCAAAGAGCTTACCATTGGCATGAATTTCGTGGAACTCAGCACCGGGGATCATGTGCAGGGACTGGATCACCACCTGCTTGCAGCCCTCGTCCATCAGCCGGGCCAGGGCCATCTCGGGCGAATCGATGACCATGCCATCCCGGGCCAGCTTGGCGCGGATCTTCTTCGAGGTGTAGGCCCAGCGGATCTCGGTCGTGGGAAAGGCCTTCCTGACCATCTGCTCGATGTTGGCAAAGGCGGCCCGGGCGCTGGGCACGCTGGTGCCGAAAGTGACCAGCAGGATGGCCGGATCGGCGTTGGTTTTACTCGGATGTTCCGGCGCCTTCTCGGCAGCCAGGGAGAATCGGGGGATAAGGAACAGCAGGGCCGCAAGCAGCAGCATTCGTGCACAAAACGTCATGGGACAACCTCCTTCGTTCATTTGCGAGCGCGACCGCCTGGGCAAAGCCCGACACGGCACGGAAAGGGCCGCCGCAAGCGGTCGACCCGGCCAGGGGATGAACGGCTCCTACTCCGGCACAGGCACGGGCCAGGGAGGGGCAGGAACGGGGTCATGGCGGCGGCGTCGCCGGCAAACGATGCCGCCGCCAGACCTTCCGGACATGGCAACCGGTTGCGCCCCTTGGTCCGGCCGATGTGTCCGGCAGTCCAGGGAGCCGTTCCTCCGAGGGAAGCCGGTCGTCACCACTGTGGCGCGCCGCGCTTCCCGCCGCATCGATCCGGGTTTTGCCCCTTCTTCGGGCAAAAAAAATCCCCGGATCATCATACAATGATCCGGGGATGCCCTTGCTTATCCTCGTCTCGGCGCCGTCCCCCTGATCCGCGGGGGGAGGCTGTCTCGTTTCAGGCAGGTATTCTGACTCTCGGATCGTCCTTGCGCCGCGTCTTCCCGACCCTGCGGTCAGTGACTCTGTGCGGCGCGCGTCCCCGATTACAGCGGCGGGCCCGTCTCCGATTTTCACGGAGTTCCCTCTTATTCCATAATGGAACCTGAAACTGGCTTTTAGAGAACATGACCGGCCGCCTCCTGTCAAGCCGAAAACGAAAGGCGGGCCCGGTCCCCTGTCGGGGAAAAGTGACGAAGAATGCTTGCCGGTCATCCTGCCAGTCGTTATGGTGGACAACAGGGAGAAGAGACAGCCCGCACAGGCACAAAGCCGTCGTGACAACGGCCCGCGGTCAGCCTTCCGGATGGCCCCGCCTTCCGGACATGTTTGTTCCCCGCTACGGACCATCCCCAAAACCTGGCCGGCCGCCCCGCATGGACAAGAAAGGAAAACGGCAGCAACTGCACGCGATCACCATCCGGATCGCCCTCCCGGCCCTGTTCACGGTGCTGCTGTTCGTCACCGCCATCTTCCTCATCATCCTGCCGTCGCTGAAAGAGAATCTGCTCGCCAAGAAGCGCGACATGCTCAAGGAGGTGGTCAAGATCACCTGGGACGTGGTCGCCTCCTGCGAACAGCTGGAGCAGTCGGGCAGCCTGACTCGTGAACAGGCCCAGCAGAGGGCGATCGACATCATCAACACCCTGCGTTACGGACCCAATAACAAGGACTACTTCTGGGTCAACGATATGGAGGCCCATATCGTCGTCCACCCCTACCGCCCGGACTTGCACGGCGAACCGGTGCCCGATTTCCGCTATCCCAAGGGGAAAAACCTGCTGGAGGAGTTCGTCCGCGTGGTCAAGGCCCAGGATGCCGGCTACGTCGACTATCTCTGGCAGTGGCAGGACGACCCGCAAAAGATCGTGCCCAAACTCTCCTATGTGCGGGCATTCAAGCCATGGGGCTGGGTGATCGGCACCGGGCTCTACATCGAGGACGTCAACGTCGAGATCGGCCTGATCGCCAAGCAGCTCAACGCCATCTCCTTCGGCATCCTGCTGATCATCTCCTTTCTCGCCTTCTATACTATCCGCCACACGGTGCTGGCCGACCGGGTCCGGCGGATCATCTGGGACGAGCGGGAGCGCCTGCTGCGGGCCCTGGAGGAGAGCAACGAACGGTTCCGCTCCCTGGTCGAGACCACCAGCGACTGGATCTGGGAGATCAATCCGGAAGGGGTCTACACCTACTCCAGCCCCAAGGTGTTCGACCTGCTCGGCTACACCCCCGAGGAGATCATCGGCAAGCATTTGGCGGATCTGACCGTGGCCCGGGAGATGGAACGCACCGGGCGTGTCTTCGAGAAGTTGATCCTCTCCCGCAAGCCGTTTACCGGGTTTGAAAATAACTGCCGGGCAAAGGACGGCCGTACCGTGGTCATTGAGAAAAACGGCGTGCCGGTGTTTGGCGATTCCGGCGAACTGCTCGGATACCGGGGCATCGCCCGCGACATCTCGGAGCGCAAGAGCGCGCTTGAGGCGCTGAAGAAGAGCCGCGACGACCTCCACAACAGTCTGGAGGAGACGGTCAAGTCACTGGCCTTGGCGGCGGAGAAACGCGATCCCTACACCGCCGGTCACCAGGCGCGGGTCGATATCCTGGCCTGCGCCATTGCCCGCGAGCTGGGCCTGCCGGAAAAGCAGATCGAGGGTCTGCATTTCGCCGCACTGCTTCATGACATCGGCAAGATTTCGCTGCCCTCGGAGTACCTGGCCAAGCCGGCACGGCTCTCGTCAGAAGAACGGGCGATCATCAAATGCCACACCGAAATCGGCTACGACATCCTCAAGAACATCCACTTTCCCTGGCCGGTGGCCGACATCGTTCACCAGCACCATGAGCACCTGGACGGCACCGGCTATCCGCAGGGCCTCACTGACAAGGACATCCTTCTGGAGGCCAAGATCCTGACCGTGGCCGACGTGGTCGAGGCCATGAGCTCCCACCGCCCGTACCGGCCTTCGCTCGGCCTGGAAACCGCACTCGATGAGATCCGTGCCGGACGGGGCACCCTCTACCACTCGCAGAGCGTCGACGCCTGCCTGCACCTGATCGCCGAAAAAAAAGTGGACCTCACCACCAGCCAGTGGTGAGGTCCATCCCGGACCATCCGCTCCCGCCCGCGGCAGGATGTGCGGCTCTTTTCTTACTCGCGTTTCTCCGGCGGGTTGTAGACGCAGCCCATGGGGCCGCAGTAGTTGCCCACATATTGGGCCTGAGGCCGGTAGAGGGCCGGCTTGCCTTGGGCGTCGGCGAACAGTTCCTCGATGATGTGGGCGCACCAGCCGGTCACCCGGGAGATGGCGAACACCGGGGTCATCAGGTCCATGGGGATGCCCATGAGGTGATAGACCGGGGCGGAATTGAAATCGACGTTGGGCTTGATGGTGGTCTTGCCCTCGCGCGCAAAGATCGACAGCGCCGTCTCCTCGATCCGCTGCGAGATCTGCTGCCAGGCGCCGCCGGTCCGTTCGCCCAGCCGCTGCCCCATCTTCTTGAGATAGGCGGCTCGCGGGTCACCGGTCTTGTAGACGGCATGGCCCAGGCCCATGATCACCTGGCCCTGGTCGAGCTGTCTGGTCACCCAGCCCTCGATGTCCGGTTCGTGCTCGAGTTCCAGCAGCATCTGCATGACCTTGGCGTTGGCGCCGCCGTGAAGGCTGCCCGAAAGCGCTCCCAGGGCGGCCGCGACGCCGGCGTAAATGCTCGCCCTGGTCGAGACCACCTCGCGGGCGGCAAACGTCGAGGCATTGAAGGTGTGGTCGGCGTGCAGGACGAGGCAGACATCAAACTCCCGGGCCGTAATCTGGTCCGGCTTTTCGCCCTGCAGCATCCAGAGGAAGTTGGCGGCGTGGTCCAGGGAGTCGTCGGGTTGCAGGACGGGCTGACCGTTGCGGATGCGGTGCCAGCCGGCGACCAGGGTGGGCATCCGGGCGATCAGGCCGATGGCCCGGTTGAGGCAGGCCTGGCGGTCGATGGCGTCGTTGCGTTCCTCGGTCGTCGCCAGCAGGGGCACGCAGGCCTGGAGCACGTCCATGGGGCAGGCGTTCTTTGGCCAGAGGCGCATGGAGTCGAACACGAACCCGGGCACCTGCCTGGCCGCCTTGACCCGGGCGCTGAAGTCGACCAACTGCTCGACGGTCGGCAACACCCCGTACAGCAGCAGGTAGGCGGTTTCCAGATAGGTGGAGTTGTCTGCCAGATCCTCGATGCGGTAGCCGCGATAAATCAGGATGCCCTTTTCGCCGTCAATGAAACTGATCGCCGAGTCGGCGACGGTTACCCCGCGCAGGCCGGTATTCTTGACACGTACTTCCTCACTCATGCTCCGCTCTCCTGTACCTGTTGATTGCTCTTGATCTGTTGCTGTTTATCTGACCCCGGTCGGTCCCCCGGCCCCGGGGGGCGGCGTCCCTTGGCCG
>JBGSPP010000158.1:0-6072 GCA_041738515.1 Desulfobulbus sp.
GCAGCGATTTCGGTCACCGGCAAGCCCTCGCCAAGCCGCAGGGTCAGAACCACCTGGCCGCCCGCCTCGGCTGCGTCCATCTACACGGTCCGGTCGCCCTCGGTCACCGCGAACAGGTGCTTGAGGCAGAGCCAGAGCAGGTTTTCCAGGGCAAAGGGCCGCACCTCGGCCTGCACCGGATCGCCCGGCACGACTGCGAAGGTCACCCCTTTCATGGTTGCGAGCCGGGCCGCGAGCGCGGCGGTGAACGCGAAGATCTCGCGGATGTCCTGGCTGCTCGCCTGTTCGTGGGCGCTGTGGGCAAAGCGGTTCAGCCGCTTGATGATGACGTCGGCCCGCTGCACCTGGCGGTGAATATTGCCCGATATGGTTTTCAACCGCTCGGGATCGAGCGGCCGTCCCTTCTCCACCAGCATGGCCAGGTCGCCGAGCAGACCGCCGTTTTCGTTGACGATGGCGAGCACGTTCTTGAGTTCATGGGAGATGGAGGCGGTCATGCTGCCGGAAAACTGCAGCCCCAGGGTGCTGGCGGCGTCAAAGGTGGGATCCATTTCGGTCTCTCTTATCCTTGGAATATTTCGTTGAGCTTGGCCATGAGCACCTCGATCTGCACCGGCTTGATCAGGTAATACTGCTGGCCGCTTTCGGCGCTGCAGGCCTTGAAATCCTCCTCCGAGCCGTGACCGGTAAGGAAGATGAACTTCATGGCCGGCCGCTTGGCCTCCATCAGCCGTTTCAATTCCAGGCCGTTCATGCTCGGCAGCCTGACATCCAGCAGGGCGATGTCGAATTCCTGTTTGTCCAGGAGTTCCATCGCCGTATCGCATTCGCTGGCCCAGGCCGTCTCGATGCCGCGCATCTCCAGCCGTTCCGCCAGGGTTTCCACCAACTCCACCTCGTCGTCAACCAGCAGTACCCGCATTGGTGCCTCCTCGCGCCGTCTGTTCGAACGGCAGGGTGATGATGAAGGTCGTACCCGTGCCGACCGTGCTTTGAATGTCGATTTCGCCGCCGATCTCCTTGACCAGACCGTAGGTGATGGACAGGCCGAGGCCGGTGCCGCCGCTGCCGCTCTTGGTGGTGAAGAAGGGCTCGAAGATTTTCTTGATGTTCTCCGCCGGGATACCGCAGCCGTTGTCGCTGACCTGGGTGACCACGCTCTTGCCATCCCGGCCGAGCCGGCTGCGGATCTCCAGCCTGCCGCCGTCCTTCATGGCGGCAAAGGCGTTGTTGACCAGGTTGATGAAGACCTGCTGCAGTTTGCCCCGGTCGCTGACGAACTCGGGAATCTCGTCGGGAATGTCCACCTCGATGGTGATGCTGCGGTAGCCGGCCTCCTTGGTCTGGAACTCGAGCACATCGGCGACGATCTGTTTCAGACTGACCTTCTGCAGGCTGACCTGGATGTTGCGGGCGAAGTTGAGCATCTGCCGGGTGATGGTGGCACATCGCTCTACCGAGGCGATGATCGAGTCGATCAGGCTGATCAGGCGGGCGTCGCCCGAGTATTCCTTGCGAAAGGTGAACAGATCCTTGATCAGGCCGGCCTTCTCGTTGATGATCGCCAGCGGGTTGTTGATCTCGTGGGCCACGCCCGCCGACAACCGGCCGATGGAGGCCATCTTGTTGGCGTATTCCACCTGGTGCAAGGTCGCCACCCGATCCTGGTCGGCCCGAAAGATGCTGTTGACCAGGTAGGTGCTGATGCCGAACACCACCGCGCAGATGGCGAGCACGGAGCCGACGAGGAAGATGAGCAGTTTGGCGCCATTGGCATGCCAGGAGGCCATCAGCTCGTTCTTCTGCTTGACTACAATGAGGATGAAGGGGCTGCCGGTGATGTAGGCATAGCCGATAATCACCGGGTTGCCGAGGTGGTCATGGCTGTCGATGACCTCGGTCCGCTCGGAGTAGTCGGGCACAGCGAGAGGAAAGGTGTCGAGCACGCCGCCGAACCGGCGGCTGGGCGTCTGGATGACCCCCTTGCGGTTGACAAGGAAGGCGTCGCCTTTGCCGCTGACCTCCAGCTGGGAGAGGATGGAGCTGAGCCGGTCGATGTCCAGGCTGGCCCGGAGGACATAATGCTGGCCCTGATCGTTGTTGTGCAGCACCGACAGGACGTAATGGGGCGTGTTGCGAAAGCCGAGAAAGACGTCGCTGATGTTGGACCGCATGGAGATGGTGTCGAGGTAGGTGTCCTGTTCGGTATAGCCCAGGTTCTTGTACCACTCCTGCTGGCTGTAATCCATGCCCTTGACCGGGTAGGGTCCGGCGTAGTTGCGCTGGACGCCATTGTGATCGATCACTCCCAGGTCCATCCATTCGCCCAGGCCGCTCTTGAGGTTCTCGAGCAACTGATGCAGCCGCCGCGTCTCGAACAATTGCTCGTAGGAGTTGTCGAAGACCAGGAAGTTGAGGATGTACTTGCGCTCATCCAGGTAGGAGATCAGGGTCCGCCGGGCGTTGGAGACCAGTCTGGTGGTCTGGAGGTGGAGTTCGGATTCCAGGGCCTGCTTGCTGATGACGTAGTCGACCACCGCCAGGGCAAGCAGGGGCAGCAGGGCCACGGCCAGGGTGGCGGCGATGGACTGCTTCCACAGCCGCCGGAAATTGAACAGCGGCTTGTACATCCCGGATCCCTGGTCCTGCTGGTCGAGAAACCGGGGTTTGAACAGCTGCGATGCCATACCTTCCTCCCTGCCAGGGCGGGTGATGTTCCCGCCCCTGACCCATTTCCTGCCGCGCCTGGCGTGCGTCAGGCGGCCTTTCGTGCCGCGATGACGGGCGCGCCGGCCATCATGCGCCCTGCTGCTGCTTGCGCTGCTGGATCTTCTCGTTGGCCAGCTTCATGGTTTCGCTGAGGATGTCGATGTCCACCGGTTTCTGCAGGTAGGCAAAGGCGCCCATGTTCATACAGGTCTCGCGGTCGGTCTCGTTGCCGTGGCCGGTGAGGATGATCACCTCGATGTCGGGCTGGGTCTCCTTCACCCGCCGGAGCACCTCCATGCCGTCGATGCCGGGCATCTTCAGGTCGAGGATCATCACGTCCGGCTCGTCCTCGCGCAGCATCTCCAGGGCCGACTCGCCGTCATAGGCCACGGCCGAGCCCATGTCGCGCAGCAGCAGCCTCTCGGACAGGGTCTGGACGAACTCGCGCTCGTCGTCGACCAGGAGCACCCGGCTTGGGGCCTGGAACTCGAGCTTGCGATAGATGTCGGCCTGATGGAAGTTCTGCCCCACTTGGGTGGAGATCGAGGCCACTCCCTCTATTTTATTAACGATCTCCTGTAGTTCCTGCTCAAGACGGCTGAGCATGAGCACATTTTTTTCGATGGTCAGAGTGACCGCCTTATCCTTGACGCCCACGGTGACCTCGTGCCCCTCCAGGGTCAGCGCCAGCTGCACCTTGGCCTGGAGATGGAAGTCGGCCAGGGCGGCCAGCGAGGCCTCGGTGGGAACGAGCACGTCGGAGTGGAGATTGCTCACGATCAGATGCACGCTCTCGTCGGCGGCGATCTTGTCGGTGGGGATGACGATATCGTACAGGGCCGGATCCCAGGGGTCCGGGTTGCCGTGCAGTTGCAGGCACCAGCCGCTCTTGTCCTCGTCGCTCTTGTGGATGGCCTTGAGCGGGTCTTTTTCCGCCGGTTGCCGCGACTCCGCCAGCCGCAGCCGGTGGTTGATGTCCGCCACCAGGCAGATGCGCAGCACATGGGAAATCGAGGCCGGCACCAGATGGCCGCAGTGGCCCGACAGCACCAGCTTGCCCTCAGTCAGAGTCTCGGCCACGGCCAGGCGCAGGTAGGCGATCGACTTTTCCTTCTCGTGGGTAAAGGGGTTGAAGAGGGAGGTCTTGTGGGAAAAGGCGCGGCCGACCCGGTCGGCGGCCAGGCTGGAGAGGCTGGCGGCCCGGGCGACCAGGTCGTCGTCGCCCACGGACCGGTACCCGGTTTTTTCCACCAGTCCCCGGATGATTGGCTCTTCGTTGCAGTAGAGGGCGCTGAACAGGGTGATCACAGACATGGGGAAACCTCTCTCCTATGGATGGATAAGCTCGGGTTTGGGATGGGCCACAAGCGGGCAGATGGTCATTTCCTCGACCGTATGCAGGGGGCGGTGGATAACGTTCAGGGCCGCCTCCATGGTCGGGTACATGTGGTCGGCGCCGATCTTGTTGAACAGGTGGGTGCGGACCAGCACCTTCATCACCGACTCGTTGACGCCGCTGAACGAGATGTCGATGCCGGCGCTGCGCAACCGTCCGACCAGCAAGGATAATGTTTCCTCGCCCGAGGCGTCAATATCATTGATGCCGTTGGCCACGATCAGCACGTGCTTGAGGGTGGTCTTGCACAGCATCAGGTCGGAGATCTGGTCCTCGAGGTAGCTGGCGTTGGCGAAAAAGAGCGGCCCCTCGAAGCGGATGAGCGACAGGTACTTGCATTCCTCCAGCCCCTTGCCGATCGGGCAGACCAGGGTGCGGCTGCGGTCGCGGGTGAGTGAGGTGACCACCGGCCGCATGTTCTTGTAGAGGAAGACCATCAGGCAGAGGACCACGCCCAGCATGATGCCCTTGTCCAGGTGGGGCGCGAACCAGAGGGTGCAGAGGAAGGCCAGGATGGAGATCAGGCCGTCGTACCACTGGGCATGCCAGGCGTGCATGAAACCGGAGACGTTGATCAGGCCGACCACCGCCATCATGATGATCGCCGCCAGCACCGACTGCGGCAGGTGGTAGAGCAGGGGGGTGAAGAACATCAGGGCAATGACCACGGTCAGGCTGGTGAAGACGCTGGCCATGCCGGTGGCCGCTCCGGCCTGGAGGTTGACCGCCGAGCGGGAGAAAGAGCCGGAGGCGGGATAGGACTTGCCGATGGCGCCGACGATGTTGGCCAGGCCCTGGCCGATCAGTTCCTGGTTGGGGTCGATGCGCTGGCCGGTCTTGCTGGCGATGGCCTTGGCGATGGAGATGGCCTCCATGAAACCAAGCAGGGAGATGATGGCCGCATAGGGGAAGAGGTGGAGCATGACGGAAAAATCGAGCTTGGGCATGCCCAGCGCCGGCAGGCCCTTGGGCACTACGCCGATGACTTCGCCGCCGCCGGTCATGGGCAGCTTGTCGAGCTTGAGCGGCTTGCTGCCCACGCGGATGCGCCAGGTGCGGCCGTCGGTTTTCACGCCTTGGGGCAACTGGTCGGCGGGATAAAAGAGCCGGCTGCCGTCGGCCTGGATCGCGGCCTTGAACAGCAACAGCCGGATCTGCTCGCGGTGGAGCTGGGCCTTGTCCTTGAGCTCTTCGATCCGCGACTGGATGACCCGGTCCTCGTGCTCGGCGTCCAGGCGGGCGATGGCGTTGTGGCCTTTTTTGGCCTCCTCCAGCGCCTTGCCGCTCCTGGTCCGCTCCTCGGACAGCGGGGTGATGCCGGTGGTGGCCTCGTTGAAGGCGGCGATCATGGCCAGGGCCTCGGGCGACTGGATGGCCTTGCTCTCGGCGCTGGTGTTGTGTTCATAACCGATGGCCCAGCTGAGCACGGTGGTCACGACGACCGCCACCAGCACGTTGGGCACCCGGGGAGCGACCCGCTTGAGCCCGACCATGATCGCCAGGGCGAGCGCGCCCATGAGGAAGGTCGGCCAGTGGGTGTAGTGCAGGGCGGAGCGCACCACATTGACGATGGTCTCGTAGTGGTGCGGGGCGTTGTCGACGTTGACCCCGAACATTTTCGAGAGCTGCGAGGTGGCGATGATGATGGCGGCGGCGTTGGTGAAGCCGTTGACCACCGGGTGGGAGAGAAAGTTGACCACCAGGCCGAGGCGGAGGATGCCCAGGCTCAGCTGGAAGATGCCCACCAGCAGCGACAGCAGGATGGCGTAGGCGATGTAGCCCTCGCTGCCGGCGGTGGCCAGCGGTTCGAGCGAGGCCGAGGTCATCAGCGACACCACCGCCACCGGGCCGGTGGCCAGCTGCCGGCTGGAGCCGAACAGGGAGGCGACCATGGGCGGCAGGAAGGCGGCATACAAACCGAAATAGGCGGGCATGCCCGCCAGCTGCGCATAGGCCATGGACTGGGG
>JBGSPP010000163.1:0-4017 GCA_041738515.1 Desulfobulbus sp.
TATTTGCTGACCGCCAAGGGCCCGAGCCCGAACCAGCCGGTGGCGCCGTCGGAGATATCGACCTCGGAGAAGGCAATGTGCCCCACCACCTCGCCGTCGGCCTCGGCGACCAGGGAGAGAGCCAGCAGGCCGCCGTGCCGCAGGCCGTCCACGATCAGGTGCTCGTTCTGGCTGCTGTGGGGGTGGCCCTGAAAGGCGGATCGGTTGATTTCGGCGATCATCGCAATGTCGCCGGCCTGTTCCGGCCTGATGCGAATGTCCATCCCTGTCGGGTCGGGTGTAGCTGTTGACATGATGGCCACTATAGAATATCTCCCGACAACCGGCGAGGGTAAAATAGCGGCCGTGGCGGTCAGGGGCCTCCGGTCACAGGAGTCCTGACCGTCTGACGATTGGCCCATGATCCGATCTGAGGCCGTCTTCGCTTGGCGGAGAAGGCCTAGGCCGGAGGTTGCTCCCCGGCGCGCACTTATCCCCAAAAAGGTATTGATTCGCTTCGGTTCCATACCGGATGCCGATATACTAACACCATCAGGACCTGCGCGGACGATCCATGACCCGACAGGCTGGCCCTACTGTTTCTGAGCAAAGATTGAAATGCAGAAGCCCACCTCCCACCTGCTCACCCGGACGATCGGCCTTGTCTGCGCCGTTGCCGTCACCCTGGTCGCGACCCTCGCGCTTGTTTCCTACACCCTGGTCACCAGCCGATTTGGTGCCCTGGAAACCAAAGACATGGACACCCTGGTGCAGCGGGCAGTCAATGGTCTGGAGACCGTCCGCCGCACGGTGGAGGCAACCTCCCGGGACTGGGCCTTCTGGGACGACAGCTACCAGTTCGTGCAGGATGGCAACCAGTCTTTCATCGACAACAACCTCTCCGCCGCATCGTTCAAGAATCTGCGGGCCAACTTCCTCATGTTCCTCGACGATCAGGGACAACCGCGTCACGGCCACTATTTCGACCTGGTTGCCGAATCGGCGACCAGCGAGGATGCCGAAGTGACAGCCACCCTTGCAACAACCCCGGCCCTGCAACTGCATGCGGCCACGGAACTGCAGAGTCATGTCTCCGGCTATGTGGTCACCGCCTCGGGCAAGCCCCTGGTCGCTGCCGGGGCCGCCATTCTCACCAGCCAGAACCAGGGACCGATTCGGGGCACCCTGCTCATGGGCCGGTACCTCGATACGGCGGCCGTCGAACGGTTGGCCGAGGAACTGCGCCTGTCGCTCCGGCTGCACCCGTACAACGCCATGCGGACCAGGTTTCCCGCCGAGGAGATCCGGCGGCAGGGGTTCCCTTTCCGGGCCAACCTGGTGCGGGTTGTCGACGATCGTACCGTGGCCGGCTACGCCGTGCTTCCGGACCTGGAAGGCCGGCCTGCCCTGGTGGTCGAGGTGATCAAGGAACGGGAGATGTATGCCCAGGGCATGGCCCTGTGGCGGCAGCACGCCCTCTTTGCCACCATCCTCGGTCTGATGTTCCTGGCCTTGCTGCTCATGCTCCTGCATCGGCTGGTGCTGCGGCGGTTGACCGAGATCAGCGCCCAGGTGCAGCATATCGCCAATCGGGGCAGGCCCGAACAGCGACTGACGATCAGGGGCAACGACGAGATCAGCTTCCTGGCCACCCGGATCAATGCCATGCTCGATGGCCTGGCGCTCTATCGCGCCGCCCAGAAGGAAAACGAGCAGTACCTGAAAAACTTGCTCGACTCGATCAGCTGCGGTGTCCTGGTCCGCGACGGCGAAACCCGGGCGGTGACCGATATCAATCAAACCGGTGCCGAGATGCTTGGGCTGCCGCCGGAGGAGATCACCGGCACGGTCTGCCATGCCTTTGTCCAGCCTGCCTGGGCAGGCGAGCTTGCATCGTCCGGGCGGCCGGAACAGGACGAAGGCCGGGAATGCCTTGTGCGGCGGGCTGACGGCAGCGAACTGCCGGTGCTGAAACGTGCCTCTGCCGTGCAGCGGGATGGGCGGCAGTATCTGATTGAATCCTTCATCGACATCCGCAGCCTCAAGCAGACCGAACGGGAGTTGAAGGTCAGCGAGGCCAAATACCGCCGCTTCTTCGAGGAAGACCTGACCGGCGATTTCATCAGCACCCCGGATGGCCGCATCCTTGACAGCAACTCGGCCTTTGCCCGCATGCTCGGTTTTGACAGCGTGGCCGAGGTGCTCGAGACCAACATGGTGGACCACTATTTTTCCGCCGCCGACCGCCAGGCCACCCTTGACCGAATCAACCGCGAGGGCATGGTGGAACGGATGGAGTGGAAGCTCCGGCACCGCGTCACCGGCCAGCCGGTCTTCTGCATCGGCAACGCCATCGCCCGCTATGACGTGCGCGGCGTGCCGCAGGAGTACCAAGTCTACCTGTTCGACGATACTCGCCGGGTGGTGCTGGAAAAAGAGATGCGCCAGAAGCAGAAGCTGGAGGCCATCGGCACGCTCGCCGGCGGCATAGCCCATGATTTCAACAACATCCTCGGCGGCATCGTCGGCTACACCGAAATAGTGCTCCGCGACCTGGGCAAGGCGGCCTCGCCCAGAATTGGAGGCTACCTGGGGAATGTGCTCACGGCCTGCGAACGGGCCCGCGGCCTGATCCGCCAGATCCTGGCCTTCAGCCGCCAGTCCGATATGGAGCGGCGGCCGGTGGCCATGCGGCAGGCGGTGGAGGACGTGATCCAGCTGGTCCGGGCCACCCTGCCGGCCACCATAGCCATTGCCAAGGAGCTCAAGTCCCACTCGGCCGTACTCGGCGACCAGGCGCAGATCCACCAGGTGCTGCTCAATCTTTGCACCAACGCCGGCCACGCCATGCGGGAAACCGGGGGCACCCTCACGCTCAGCCTGGAGGACGTCACCCTGGACGCCGGCTTCACCGCCCAGTACCAGGATCTGGAGCCGGGCGATTATGTCCGCATCCAGGTCAGCGACACCGGCCAGGGCATCCCTTCCCATCTGCTGGGCCGCATCTTCGATCCCTTCTTCACTACCAAGCGCCAGGGAGAGGGCACGGGGCTGGGGCTCTCCATGGTTCATGGCATCGTCACCGCCATGAAGGGCGTGGTCACGGTGCAATCCACCGTGGGCAGGGGATCGCTGTTTTCCATCTTCCTGCCCCTGCTCGAAAACGAGGAGGCCTTCATCCAGGTTGAAGAGGGTCAGGCGCCCATCGGTTCGGAACGAATCGTCTACATCGACGACGACGCCTTCCTGGCGGAAATCGGAAAACAGATGCTGATCGGGTTGGGCTACAGTGTCACCGAGTTCGTTGACAGTGGGGAGGCGCTGCTATATATCAGCGAGCATCAGGCCACGATCGATCTGGTGATCACCGACATGACCATGCCCGGCCCGACCGGGCTTGATCTGGCCAGAACCCTACGCCAGCAGGGTCTGTCTCTGCCGGTGATCCTCTGCACAGGTCACAGCAGCCTGCTGAGCGCGGAAGAGGCGGCGGCCAGCGGCATCGCCGACGTGCTGCTCAAGCCGGTCACCGTCAACGCGATCGCCCGCATGGTCCGGGCCGTGCTCGACCAGACCCGCGGAGACAGCCGTTCCCGCTGATTGTTTTGTCCTTGTTGTTGCCGTCCGCCGTCCCCCGTATCCACCGCGTTGCCCGGTCGATTGAAGGGCAATGCACCCCTGTATTGCCCGACAACCCGCTGGAGAGCTCATGGTGGAACCCGCCGCAGTACAGCAGACACCGTACAAGCCTGTCAACAAGGTCCGTTTCGTCACTGCCGCAGCACTCTTCGACGGCCACGACGCCACCATCAATATCATGCGCCGCATTCTCCAGGCCACCGGTGTGGAGGTCATCCACCTCGGCCACAACCGTTCCGTGCAGGAGATCGTCAACGCAGCCCTGCAGGAGGATGTGCAGGGCATCGCCATCACCTCCTACCAGGGCGGCCATGTCGAGTTCTTCACCTACATGATCGATCTGCTCCGCCAGGGCGGCGGCGGGGAGATCCGGGTGTTCGGCGGCGGCGGCGGGGTGAT
>JBGSPP010000171.1:0-3066 GCA_041738515.1 Desulfobulbus sp.
GGCGGCCCAGCAGGGCAGGAGCAGGCCGTCCGGGGTGGCGATCAGGGCCGAGCCGTTGGTCAGCAGCAGCAACTGGCTGATCAGGGCGGTGTGCAGGGCGACCCGCCAGGAGAACCAGCGAGCGGCCAGCAGGCAGAGGCAGCAAGAGGCCAGCGTCAGTCCCAGCACCGTGGGCAGGCGGACCACCCATTCGTGCTGGCCAAACAGCGCGGTGGCGATGCCGATGGTCCAGGCGATCATGGGCGGGTGATCGTGATAGCCCAGGGCCGGATGGCGGCTCCACTGCCAGTAGTTGGCCTCGTCCGGGGCAAGCAGGAACTGGCCGCTGAGGATGAGCCGGAGGACCAGGGCCAGGGCGAGCAGCAGCCAGGTCAGGGTGCGGCAGCGCCGTTCCTGCTCCTGCGTGGACAGGACATGGACAGACGGGGTGCGGGGAATTATCATTGCACGGAGCGCGGCGAAGAGGGTATGGAGAACTTGCCCGAACGCGGCACGGCCGCAGGCCCGACCGCCCGCGATTCGCTGCCCGTGGAATACCGGTGTTGGCGGGTGAGACTGTTTTTCAGGAGCATGGAGTGGATCGTCTTCGCGAGTTGTTCTGGGTCATCAACGGCCTTATTCTCTTTACCCTGCTGGTCTGGATCAGTGATCTGGACCGGTCTGTCGCCACCCTGCTGTATACACCGGGGCCAGCGTATTTCCCCACCTGGCAGCTGTGGTCCGGCCAGACCAACCCATTCTGGATGGGCATCTACAAACTGACCCCCTGGCCGGCCATCCTGCTGGGGATCTCGGCCCTGGCCGTCCTCCTGCTTGGACTGAAGCGGCCGCGATACCGCTGCCTGCGCAGGCAGGCCCTGTTCGTGCTCCTGCTGCTGGTGCTGGGGCCGTGGCTGCTGGTCAATGTGGTGCTCAAGGACACGCTTGGCAAGCCAAGGCCGAGCCAACTGCTGGAATTTGGCGGCAAGTTCCAGTATGCCCAGTTCTGGGAGCCGGGTACGGGCAGCCACAATGGCTCCTTTCCTTCCGGCCATGCGGCCGTGGCCTTCAGCGCCATGGCCCCCTGGTTCTTTCTTCGTGGCCGGCGCAGTCGATTGGCCACTGGCTTTCTTGCGGCGGGCATCGGCTGGGGGCTGCTGGTCGGCTGTGCCCGCATGGCGCAGGGGGGCCATTTCTTCAGCGATGTGATCTGGTCAGGCGGGATCATCTATCTGCTCGGCCTGCTCCTGGCCTCGGCACTGTCCCTTGACCGCGAATGCGCAGTCGCGCCTGACGCATCTCCTTCCCTCATAGAAGCAAGCCCTCAACAGCCAGGCTGTCCCTCTTCCTTCGGCGCCTGATCCGATCCGACGCGGGTCAGGAGCGGCCTGATCAAGGTAAACACCTGATCGACGCTGATCGCCTGCAGACACCTGTTGTCCGTGCAGGGGGTCTTGCGGTGGTTGGCCGCGCTGACGCAGGGCGAACAGGCCAGCCCCGCGAAGATGGGTGTAGAGTTGCCCAGCGATCCGTACAGGGCAGGGGTCTCCGGACCAAAGAGGACGAAGGTCGGCATGCGGGTGATCGAGGAGAAGTGGCCCGGCCCGGAATCATTGGTCACCATCAGCTCGGCAAGGGTATACAGCACCGGCAATTGGGCCAAGGTGGTCGCCCCGGCGAAGTTGATGCAGCGCGGGCTGCCAACGCGGCCGCACATCGCCCCGGCCTCCTCCCGCTCCGCTGGCCCGCCGGTGAGCAGCACCAGCAGGTTCTCGTCCTCAGCCAGAATCCGCCGCGCCAGTTCCTCGTAGCGGTCCGGCATCCACCGCCGCTGCGGCAGCAGTTCGCTGGCGTTGGGGTTGAGCAGTACCAGCCGGTCTTGCGACCGGTCATACAACGGCGCCTGCTTGCCGATGATCTCCCGCACCGCCTCCAGTTCCGTCTCGGCAACAGGCACAACCGGCAGGGTGATCTCGCTGTCCTCGACCCGTTCCTTGCTGTGCGGTACTTCGGTCCGGCCGCAGAGCAGAGCGTTGACCAGGGCGATGAAGTTCTTGGCGATGTGGATGTGCGGGTTGTAGAGCACCCGGTGGGTGAGCAACTCGCCCCGGTAGAGGCCCTCGTTGTGGAAGCGGTAAAAACCCACCCGGTTGACCGCGCCGGATGCGCCAGTGAGCAGGGCGGTGAAGCGGGAGAAGAGCTCCAGGTCGATCACCGTGTCGATCCGTCTGGCGCGGCACCAGCGGAGGAAGGCGAGCGTGTCAACCAGCAGTGGCACAAGGCCGTCCTCGCGCAGCGTGAAGATGTTGGCCGCCGGGATGGTGGCCAGCAGGTCGAGGCTGGGACGGTTTTTGCGGAAGATGACGAAATGCAGCTCGCAGCCGGTCCGGTCGCGCAGCTTGCGCAGGGCCGGGTCGGCCAGGATGGTCGAGCCCATCTCCGAGAGTTCGATGCACAGCACCCGCTGGGGTGCGATCGGTCGCCGTGGCCGCACCTGATCGAGCAGGCGCACCAGCAGGGTGAGGGCAAAGGTCAGGGGCATGCCGGCCCAGCGGTCGATGCGCCGCATGGTGTCGATGTTCATGGCGTCGTGTTCAGCGGCAGAGGGTGGGCGGCATGGGTGGGGTCAGATCCGGTTCTGCTGGGTCAGGTAGACGACCAAGCCGGGCAGCGAGGCGACCAGATTGAGCAGCCCGTAGAGGATCGAAAAGGAGAGCACCGCCGCCTTGTCGGCGCCGACGAGGAGAAAGAACCCGATCATCGCTCCCTCGCGGATGCCCCAGCCGGCCAGCGACACCGGCAGAATGGTGAGCAGGACCACCGGCGGCACCAGGGCCAGGTATACCGGAAAGGGATACTGCAGGCCAACGCCGTTGCCCAGGATGGCAAAGGCGGTCAGGGCCAGGAGATGGGTGAGCACCGACAGGCCGGTCTGGAGGCCGATGGCCCCGGTGGAGGAGTACACCTCCTGGTAGCGGCCGGAGAAACGGCCCAGGTAGCCGAGCAGGTTGTTGCCCAGGAACAGAGGCAGGTGGCGCAGGAAGAAGAGGCCGACAATGGCGGCGAACAGGGCCAGCAGCACGCCGA
>JBGSPP010000201.1:0-1912 GCA_041738515.1 Desulfobulbus sp.
GCCGTCTCGGGTTCGAGGTGATTGTCCGCGCCGACCTGCTCGACGCCCGCCTGGAGGCCATGGCGGCAGACGAGATGGACACACTGCTTGCCGATGTCGGCCGTCTGCTCGGGGCCACCAAACTGCTCGATTTGACCCTCCAGGATGAGGACGACATCGCGCCGCTGGTCACACAGTTTTTCCAGGGTGCCGGCCGCTTCATCCGCCCGGGCCGATCAGGCGAGGCAGGTTCGGCCGACATCTCCGCCGAGGGAAGATAGACCATGCACCAACTCCACTGGATCACCGAACACCTGGCCACCGGCCACGCCCCCATGTCCTATGAGGATCTGGACTCTATTCGCGAGCAGGGGATCGGCGCCATCGTCAACCTCTGCGGCGAGTTCTGCGACCTGCACCAGATCGAGGAGACCTCGGGCTTTGAGGTCTACTACCTGCCCGTGGCCGACGAGCATGCCCCCGACCTGGAGGCCATGGAGCGGGCTCTGGACTGGCTGGACGAGGCTATCTACCTGGGGAAAAAGGTGCTGGTGCACTGCCGCATGGGCCATGGCCGCACCGGTACCTTCATCGCCGCCTACCTGTTGCGCCGCGGCTTTGATTTCAAGGGAGCGGAAGAGACCATGAAGGGCCGCAACGCCCGCCCGGCGACCTACAGCCAGCGCAGTTTCTTAAAGGAATACGGCAAGAAGGCCGGATCGCTCCAGGAGGCTGAACCCAGGCTCGACAACCGGCCAGTCGCGGAGGACATGGAGAGCCTGCTTGACGAGTACGAACAACGGCTCGGCCGCTTCGACCGACCGGATACGGCCGGGGAGGCCGACGGCTGCGGCCGGGGCGATCACCCCTGCTGCCGGACGCCTTTTGAACTGCGCCTTATCGAAAGTGTCCATCTCAGCCAGGCCATCAACCGGATACTCACCCAGCGGCAGCGGCGGCAGGTGATCGAGCGGGCGCTCGACCTGGCCGACCGGCTCAAGGCCCTGCATCATCGGTATCCCGGACTGGCCGCGGTCGAGCTGGCTGGGGTCGTGTCCACGGAAACCTTGCACTGCCCGCTGCTGGTCGAGGGCGACTGCCTGATCTATCCCGCGCGGCCGCCGCGCTGCCGCTTTCTGGGCTCTGCCGGGGACGACGGCGAATTGGAGGAGCTGACGCGAGCTATCGCCGCCCTGTCGATCCGGGCCTTCCGCACCCTTACCGGTCAGGAGGCGCCCGAAGCTGAACTCCTTTTCTCTTCGGTTGACGTCATCTCCGGCAAATTCGTCCAGCTCTATTTCCAGGCCATGACCGCAACCCACCGATAGGACGTAAGGCATGAGCGAGCAACCCCCCCACAAGGTGCTGATTGTCGACGACGAGCGGGACATGCTCATCCTATTGGCCAAGGTGTTGACCAAGAAGGGCGGCTGCGCCGTGACCCAGGCGACCTCGGCCGAGGAGGCCCTGGTACTGATGCAGACTGATCCGCCCGAGGTGGTGGTCACCGACATCAAGATGCAGGGCATGGACGGGCTGGCGTTTCTGCGCCAGGTCAACGGCTTTGAACCGGCAGTCACTACCGTTCTCATGACCGGCTACGGCACCATCGAGATGGCGGTGCAGGCGCTCAAGGACGGGGCCTATGATTTCATTGAGAAGCCCTTTGACAACGAACGCATCCTGCGCACGGTCAGTCGGGCGGTGGAACGCACCCGCCTGCTCAGAGAAAACGAGCGGCTGCACAGCCGACTTGACGACCGCGACAGCAACCTTGGCTTCGTCGGCCGTTCCAAGCCCTTGCAGCAGGCCCTGGACCTGTTGCGCCGGGTCGCCCGCAGCACTGTCACCGTGCTCATCCGGGGCGAATCCGGCACCGGCAAGGAACTGGCGGCCCGGGCTCTGCACGCCCTGTCCGACCGGGCGGCCCGGC
>JBGSPP010000254.1:0-12115 GCA_041738515.1 Desulfobulbus sp.
TGGGCCAGTTGCCGGCCGGGATCCTTGAACGGGTGCTGGCCTGGGCTGCCGACCCGGTCGCGGCCGACAGTGACGAATCCAGCTGGTGGGCGAAGATCAGGGGCTGGCCGTCCTGGGCAGCGGTCACCTGCGCCCGCTGCGTAAGCATCTGCTCACCGAGCGATTGACCGGCACTGTTGGCGGCAGAGCCGCTGTTCTGCCCTTTGTCGCCTGCCTGATCCTGCTGCTGGCTGGAACTGTCGTCCTTCATGGCGTCGGCGATCTTGTTGGGCAGATTACTGCGGATAAAGTCGCCATTGATCTCCTGTCGGATCCCGACGGTCTCGCTGCCTGCGGCCATGCCGCTGCCAGCCGCGGTGGCTTGCGGCGCCTGTTCATCAGCGGCGGCCTGCGAGGTGACCACGACCTGTGCCGTTTCATCCTGAACAAACACCCTCGCGCCCTGCGGGGTTGCGGCCTGCCTGCTCGCGGCCGGCGGGTCGGCGGTGGGCACGAAGGTCGCAGTCAGCACGGTGACGTCACTGACTGTCTTTTCAGCAGGGGTGGTGCTGGCTGCGGCAGCGGTCTCAGCTGCATTTCCCGTCGCGATGGCGGCGAGTACCGTTTGAGGTGTCGCGGCCTGCGTCTGTTGCCCCAATGTTGCCATGGTTTGCTGCGTTGTCTGGGTCTGCTGGGGCGCCGGTTGCTCGATATCCATCCCGTTGAGGAGAAATGATCCGCCCAGCGCCTGCGCAGCACCACTCCCTGCTGTGGTGGTTTCGCGGCCTGCGGTCTGGACGCTGTTGCTCTGGGTCGAAAGGCCGACCTGCGGCTCGCCAGCTGCGGTCATTTTTCCAGTCAGGGCGATGGCGGCGAGCATTTGCGAGACAGCCGACTGCTCGGGCAATTCCCTGGTGATGGCGGCACTGATGGCAAGGCCAGTTTCCGAGGCGCGCCATTGGGAAAAGTGTATGACCAGGTTGGCTGCTCCGGCCGCTCCGTTCATGGAGGTGTCCAGTTCCTGCGGGTCGGCAAGCTCGGCAGGAGTTTCGGCGCCGTCGAGGCGGGTGGCCTGCTGGATCGGGTGGCTGCCTTCCTTGCCGGTGCCCTGGGTTGTTGTCTGGGCGCCGTTGCCCTGCTGTCCGTTGGCCGCGGCAGCCAGGGTCGAGGCGAAATTGCCTTCCGGTCCGGTCTTGGTAGACGGCAGGGAGGTCGCTGGACCGGAGACAAACAGGTCAGAGGAGAGGAAGGGGAGAGGCTGCATGGTCTAATCCGTTTCAAGGGTTGAAATGCCGGTCGTCAGCTTGGCCGCCTTTTCCCTTTCCATGGAGTTGAGTATCTTTGCGGCTGATTTGGTTTTCATCTGTTTGAGGATGGCGACGGCCAGTTGCTGATCGACCGTGCCCAGGACTGTCGCAGCCTTGTCAGCGGTCATCTTTTCGTACATCTTGGCCAGGGCCTGGATTTGCTTCTGCTCGGCGGCGTCCTGTTCCGCGAGCAGCTTTTCCACATTCAGGCGGAGCTGATTGAGCTGCTCAAGTTTCTTATCGACCTCCTCCTCCAGTCTCTTAAGTTCCTTTTTCCTGTCTTCCAGGTTTTCCCGTTCTCTTGCAAGAGCTGAGTGCTCTCCGCCCTCGATGGCCTCCCGCAGTCGCCGTTCCTCGACGGAACCGTATTCCTGCTCCTGGCTGTCTGCCTTCACGGCCGGGTTTGCCGCATCCGCCGCCAGGACAGGGGCTGTGATGAGCAGGAAGAGGACGCAAGAAACACACACAATAGTTTTCATGGCAGAGCCTTGGATTCGAATCCCGTGAGTCTTCATTGTCAGGCAAAGGCGTGCTGAAGAAAGCCTTGTCTACCCTTGTTTTCGTTCATGGGAGAGCACCGCAATTTCATCGAGCATGGTGGACTCCTTTTTTTCCAGGTATTTCTTGTAGGCTGCGGTCTGCTGCTCACGCAGCTTTTCCATGACCTTTCTGTTCCTGCTCGCCTTGACCAGCGCCTGCCTTTTTTTTTCGACCTGGACCTGCTGTTTCTGAAGCTCTTTCTTGCGGAGCTGCATCTGTTCCTTGACCAAAGCGATGCGATGATCATACAGGATCAGCCGATCCACGGTGGTGCCGCGCTCCTGATCAACTGTGAGACCGGCATAGAGTCCGGCCAGGTCTTCCTGCACCGCGTGCAGGGCTTCGGCGAGCCGCGCTTCGGCCTCCACGGCCTGGTGCAGCTGCTGTCTGGCCATGTCCTCAAGCTGCTTGCGGTACTTGAGGACCGCGCCCAGGGCAAACGGTTTCATGACGCGTCATCCGCCGGCAGATCGGTGCGCCGCCGGTCAAATCCCCTGCGCCCGGGTCTGCGCCGTTCGGCGCCTTCGCGGTCGCTGACCAGATCGCCCAGGGCGTTGATGGTTTCCTCCAGGGGGGCGGGTTCGTCGAACCCCTGGATGAGGAAGTTGTTGATGGCGTCAATGCGGGAGATGGCGTAATCGATCTTCTTGTTGCTGCCGGCGGCATAGGCGCCGATATTGATCAGGTCCTCGGATTCGCGGTACACGGCCATGACGCTGCGCGCCTTGCCGGCCAGTTCCTGGTGGCGGGAACTGGTGATATCGCGCATGACGCGGCTGGTGGACATCATCACATCGATGGCCGGATAATGGTTCTTGGCGGCGATACTGCGCGACAGCACGATGTGGCCGTCAAGGATGGAGCGCACCGAATCGGCCACCGGCTCGGTGAGGTCGTCACCATCGACGAGCACGGTGTACAGGCCGGTGATCGAACCCTGCTCCAGGAAGTTGCCGGCCCGCTCCAGCAGCTTGGGCAGGGTGGCGAAGACGCTGGGGGTGTAGCCCTTGGTGGTGGGCGGCTCGCCGATGGAAAGACCGATCTCGCGCATGGCCATGGCAAAGCGGGTGACCGAGTCCATCATCAGGAGCACGTTCTTGCCCTGCTGGCAGAAGTATTCGGCAATGGCGGTGGCGACAAAGGCCCCGCGCATGCGCAACAGCGGCGACTGGTCCGAGGTGACGGCCACGATCACCGAGTGCTCCAAGCCTGCCTCGCCCAGGTCGCGCTCGATGAACTCCTTGACCTCGCGGCCGCGTTCGCCGATCAGCGCGATGACGTTGATGTCGGCCTTGGCGTACTTGGCCATCATGCCCAGGAGCACGCTCTTGCCCACGCCCGAGCCGGCCATGATGCCCATGCGCTGGCCGATGCCGCAGGTCAGGAGGCCGTTGATCGCGCGGATGCCGAGGTCGAGCGGCTGGGTGATGGTTTCGCGGCGCATGGGGCCAAGCGGCAGGGTGTAGAGCCCCTTCTCATGGGGCAGATACAGGGGCGGGCCCTGATCCATGGGTTGGGCCATGCCGTCCAGCACCCGGCCGAGCATGGCCTCGCCGACGCTGATGGTGGCCTGGTCTTTGCGCACCCGGATCAGGCTGCCTGGGCCCAGGCCGCGGAGTTCGCCCAGGGGCATCAGCAGGGCGCGGTTGTTGCTGTAGCCAACGATCTCGGCGGGCACGGGCGGGCTGTCCTGGAGCGGGACGATCTCACAGAGCGAGCCGATGGAGGAGCGGGGGCAGGAGCCTTCGACCACCAGTCCGACGATGCGGTGGACCTTGCCGTGGACGAGGATGGGGGAAAACTGCTGCATGAGGTCGTCTGCAATGGTCATGGATGGGTCCGTACAGGGTCAGGAGGGGCAGGCGTCAACCGCGTGCGTCAGAACGAGCGCCAACATGCCGGCCGTGGTGCTGCGGCTGCATCACACCGGCCGGGTCGCGGCTGCGGGACCGATCCTGGCGAGTGGGATGACGCGGTCTATCCCAGGTCCGGCGGCGGCAGGGCTGCGGGTTGTTCCTCCAGGAATTCCCGCAGGCTTTCGATCTGGGTTTCGATGGTGGCGTCGGCTGAGCAGACCGCGGATTCCAGTAGGCAGCCGCCCCGGCTGATCGAGCTGTCGGTCTTGAAGACCAGGCGCTCCAGGCCGCGGATGGAGCTGATGATCTCCGGCGCCTGCTGCTCGGCGAAGGCCAGGTCGTCGGGATGGAGGGTGACGTAATACTCCTCGCTGTCGATTGCGCTCTCCAGAGCGGCCTGCAGGGTAACGGCAATGAGGTTCCGCGGTGTGGCCAGTTCCTGGCCGATAATTTTCCGGGTCACGGCAATGATCAGGTTGATCATGTCGCCCCGGCTCTGCTCCAGCAGTGCCTTGCGTTGACTGTCAAGTTTTTGGCAGGTGGCGGCAAAGGCCTCGATAGCTGACTGAAAATTGGCCTTGTGCTGGGCCGCCATATCGGCCATGCCCTGGTTGTAGGCCTCGTCGCGCAAGGCCTGCAGATCAAGGGCCGTCGCCGGCTCCGCAGCCCGGGTGGATTGTTGCTCCGGAGAACCTCCGTCGCGTTCTGCCCCCTGGTCGTCCTGGGTAAATTCTTCGTCTGCCGGACCGTCCGCGCCCATCGCGGCGAGATCCGCTTCCCCCATGGGGAGGGCGATGCTCCGCTGCACCAGTGTGGTCGGGGTGAACAGAGGATCACCCTTGAAGATCCTAGACGAACTCATCGCCGCTTCCTTTGCGCAACACCAACTTGCCTTCTTCCTCCAGCTTCATGGCGATCTTGACGATGGTCTGCTGCATGGCCTCGACCTCGGAGAGCCGCACCGGCCCCATGACCTCCAAGTCATCCTTGATCATGTCAGCGGCCCGGGAGGACATGTTGGCGAAGATCTTGTCCTTGATCTCGTCGGAGGCGGTCTTCAGGGCCATGGTCAGGGAGTCGTTGTTGACCTCGCGCAGGATCATCTGGATCGACCGGCCATCAAGGGCGCAGAGATCTTCAAAGGTGAACATCATCTTGCGGATGTCCTCAACCATCTCCGGATCAACCTCCTCGAGGCTCTCCAGGATCTCCGAGTCAATATTGTTGGTCATGTTGTCGAGAATATCCACCACTTTTTTCAGGCCGCCGAGCTGCCGCTGCTCCTGGGCGCTGACCACAATGCCGATCTCGTTGCTGAGCGCTTCCTCGATCTGGTCGATGACTACGGGCGAGACTTTGTCCAGGGTGGCAATGCGATGAATGACGTCGGGTCGCTTGTCCTCGGGCAGGTGGGCGATGATGGCACTGGCGTGCTCCGCGGACTGAGTGGACAGCACCAGAGCAAGGGTCTGCGGATGCTCGCGTTCGAGCAACCCGGCCACCATAGTCGCCGGCATCTTGGCGATGGTCTCCAGCGGCCGGGCCTCGGTGCCGGTGACGAACTGGCGCATTAGACTGTTTTCCCTGGATTTGCTGCCAGTGCTGGAGATCAGTTTCTTGGCGTATTCCTGGCCCTTCACCACCAGGCCGGCCTGTCCCTCGATGGCCAGTTCGAAATCCTCGAGCACCCGTTTCCTCGCCTCCTCGGGGATGTGCTCGATTTCAGCCATGGTGCGGGTGACCTTGAAGATCTCCTCGTCGTTGAGTTCCCGCAGCAGCTTGGCCGCGGTCTCCTCGCCCAGGCAGATCAGCAGGATCGCCGCCTTTTTCAGGCCTGTCAGTTTTTCCGCTGCCGCCATGGGGAACGTTCCAGAGGTAAGGAAGATGGGGAAAAAGGATGACTCATGGACCCGCGATTATCAGCTCCGGTCCTGGATCCAGTTGCGCAGGGCGTGCGCGCCAAAGGCCGGATCAGCGTCGACCTCCTTTTTGATCCGGTGCAGCGGGTCAACTGCGGCCTGATCATGGCCGGCCGCGCCGCCGCCGGCCTGTTCGGCCTCCAGCTGTTCGACGGTCTTGTAATGCCTGGTCACATCGCGATTCAGGGTCTTCATAAGCGGCCGGATCATGAGGAGATAGAGCAGCAGCCCGCCCAGGAGCAGGAGGCCGTAGCGGATGAACGGCGCGTACTGATACAGGCCGCCCGCCATCAACCCCTGACCCTCCCGGGTCTCATCGGATTCGAGGAAGGGCATGGAGGTGACTTCAATCTTGTCGCCACGTTTTGTATCCAGACCGAGCGCCGAGGCGACCATGTTTTCCAGCGCTTTGAGCTCTTCCGCGCTGCGGGCTTCGTTCTTTGGCGGCTCCTTATCCTTGCCTGGCACGACCTTGTCGGCCACCAGCACGGAGACCGAGAGCCTGCTCACCGTGCCCACCGGGTTGACGGTCCTGGAGACCACCTTGCTGATCTCGTAGTTGGTGGTCCGTTGCGATTTGCTCGAGGGGGGCGTCGCGCCGGCGGACTGGGCGGTGTTGCCTTCCAGGTTGGACTGTACACCGGGGATGCCGCCGGTCATCTCCGAGCCCGACTTCTCATCACTCAACTGTTCGCTGCGGATAACCGGTTCCTCCGGGTCAAAGGTCTCCTCGGTTTTTTCCGTGCGGGCAAAATCGAGCACGGCCGAGACCCGGACCAGGGCGTTCTTGGCGCCCAGTGATCTTTCCAGAAGCGTCTGGGCCCGGTCCTCCAGGCGCTGCTCGACCTGCATCTGGTATTCAAGCATATCCGGACTCAGGTTGCCGGAGAGCCCCTTCTCGCCGGTCTTGGAGAGAACGTTGCCGTTCTGGTCGATGATGGTGACCTGATCCGGGCTCAAGCCCTCGATGGAACTGGAAACCAGATGGACAATGCCTTCGATCTGCGCCTCGGCAAGCCGTTTTCCCGGGGCGAGTTTGATGATGACCGAGGCCGTGGCCGGTTTCTGCTGATCCTTGAACAGCCGCTTTTCCGGCAGGGCCAGATGGACCCTCGCCGATTCCACCGGCCCGAGCGAGGTGATGGTGCGGGCCAGTTCTCCCTGCAGCGCCCTGGAATAATTAACTTTCTGGACGAAATCGGTGAGCGCGAAGGATTGTTTGTCAAAGATCTCGAAGCCCACGCCGCCGCCCTGGGGCAGGCCGGCCGAGGCGAGGCTGAGCCGGGTCTCGTAGACGTTGTTGGCCGGCACGAGGATATTGCGGCCGTTGCTGGCCAGCTTGTAGGGGATGTTCTGCCCCTTGAGCCACTCGACCATGGCCGAGGCGTCGGATTCGGCCAGGTTGCCGTAGAGCAGCTGGTAATCGGCGCTCCTGGCCTGGATGATGATGTAGGCAAAGAGACCGAGCGAAATGGCCGTGACCGCGGCCAGCGCCAGTTGCCGCGTCAGCGGCCACTGGGTGATGGTGGCGATCATGGCCTGCACGGCATTGGGTTTTCGGGGAGTGATTGCTGTCGGCTCAGCCATGATGCGTCCTTGCTGGGTTCACGTCGTCAAAGGGGCGGGCTTTGGGCCGGATGGCGGCCGGGCAGCGAGTCGCCGTCATCAGACCTGCATCCGCATGATTTCCTGATAGGCCTCGATGGCCTTGTTGCGTACCTGGATCATGTAGCGCAGGGAGATATCCGCCTTTTCCATGGAGAGCATGGCCTCGTGCAGATTCTTTTCCCCACCGGAATGCAGCTGCTGCATGGCCTGGTCGGCGTTCTGCTGCTGGGCATCGGCGCCGGCAACCATGGACTGGAGGATGTCGCCGAACGAGGATCGGGCCCGCGAAACCTCCGTGGTCGGGGAGGCAACCTGGGCGGCTGCGAGTGAGACGGCCTTGATCGCTTCCATATTCGCTATCTCCCTATCTCAAGCGCTTTCATGGCCATGCGCTTGGCCGATTTGATGGTAGTGGTGTTGGCCTCGTAGGAGCGGGTGGCCGACATCATGTCCACCATCTCCTTGATGACGCTGACATTGGGCATCTCGACGTAGCCGTCTTCCTTGGCGTCCGGGTGCGAAGGGTCGTAGACCCGTTGCGGCGGGCTGTTGTCCTCGATGATCCGGGCAACCTTGACCCCCTGGGCATGCTCCTGCATGGAGGTGGCCAGGTGCTGGTTAAAGGGTACGTTCTCGGTCTGGAAGACCACCGACTTTTTCTTGTACGGGCCACCCTCGGGGGTGGCGGTGGTCTCCGAGTTGGCCAGATTGGCGCTGATGGTGTTCAGTCGCGTGGTCTGGGCCCGCAGGCCGGAGGCGGCGATGTCAAAAGAGGTGAAGATATCCATAACGACTCCTGAGTTTTCTCAAACTTTTGCAAATTACGCGCCACCATTGGCCGCGTATTTGAGCATAGACAGCTTTTTGTTGAGCATGGTCACTGCCGCCTCATACAGGATCTGGTTCTGCGACAGTTTGACCATTTCCTGATCGACCCGGACGCTGTTCTCATCGCCGATGCCGGTCCGGTCCTCGTTGATGCTGACCGTGCCCGAGACCTGCTCCAGATTGGCCGGGGCCAGCGGGATGTGGCCGGGATGGCTGGTAACAGGCTGGAGGCCGCCTTCGGACAGGGCGCTTTTCAGTTCATCCTCGAAAGTAAAGGTCTGGACCGAGTAGCCGGGGGTTTCCGCGTTGGCAATATTGCTCCCGATGATCTGCTGGTTCTGCGAACGCAGATCCAGAACCTTCTGCAAGAGCCGCATGGTAGTGTCGAACTCGCCAATGCCTGGCATGGCTTCCTCCTTGCCCGCGCTGTTGGCGGGCCGGAACATTTATCTCATTCTTGTTGCTCGTTCTAATTCTTCTGCAACTGCAATATGGCCGCCTCTTCCCGGGCCAGTCTGGTCCACGGACTGTCTGTCCCTTTTTCGGCCAGTTCCGTATACAGCTTAAGCGCCTGGGCTCTATTGTTGCCGCGCTGCTCGATCTGGGCCAGCCGGAAACGCGCCTGCTCGCCGCCATCGTCCTTATCGGCGAGCCGGGCGAATAAAGGCCGGGCCTTGTCGTCCCGGGCGGTCTGGAAATAGGATTCGGCCAGCAGCAGAGGCAGATCCCCGGCCGCTGCCTGGTCACCCAATGCGGGCTGCTCCAGCACCTCGATCACCTGCGGCCACTGCTTCTGGTCAAAGAATATGCGCGCCTTGAGGATATCCACCCGCGGCGTCCGGCTGGCCTCGTCGCTGTGCAGCAGGCTGAGCGCCTTGTCCAGTTGGCCGCTGGCATACAGCGATTGGACCTTGTAGTAAAACACAGTCTGGCTGTCGCCGCCCTGGGGGTAGCGGAGGCTGTAACGGTTGGCGAATTCCTCGACCTGTACATGCTGGCCTGAGGCAAACAGCGCCTGAATAAGCGGCAGGTAGATCGTCTCCCGGTCGCCGTCGGCGGATACCTCGAAAAGATATTGGTAGGTCTGGGCAGCCTGCTCGACCAGACCCAGCTGGTTGTAGGCCTTGGCCAGATCAAATAGCAGGCCGGGCGCAAGCCAACCCCGGGCGAACAGCTCCCGGTTCTGTTTGGCCAGCACCAGGGCCTGGATGTACTCCTTGGCGGCCACCAACTGCTTGAGCACCCCCGGCAGTTGCTCGATGAGCAGGGCCGTGGCCTCCACCCGCAGGGGGCCCGATTGAAAGAGGCGCAGCATGTCAACCAGCAGTTGGACGCTTTCTCGTTGACGGCCGGTCAGGGCCTGCACCAGGGCCTGCTTGAACCAGGCCTCCTCCCGCAGGGGTACGTTCGATCCCTCGTTGGCCAGCTCTGCGTACACGGCCAGCGCCGATTCCGGTTTCATCTTACCGGCGGCGTAGTCCAGGTCAGTCAGTTTCATGCGGGCGCGCATGCCGGCCTGGTCACGGGGAAAGGCGTCCTGGACCTGCATCAGCTCGATTCTGGCCTTCCTGGCCGTGGCCTGCGCCGGCAAATGGCACAGGGCCAGGCGGAACAGGGCCAGCCCCTTCAGCTGTTCGTTGTCGAGCAGATCGGCCAGCTGCTGGTATTTCCGTGCCGCCTCCTCGTAGCGTTTGGCCGCGTACAGCAGACCGGCAAAGTTGGCCAGCGACAAGGGGTCTGCGTCGACAGCCGGTGACTGCCGCGCTATCCCTTCATACAGGGTCAGCGCTTTGGCTGGTTCTTTTTTGGCAACGAGGATGTCGGCCTGGCGCATTGACCGGAGGAGCCTGAGCGAATCGTCCCGGATGACCGCCTCCCGGTTCAGGGCCTTTTCAGCTTCGTTGATGCGTCCGCTCGCCAGGGCCAGTTCCGCCGACAGCATGTCGGTATGGGCAGTAAACGGTGTGCCGGCCAATTTGGGGGCCAGATTGTCAAGATCATAGGAGGCGGAAAAGGCATCGCCCCGAACCGCCTGCAGATTGATGAAGAGGTAGTTGGCCAGGTCGGCCATCAGGGTATCGGGATACTCCAGGGCGATGCGCTGAAGGAGTGCATATGGCTCCTCGTACTCGCCCGATCGGAACAGCGCCTCGGCGTAGGTCAGCACAAGCCGTTCCTTCAAGCGTTCGTCGGGCTGCTCGGTGAGCAGTTTCCGCGCCATCTGGCTGACCTGGTTCCACTTGTTTTCCCCGGCCGCCGCGAGGAGTTCGGCTGTCAGCCACTGTTCCTGGGGCAGAGGCGGCTGCAGGGCGGCTGCCAGGGGAAAGGGCGGCCGCAGCAGTTTTGGCGGCGGATCAATGACCACCAGGCCCTCGTAGGCAGTGAAGGCCTTTTTCCAATCCTTGGCAAAGGCGGATGAGTTTCTCGGATGGAGCGAGTCGGTCTGGGCCCGGTTGAGGACGGTGACCCCCCGCAGCTGGGCGGCCAGTTCCGGATACCTCGCGGCGACCGGGTTGCCGAGGAGCACGTCCACCATGAGCATGCCCGTTTCCTTGCTGTCTTTGAGCGTGACTTTCTGCGGCGGATAGCGGAAGTAAAAGGACAGCACGGTGTTGCCGTCCTTTTGCGTGCGGGTCATCTTGATCATGCGGCTGTCGACCTTCGGGGGCTCAACGGAGGCATCGATTGCGGTTTTTTCCAGAGTCAGATCGACCCGCCGGCCGCTGGTGGCGGTTGTGCTCACGGGCAGCCTGTCGAAATGGAGAAAGAACTGCATGTACGCCGATTCGTCGGTGCGGTGAATGCTCTTGAGGTTCGATGCCGCCAGGGCGGGCGCACCTGAAAACAGGTTGACAGCACACAGCAGCAGGGCGATGATGAGAGAATGTCGGGTCATGGGGCCGGATGTCACGCCGTCGATCGGATTCGGGCAGAAGGGACCAGGTTGTCCTTTACTTGTAAGCAATATGTGTTCCAGGCGAAAGGCTGTCCGATCCTGTTTTCCCGCCCCCGAACCGGGACAGAGGGGGAGTGATGGCTTGTTTTCAGTGTCAATGTTTTGGCGGCGGCACCATTTTTGCAATTTTTTGACGCCCAGGCCCGACGCGGGGCCAGATCGGCAACAGGACAGGTATGGCTATGGAATATGCATTGCAGCTCAACGATTTTCTCCTGGAGGGCAAGGCGATGACCTTTCGGGTCAAGCCCTTCGTCGATGCCCTTGCGGCACAGCCGGGACGGGCGGATATCCTTCCCCGGACGCTCGACCTGTGCCATCAGCTGTTTCGTTTCGTACAGGGGAATGCGAGGCTGCTCGGGCTCGATCATCTCACGACCCTGGCCGACGCCCTGGAGTATCTGCTTGACCGCGGCCGTTCCGGCATCCTGCCCCTGACGCCGGAGCACATTGTCCTGCTGGCCCGGGCCGTCGCCGTCCTCGACCAGGGACTGGCGCAGATCGTAATCGACAAGGACGATGCCCGGTTGGCTGATGCGGCGGCACAACTTGTCCTGGCGGTGCGCGGATCGACCAACGGCGTTTCGGCTGCAAATCCTGCCGCGCCTGCCCATGCCGCCCTGGAACCACCCATGCAGGCAACCCTTTTACGGGAAAGCGAGGGGCTTCTGGAGACCGCGGAAAGGGAGTTCGTCCTCTGGGACTTCATCGCCATGGATGTTCAGCGGGTGACTGAGCTGGTGCGGCTGTTAAGCCAGCTCAGACGCAACTTCTCCCTGTTGGAATTCCGGGCCATGGATCGACTGTGCGGGGCGCTGGAATCGACCTTGCAGCGGTTTCTCGGCGGCGAGTTTTTTCAGACCGAGTATCCGGAACGGGTCTTCATTCGCGGCATCGACGCCATGCGCGATGGTCTGGAAAAGCGCGCCCCAGACCTGGAGCCCGAGATCCCGGCCCTGGACGAGCATCTGGCCGCGCTGCAGGGGTTGATCCGGCAACCGATCGGCGCCCTCCTGATCGAGGCAGGGCTGGTGGACCCGCAGACCTTGCACGAGGCCCTGAAAGTGCAGAAGGCGGGCGCTGCCGAGGCCCCGCGTCGTCTCGGCGAGGTGCTGGTGGAGA